>DATECU010000207.1:0-17409 GCA_035286745.1 Vicinamibacteria bacterium | reverse complement strand
CGGCGCAAGCCGCCGCCGCCACCCGGTGTCGTGTGGCGGGGCAGGAGCAACAGCGGGCCAGCGAAGCGGAGGCCCGGGCTCGAGCGGCTCTCCTGGAGGCCGGCAGTCTGGCCGCCGAAATCCCGGTGCTGACGAACCGGCTGCGGGCTCTGGACGAAGTCTCGGGCCTCATCAAGCCCCGCGACGACGCACGCCGGCGCCTCGAGCTAGGCCAGGCCGAGCAGGATCGGCGAGAGGCCGAGCTGGTGGGGGCGAGAGCCGAGCAGGCGGCCGCGGTCGCCAGGGCCAAAGCGGTCGAGACCTCGATCGAAGAGAACGCGGCGGTGCTGGCCGCGATCGGCTGGGACGCCCAACGACAGGAGCGGCTGGAGGCGTTGCGCGAGGTGGGAGCCGGCCTGGATGTGCGGCGTGCCGAGTGGGCACGGCTCGCCACCGGCCTCTCGACGGCCGAGGCGCTGCTGGCGAAGACGGTGGCTGAGGAGGCGGGCGCGCGGTCGGAGCAGCAGGCGACGGAGGCCCGCTGGCAGACCGCCGAACGCCAGCTCGGGCAAGCCGAAGAGGCCCTGGCTCTCGCCCGAGACGAGCACGCGGCGGCTCACCTGCGGGCGGCCCTGCGGAAGGGGGAGCCGTGCCCGGTGTGCGACCGGCGGGTGGAGAGGCTGCCGGGCGCTGCCACCGTTCCCATGCTCGACGAGATGGTGGCTCGGCGGGAGGGGGCTCTGGCTGAGGAGCGCCAGGCGCGGGAGGCGGCGACGGGCGCTGGGGAGGCGGCTGTTCGCGCCGAGCAGGCCGCCGCCCACGCCCGAGAAGGAGTCGAGCGGCTGTGCCGGGAGCAGGCCGCAGTCCGCCGAGCCGTGGAAGTGGCGGAGGCGGCGCTGGCCGCGGTCGCCGGAGATGTGGAGGGCGCAGAGGGGCCGACTCCGGAGCGGCGGCTCCAGGTGGCGCTGACCCGCTGCCGAGAGCAGCGTGAGGCGCACCAGCAGGCCGCGGGCCAGCACGATCGCCTGGAGGTGGAGAGCGAGCTGTGGAGACAGCGCACCAAGAACGGCGAGCAGGCGCTTAACGCGCTAGGTGAAGCGGTGACAGCCATTGCCGGGCGGGTGGCGGAGGCCGAAGTCGAATGGCGCGGGCTGGCCGACCGCATCGCCTCGGTGGCAGGAACCGACGAGCCGGCGGCCGAACGCGACCGTCTGGCGAGCCGCCGCACGAGCCTCGAGCAGGCGCGGACCCAGGCCGAGGAGGCCCAACGCCAGGCGGCCCTGGCCCTGCAGGCGGCCCAAGCCGAGCTGGGGGAGGCGCAGCGGGTCCTGGCGACCGTGACGGACGCGTTGGGCGCAGCCCGGGGGGCGCTTTCGGCTGCGCTCGGGGAAGCGGGCTTCGCGACCGCCCAGGCGGCGCGCTCGGCCGCTCGGCCGCCGGCCGAGCAGGAGCGCCTGGCCGCCCTGGTCGAACAGCACCGTCGAGATCGTCACGCCGTCGAGCTGCGAGTGGCCGAGCTGGCGGCCGAGCTGGCCGGTGCGGAGGTCGGCGACGGGGAGCTGGCCGCCGCCGAACGCGGCCTCCTGGAGTTGCGCCGGCGTCTTGACGAGGGCGTCCGAGAAGAAAGCGCGCTCGACCACGAGCTGGCCGAGCTGAACCGCCGCGCCGAGCGCGGGGCCGCGCTCGCCCGCGAGCTCGCCGAGGCGCGCAGCCGCCACGCCGTCTACCGCCAGCTCGCCGACGACCTGGGCAGCGACCGCTTTCAGGCCTATCTCCTCGAAGAGGCCTTCGCCGAGCTGGTGTGCGGAGCCTCCCAGCGTCTGCTGACCCTGAGCGGACGCTACAGCCTCGAGTTTTCCGGCAACGCGTTTCACGTCCTCGACCACGACAACGCCCGCGAGCGGCGGAGCGCCGAGACGCTCTCGGGCGGCGAGACCTTCCTGGCCTCTCTGGCCCTGGCCCTCGAGTTGTCGCAGCAGGTGCAGCGGGCGGCGGGAGCCGTCCATCTCGACAGCTTGTTCATCGACGAGGGATTCGGCACCCTCGACCCTGAGACCATGGAAGCGGTGGCCGAGGCCATCTTCCACCTCCCGGTAGGCGGTCGCCTGGTCGGCATCATCACCCACATCCCCGAGCTGACCGACCGCCTTCCCGCCCGCCTCCGGGTCGAGAAGCGCCCCGACGGCTCCGAGGTGAGGGTGGAGCTGGGCTAGGCGGTGAACGCGAGACCGCGGCAGATAGCGGGACCAGCAAGCCCCGTGGGCCGCTTGGTGCTAGGATCGTTGCCATGAGTGGCAAAGCACAGAAGGTCCTGGAAGAGGCGCTCAGTCTGCCCCCGGCCGAAAGGGCTGATGTGGCCGCCACGCTGCTCGAGAGCCTAGACGAGCAGGAGGACCAGGGCGTGGAAGAAGCCTGGGCTGAGGAGATCGAGCAACGGATTCAGGATGTAGAGTCGGGGGCCGTGAAGACGATACCGTGGTCAGAGGCTCGCCGCCGACTCCGTGAGCGGCTCGATGCCGGCAGGTGAGTTCGAGATCCACCCCGAGGCCCTCCTGGAGGCAGACGCGGGCCTGGCCTGGTATCTGGAGCGCAGCCGCGCTGCCGCCGAGCGGCTCTTTTTCGAAGTAGAGCGAGCCATCGAGCTCATCTTGGAGTCTCCCGACCGGTGGTCAACCCACCTGCACGGTACCCGCCGGTACGTCCTGCATGGATTCCCGTACGGCATCATCTACCGCGCTGTGGACAGCAGAGTGATCGTCTATGCCGTCGCTCACGCGAAGCGGCGACCCGGATACTGGAAGAGCCGACTCACCTGGGGAGGTCCGCCAATCGTCTGACCGGACGAGCAGCAGGGACGAGCGTGGGCGGGCCGGCGTAGGACGCGAGAAAGCGCCGCTTTCGAAGGGCTACTTGCCCTCTCGTGCCTTGGCCAGGATCTCGGGAGCCTTCTGTCCGAAGTACTGGACCACCAAACGATTCCAGGTGCCGCTTCTGCGGAGCGTCCCCAGGTGGTCGTTGAGCGCGGCCAGCAATCGGGGACTACCGCGCCTCACGCCGTAGGCGAGGCTCTCCGGAGGCGAGAGGAAGAGCCCCAGCTCCAGATCGGGGTCCTTGAGTTGGGCGACCATGGCGGCCTCCACGGCCCAGGCCACCACCAGCCCTTGCCGCGCGCGCAGGGCGCCGGGCAGCTCTCCGGGGCGGAAGGAGTCGTCGATCTTGGCGGCCGGGACCCCGGCTGCGGTCAGCGCCTCGATCATGGCGGTGCCCTTGATGGTGGCGATCCGCTGGGCCAGGAGTTCCTCGCGAGTACCGACGGGAGGCTGTGGCTTACGGGTCACGATCACGATCCGGGTGGGGAACACCTCGTTCGTGAAGTCGATCACCTTGCGTCTTTCCGTGGTTGAGGTCACGCGGCCGGCGATCATGTCCCCGTCGCCCGCCAACAGGCGGGGGATCAGGCCTTCCCAACTCGGCAGGAAGACGAAGTCGATGCGCAGGGAGTGGGCCCGGGCGAAGCCCTCGAGGATCTCGCGGTCGAAGCCCCGCTGCGGTCCCGCCTGCATGGAGATGAACCTCGGCTCCGGACCCTCGTTGACGGTCAGGATCCGAATCGTGCCCTGCTGCTTGATGTCCGGAAGGTCCGCGCCGCTCGCCTGGCTGCCTGCCAGGGCCAGGAGTGCCAACGCCGCCGCCCCAACGCCTCTCCGCTCCAGCATGGTCCCTCCGCGCCCCCGCCGATCATTCTAGCCCGGGAGCGAGCGTCCATGCCTCCCGCGACCTCGCATAGAATCCAGGCTCCGAGGACGAGCATGGAAGAGCCATTCGAGCCGGTGGACGTGGTGCGGATCATGAAAGAGATCCGCGAGAGCATTCAGCAGAAACGCCAGCGCGGCCTCTACACCGACGAGGACGTGGAGGAGCTGGCGGCTCGCCGAGTGCGTGGCTCCGCCGAAGGGGCCATGATCGACGAGAAGCTGCTGGCGCGCCTCTTGGGTCCGAGCCATGATTGGAACATCAGCGTCGACTACCGTATCCTGACCGCCCGCAGCGGCTTGCCGGCCAGGATTCTGATCCTGGCCAAGATGCTGGTCCGGCCCTTCGTTCGGCTCTACACCGATCACCTGCTGAACCGACAGGCCCAGCTCAACCTCTACCTCGCCCATCTGCTCCACGACAACATCCGGGAGACGGCGCGCCTGGAGCTTGAGATCCAATCCCTGCGGCACCGGGTCGAAGCGGCGGAAAGAGCCCCAAGCGAACCCCGATGAGGATCGGCATCGTCGTCCAGCGCTACGGCGAGGAGGTGGTGGGCGGCGCCGAGCTGCACGCTCGCTGGATCGCCCAGCGTTTGGCACAGAGGCACCAGGTGGAGGTGCTCACCACTTGTGCCCTCGACTACCTCAACTGGGAAAACCGCTACCCGGAGGGTGTGACCGAGTTGGCCGGTGTCCCGGTGCGTCGCTTCCCCACAGCCCGGCTGCGCACGGCCGAGGGCTTCGACCAGCTCTCGTCCAAGGTCCACCTCTCCGAGCACAGCGAGGCAGAGGAGCGGCGCTGGATGGAGGAGCACGGCCCGGTCACCCCCGGCCTGCTCAAGCACCTGCGGGACCACCAGCGCGACTACCAGGCCCTCATCTTCTTCTCCTACCGCTACTGGACCACCTTCCATGGCCTCCAGCTGGCCCCCCAGAAGAGCATCCTGGTGCCCACCGCCGAGGAGGACGGCACCGTTAGGCTTGAGCTGTTCAAGCCCTTCTTCCTGAAGCCCGCCGCCTACGCCTTCAACTCGGTCGAAGAGCGCGAGCTGCTGCTGCGCGCGTCGGGGGCCTCGGATCTGCCGGGCGAGGTGGTGGGGGTGGGAATCGAGGACGAGCCGGTGGTGGAGGTTGCCGACATCAGGAGGCGCCTCGACCTGTTGGGCGACTTCATCCTCTACGTGGGCCGCATCGAACACGAGAAGGGCTGCTCTCGTCTCTTCGACGACTTCCTGCGCTTCATGCAGGAAGAGGATCGCCACCTGGACTTGGTGCTGGTGGGCAAGCCGGTTCTCCCGATTCCACACCACCCCAACATCATCCACTTGGGCGTCTTGTCGGACACCGAGAAGCTCTCGGCCATGGGAGCCGCCCGGCTGCTGGTGCATCCCAGCCCCTTCGAGAGCCTATCGATGGTGCTGCTCGAAGCCTGGAAGATGAGCCGGCCGGCGCTGGTCAACGGCCGCTGTCCGGTGCTCAGGGGCCAGGTGATCCGCGCTTCGGGCGGGCTCTACTACAACAGCCATGAGGAGTTCGCGGAGACCCTGTGCTGGCTGCTCGACCACCGGCTGGAGGCCGACACCATGGGCCGATCCGGCCGCGCCTACTTCGAAGCGAACTACGCCTGGGACGTGATCATGGACAAGTACGAGCGCCTGCTGGCGATGGCCGCCGGAGGTTAGGCATCGTGCGGCTTTGCTTCGTGATCCAGCGCTACGGCCTGGAGGTGGCCGGCGGCTCTGAGCTTCACTGCCGCTGGCTGGCCAGTCGCCTGGCGCGGCACCATGAGGTCGAGGTGGCCACCACCTGCGCCCTGGACTACATCGAATGGAAGAACCACTACCCGGCCGGGAGCACCGTGGTGGATGGCATTCCGGTAACCCGGTACCCGGTCTCCAGGCCTCGCTCCGAGCGACGCTTCTCTCTCATCCAGGATCTGGTCTTTCACGACGACCACCGCCTTCGGGACGAAGAGGATTGGGTGAAGGAGAACGGACCCCGAAGCCCCGATCTCGTCAACTCGCTCCGCTCCCGGCGGCAGGTGGACTTCTTCATCTTCTACTCCTACCGCTACTACCAGAGCTTCTTCGGCCTGCCCCGAGTCGCCGATCGCGCGGTGCTGGTCCCCACCGCCGAGGAGGATCCGGCCATCCGGCTTCCCATCTTCGCGGGCCTCTTCCGCGCCCCCCGGGGCCTCATCTACCTGACGATCGAGGAGCGCTCGCTGGTGCAGAGCGTGAGCGGAAACGGCACGCTGCCCGACGTGGTGGTCGGCAGCGGCGTCAACCTGCCGGACGGCTGGGAGAAGGTCGAGGCGGCCGCCCGTTTCGACCTCCCCGAGCGGTATCTGCTCTACGTGGGTCGCATCGACCGCAACAAGGGCGCCGACCGCCTCTTCGCCTTCTATCGTCGTTTGGCTGACGAATGGCCGGAGATCCCGCCCCTGCTGCTGGTGGGAAAGCCAGTCCTCGAGATTCCGCGCCATCCGAAGATCCGACACCTGGGGTACCTCAGCGAGGCGGAGAAGTTCGCCCTGCTGGCGCGATGCGAGACGCTGATCATGCCCTCGGCCTTCGAGAGCCTGTCGGTCATCGTCTTAGAGGCCTGGGCCCTGGGCCGTCCGGTGCTGGTGAACGCGGCATGCAAGGTCCTGCAAGGGCAGTGCATCAGAAGCGACGGCGGCCTCTACTACCAGGGGTACTCGGAGTTCGCGGAGGCGCTGCGCCTGCTCCTCGGGAGCTCTGATCTCCGCAGGCGCCTGGGTGCCTCGGGGCAGGCCTACGTTCGCCGCGAGTACAGCTGGGACCGGGTAGAGTCGCTCACCAACGGGTTTCTGGAGGCACTGCAAGCCTCGAATCGTTCGGCGCGAGTCGCGCCTGCCGTCTGAAGGATCTCGCGGACCTGCTGGAGTTGATCCGAGCCCTGTCGCTTTCCCGTGAGACGGCCAGCGCCCTCGATCCTTCGGTGCGCGCCAAATGCGACGAGCTGTGGCAGGCGGCCCAGACGCCCGATCGGGAGTGAGCTGCGCCTGTCCGCCATGATCGCGCCGCAGGTGGCGCCCAGGTTCACTGCCGCTCCGACATCCGACCCCGGCACTCCGGACAGATCCCATGGGTGAAGTCGGCTTCGGAGCGATCGTGGATGAAGGACTCGAGCGGATTCCACCGGCCATGGTCGTCGCGGATCTTCTTGCACCAGGCGCAGATGGGCAGCAGTCCCGACAGCACCTTGATGCGGGCGAGAGCGGCCTCGACCTCCTTTCTGAGTTCTCGCTCCCTGCCGCGTGAGCGCCTGACGCGGTTCTGCTGCATGAACACGCCCAGCAGGACGGCGCCCAAGCCGGCCAGCACATAGAAGAGGCGGGTCTCGAAGAGCCGGGGCTCAAGCGTCAGGGCCAGGGTGGCGGTCTTGGCGCTCCAGGGCTCGCCTTCGAAGGAGGTTGCTACCTCGAAGCGGTATCGGCCCGAAGGCAAACCGGTGTAGTAGGCGATCCGCCGGTCGGCCGCCTCGACCCACTCGGGATCGAAGCCGTCCAGCCGGTAGCGGAAGCGCAGCCGGCCCCCGTCGGCAAGGCTCAGCCCGGTGTAGTGGAACTCCAGGGCCCGCTTGCCCGGCGGCAGAACGATGGCCGCGCCGAGGGCGACCTCCTGCCCGTCGACCCGCAGTTGCTCGAGCAGCGCCGGCGGGACCGGCCGATCACTGCGCAGCCGAGCCGGGTCCACCACCACGGCACCGCGGATGGTGACGAACCAGAGGCGTCCGTCCGACGTCTTCCAGGCGGAGGGGTTGCCGCCGTTGCACTCCCGGCTGGCCAATCCGTCGGCCTCCACATAACTCACCGCGGACACCCTGGAGATCCGCCCGGCTGCGAAATCCTCCAGGTCTCGCTTGCTCACGCGATAGACCCCGCGATTGCAGCTCACCCAGAGGTTCCCGCGATCGTCTTCGACGATGCCATAGGCGATGTCGGAGGGCAGGCCGGTGGCGCTGGTCCAGGCGGCGACTCTTCCATCCTTGATGCGCGCCAGCCCATTCCCGTAGGTGCCGACCCACAGGGCGCCCTCGACGTCCTCGTAGAGCGCGCGCACCAGGTTGCCGGGAAGACCCTGGCCGGTGGCGTAGGTGGTGCAGCGGTCGCTCTCGAAGAGGCACAGACCGCCGTAGGTCCCGATCCAGAGGCGGCCCTGCCGGTCCTGGTGAAGGGCGCGGATCTGATTGCTGGGCAGACCGTTCTGCGTGGTCCAGTGTCTGGTCGCCTGACCCTGGCGGCGGAAAAGGCCGCCGCTGTCGGTGCCGATCCACAGGGCCCCGGTCGCGTCTTCGAGAAGCGCCCTCACGTTGGTGAGCCCATCGGCGCCCACCTCCTCGAAGCGCCCACCTCGGAGGCGGAGCAACCCCAGCCACGACCCGGCCCACAGCGTGCCGTCGCGAGTCCGGAGTAGAGCGCGGACGCCGGTGGCGCCAAGCGCGTCATGCACGGGCAGCACCGTGACCTTGCCTGCCGGGGACAGATGGGAGAGGTGACCTCCGTACCCGCCGAGCCAGAGACCGCCATCCTCCGCCCCGTGGAGGGCGTCGACGATCTCAGCCGGCAAGCCCTGGCCGGTGCCGTAGGTGGTGAAGTCCCCCTGCTTGAGCCGAACCAGCCCCCGCCCCCGTGTCCCCACCCACAAGTCGCCCTCTCGGTCCTCCAAGAGCGAGGTCACCAGCCTGACCGTGGCCCCCTCGCTGTCGGTCAGGGGCTCGAAGCGCCCCTGCCACAGCCGGCCCAAACCCCGATCGGTGCCGATCCAGAGCGATCCGTCTCGGTCTGTGGCCAGGGCGGAGACGAACTCCGCACCCGGGCCCTCGCTACCGCTAGGCGTGTGGAAGCGCTCGCCCTGGAGCTGGACCAAGCCTCGGGGGGTACCGACCCAGAGCCGGCCCGACGCATCCTGACATAGCGCGGTGATGCCGTTGGCGGGCAAGCCGTCTCGGGTCGAGTAGGTTCGAGACCGGCCGCCCGCGATCCGAACCAGGCCGGCGTCGGTGCCGACCCATAGCTCGCCCTGCCGACCCACCAGCAAGCGTTTGATGGTACCGAGGTCCGGGCCCCCGAACGGCTCGAGGCGACCGCCACGCAGTCGAGCCAGGCCGCGATCGGTGCCCACGAAGACGGTGCCGTCGCGTGCTTCGGCGAGATCGGTGACCGAGCTGCCGGGCAGGCCTTGCTTCTCCCCCATGGCCTTGAAGCCATGGCCGTCGAACACCAGAAGCCCACCGCCATAGGTACCGGCCAGGACACGGCCGTCACGGGCGGGGAGCAGGGTCCAGATGTTCTGCGATGGCATCCCCGGGTGAGTGGCGCGGTCAAAGGCGCGGATCCGCACCCCATCGAAGCGGGCCAGTCCCTCTTCGGTGCCGATCCACAGGTAGCCGTCGCCGCCCTGGGCCAGAGTCTGGATGGTGTTCTGGGGCAGTCCGGAGGTGACCTGCCAAACGTCGCGGACGAACTGGTTGGGCGCCTTGGTGACGTCCAGTCCCCTAACCGAAGCCGCCATCAGCAGCAGGGCGAGACAGGCGACCGGCCGGCTGAGGACCTGGTGGACCATGGCAGCACGCGTACAAGGCCATCATACCGCCTGCTGGCCGCGCGCCCTCTTCCTCGATCAGCGCGAGCGGCGACTCGATGCCCGGCCCGCGCCGCCCGCGGGGTGTGGACTGCGAGGATCCGAGCGATGAACAAGCGCCTCGCCGCTCTGCCTCTTGCCGTCCTGGCGACCTTCGGGCCAGCCCAGGCCCAGGCCACTCATTCTCAGCGGTTCCATGGGAATGGGGTGGCTGCGCCCACGCTGGATCGGGTGGTCATCCGTCTCGACGCCCCAGCTCGGCCGGTGGACGTGGGCGCCGGCGACTTGACCCTCGAGTTCTGGATGAAGGCGAACCCGGGCGACAACACGACCACCCCGTGCAGCGGCGGAGAGGACGACTGGATCAACGGCAGCATCATCCTCGACCGCGACATCTTTGGGGCCCTCGGCTGCGGTGATTTCGGCGTCTCGCTGATGGACCGAGGCGTCACCTTTGGAGTGGCCGGAGCCGGCGGCGGGAACACGGTGTGCGGGGCCGGCAACCTGGCCGACGGCGCCTGTCACGTGGCCGTCACCCGCAGCCTCACCAGCGGCCAGCTCCGCGTCTTCGTGGACGGCCTACCTGACGGGTCGGCCCCCGGACCCACCGGCAACCTCAGCTACCTCGATGGCCGGCCGACTGCCCACCCCTACGATTCCTTCCTCCGCAGACGGCTTCGAGGGCTGACGCAGGACCTCGAGGCCCGCGCCTTGGCGCCTCACGAGTCCAGGGGGGGGGGCGCCATCAAACGCCACTGCGTCGGTGACGCATGATGGCGGTCGCTGGCCCGGCCCAGGCAGCCCATATTCGGTGTGAAGGTGAGACGCCCGTCGGGCGAATCGAACCGATGGGACGTTCCCTCACCAGGAGGTGTTTCATGCTCAAGCCCCGGCTTGCCGGACTCGCTGGCGTGTTGTTCTGGGCTCAGATGGGAGCCTCAGCCGGAGCTGCCGCGCAGCCATTCCAGGTTCTGGTCTTCGAGAGCGCCGCAGCCCAACCGACGGTCATTGACAGCACGGGAAGGGTTCTGGGGACCCTCCCCATCCCTCTCCAGGGCTCAGGCGGCTTCCCCTGGCGGAGCGACGACGGGCGGTTTCTCCTCTACACCACCGGCGCCTTCCAGATCTGGCACTACGACTTCGAGACCCAGGCGGCGTCCTTCCTCTTCCAGGAGGACTGGCTCTACCCCGCCCGCTGGCTCCCCGCAAGCACGTCGGAGTTCCTGTTCCGCAGGATCGACGGAAAGCTGCACCGCTACGATCTGGGCACCGGAGGGTCGAGTCTCTGGCAAGACAACGACACCGTCAGCGCCGCCTACGGCGTCAACGCCTACACGATCATCGATTGGGATGAGGCTTTCTCGAAGGCCGTGGTGCAGGTGCACTACGGAGGCGCCGGCGGCATGGGCGTGTTCGTGGGCAACATCTGCGAGTCCGACCCGACGCACCATGTGTGCGACCTGACGCCCATCGCCTTCCCTGGCGGCGGCTCATCGAGCTGGTCGGACGTGGCGTACAGTCCGAGGATCTCGCCCAACGGCACTCGCGTGTACTATGTGCTCCGGCGGAACTGGACCAGCTACCGCATTGTCGAGCACGACCTGACGACTGGCGTCGAGACGACGCTGGTCAGCCAAGAAGGGGATCCCGCACCGGGCATGCACGGTCTCCATGCGGGGCGCTACCTCGTGACGTCGGCCCCCTCGACGACCCGCCCCGGATTCACGGCCCTCTCGGTCTGCGACGTTCAGGCGGCGGCCTGCACGGAGATCTACTGGGTTCCGGGCAGCTCCGGCGTCTCTGCGGCGCTCGCCGGCGAGCGCTTCGTCCTCTTGCCCCCGGTCGCCAGCGCCGGAGACGACGTGACCGTCGAGTGTACGGCGCCGTTGACGCCGGTGCCGCTTGACTGCGCCGCGTCTTCGGATCCGATGGGTGGCGAGCTCGCCTGCACTTGGGTCGGTCCCTTTGGCACGGTGACCGGACCGAACCCCGTCGTCAACCTCGCCACCGGAATGCACTCGGTCGGCCTTACGGTGGTGAACGACGTTGGCCTGAGCGACGGCGACGAGCTCTTGGCGACCGTCCGCGACACCACGCCTCCGACCCTCGAGTTGCCAACGAGCCTTGCGGTCGAGGCGACGAGCGGCGCAGGTGCCGTGGTCGACTATTCGGTCACAGCCGTCGACTCGTGTGGCGCGGCGAGTGCGACGTGCACACCGCCCGCCGGAGCTGCCTTTGCCCTGGGTCTCACTCCGGTGGTCTGTCTGGCGGTGGACCAAGCCGGCAACTCGACCACGGGCCAGTTCTCAGTGACCGTCCTCGACACAACCCCGCCAGTGATCTCGGCGCTTCTGCCAAGTCCGGTCGCGCTCTGGCCGCCCAACCACGGGATGCGCCCCGTAACCATCGCCGCGTCGGTTGCCGACGAAGTTGACGAATCGGCAACCTGCAACATCACGGCTGTGGCGAGCAACGAGCCTGTCGAGGGCCTGGGTGACGGCGACACGTCCCCCGACTGGGCCATCGACGGTCCCTTGGTCGTCCACCTGCGGGCGGAGCGTTCCGGCCGGGGGAACGGCCGCGTGTACACGATCAGCGTTCGCTGTACCGACGACGCGGGGAACAGCTCCCTCGGGACGACCACTGTCACCGTCCCCAAGAGCCACGGCCACCGCTAGACAGACTAGGCGCAACCTGGCGGGGTGCTTTGCCGCCCCGCCAGGCTCAAGCCGAGAGCCGCGCGCGGGGGGTCCGCTCTGCCCTCGCCGATCAGTTGCCCAGCAGCTCCTGGAGCTACCGTCCCTCGCCGGCGCCACTCGCCGCCACCATGGCGGGACCGAAGGCCGCGATGCGCCAGCGCCTCAGACCCTCGACCCGCTCCAGGTCCGCCGCCTCCCGGGGACCGGCCTCGGCCACCCGCTCCAGCAGCCGCTGGGGAAGTACCACCGACACGTCCACCGCCAGCCGGGTGGCCTCCGCGGTGCGCCAGGCGCGCAAGGCGTCGATGCGTCGCCTCACCGGCTCCGGAACTGCCGGCCGCGGCGCCTTACGAATCACGGGCAGATCCGTCTCGGGGAGGGCCAGCGCTCGCTGCACGGCCGTTAGCACCGCCGAGGCCTGGGCCTGGAGACGAGGCAGAATGCCGCGGACCCGGCGCAGATCCTCCAGGTCGTGAGGCGGATTGTCGGCCAGCGCCAGCAGGGTCTCGCTGCTCAGGATCTTGAAGGCGGGAACGTCGGACGCGGCGGCCCGACCCTCGCGCCAGCCACACAGCTCACGCAGGACCGCCAGATTGCGGGGGCGCAAGCGACTGGCGCCCTTCACCCTCAGGTAGGCGTCGGGGTCGGCCTCGCGGCGGGCGGGCGGCAGGTCGGCTACCGCCTGGCACTCCTCCTGGACCCAGGACAGCCGGCCCAGGGTGGTGAGCTTGTCCGCCAAGCGCGCTTGCAGGGCCAAGAGGTGGTGGACGTCGGCCAGTGCGTAGGCCTCCTGTGCGGGGGAAAGGGGCCGGCGCGACCAGTCGTCGCGCTGGTTGGTCTTGGAGAGCGAAACCTCCAGCTCGGTGCGGGCCATGGCCTGAAGCCCGATCTCGGGCAAGCCCAAGAAGCGGGCCGCGATCATGGTGTCGAACAAGTTCGCAAAACGGAAGCCGAAATCGCGCTTCAACGTAGTGACGTCGTAGTCGGCCCCGTGAAGGACCTTCAGGACGTCGGGGTCGGCCAGCAGTGGCGCCAGGGACGAGAGGTCCCTGAGGGCCAGCGGATCGATCAGGCGGGCCTGGTCGCGATCGCTGGTGATCTGGATCAGGCAGACCTTTTCCCGGTGGTGGTGGAGGCTGTCCGATTCGCTGTCCAGGGCCAGGACCCGGCAGCCCCGCAGCGACAAGACGAAGGCCTGAAGCTCCTCAGGAGTGCGGATCCAGGGACTCACGCCCGGCGTTCCTGGGCCTTGGCTCGATCCCAGAGCCCGTCCATTTCCGCCAGGTCGGCGTCCTTGGGCTTCCTGCCCTGCTCCCGGAGCCGATCCTCCACATAACGGAAACGGTTCCGGAACTTGCGGTTGGCGGCCTTCAAGGCCGACTCGGGATCGACGCCCAGCAGGCGGGCCACATTGACCGCAGCGAACAGGATGTCGCCCATCTCGCCGGCCACCGCCTGGTGATTGCCGGTGTCCTTGGCGACCTCGGCCTTCAGCTCCAGGACCTCCTGGTCGAGCTTGTCGAGGACGGCCTCTGGGCTAGGCCAGTCGAAGCCCACCCGGGCTGCCTTGGTGGTCATCTGGAACGCCTCCATCACCGCGGGCAGGCGCAGCGGCACGCTGTCCAGCAGGGAGGCGTCCGACGGCGCGCCCTTGCGGGCGCGCTCCGCCTCCTTGAGCGCCTCCCAGTTGCGCAGGACCTGATCCGGGTTCTCGGCGGTCTGGTCGCCAAACACGTGCGGATGACGATCGATCATCTTCGAGGTCACTCGCTCCAGCACATCCGCGATGCCGAAGCGGCCGCTTTCGCCGGCGATCTGGGCATGGAAGACCACTTGCAGCAGCAGGTCGCCCAGCTCCGAGGCCAGCTCCTGGTGGTCGCCGTCGTCGATGGCGCCCACCACCTCGTAAGCCTCCTCGATGGCCATCGCCTTCAAGCTCTCGTGGGTCTGCTCCCGGTCCCAGGGGCAGCCGCCCGGGGCGCGCAGGCGCGCGATCAGGCTCACCAGCTCCTCGAATCGCTTGCCCGGCGGCGCGGCCGATCCTTCGCTCATCCGCGCATGATAGCCCGAGCCGGCCGGGCCTACGCTTGCCCCCCGAGCTGAGGCAGAATTGGGGCGCCATGAAGATCCCGCTCTACCACGTCGACGCCTTCACCGGTCAGCTCTTTCGCGGCAACCCGGCGGCGGTGTGCCCGCTCAAGGACTGGCCTAACGAGGCCACGCTGCAGGCGATCGCCGCCGAGAACAACCTCTCGGAAACCGCCTTCTTCTCCGGCCGCGAGGGGGCCTACAAGATCCGCTGGTTCACCCCCACCCAGGAGGTCGACCTGTGCGGCCACGCCACCCTGGCCGCCGCTTTTGTGGTCTTTAACTTCATGCAGACCGAGCGCAAGTCGGTGACCTTCGTCTCCAAGAGCGGGCGCCTCAAGGTGACCCGGGCCGGCGAGCTTCTGGTCCTGGACTTCCCGGCGCGCCCGCCCCAGAGGTGCCCGGAGCCTCCGGCCGCCCTGCTCAAGGGACTCGGCCGCAAGCCGAAAGAGGTGTGGGTCTCCCGGGACTACCTGGCGGTCTACGACAGTGAGGACGAGGTCCGCCGCCTCAAGCCGAAGATGGACAAGCTGGCCGGACTCGACAAGCTGGGTGTGATCGTCACCGCCCCCGGGAAGAACCAGTACGATTTCGTGTCCCGCTTCTTTGCGCCAAACGCCGGTGTGCCCGAGGATCCGGTGACGGGCTCAGCGCACTGCACGCTGGTGCCGTATTGGGCTCTGCGCCTGAACAAGGAGCGGCTGCTCGCCTACCAGGCTTCGGCCCGGGGTGGGGAGCTCTACTGCATGCCCCGTGGCGAGCGAGTGGCCATCGGGGGTCGCGCCGTCCTTTATCTGCGAGGGGCGGTGGAGTTCTGAGGAGTCGTTAGAGGCACGCTGACATCCGCCATGAGCTGCGTTCTCCGTGCCGCCGGCGAGGCCTTCGACGTGGCTGCTTTCCTGGCTGACAGCCCCTTCCGCCCGGAGGCTGTCTACCACAAGGGTCAGCCGCTGCCCGGCGCGGCGGGCGATCGCCTCCGCTCGGCCTCCGGCTTCGACCTGACCGTCAGCCGCGCTGCGCTCACCGACCTCGAAGGCAAGGTGGCCGATGCCATCGTCTTCCTCGACCAGCATGAGGATGAACTCAGGCGATTGGGCGGCGCGGAGGGCGTGGACGTGGTCTGTCTCGACTTCGCGCTGGCCCGGCGCGAGGTGGTGGCTCAGACCGAGACCCTTCCCTCCGATCTGCTCTGGCGGGCCGGTGCCCTCGACATCTCGGTGGCCATCACCCTTTACGCGGTGGCTGACGGGCGCCAAGCGTCGTAACGCGGCGCCCGAAGTGAATTCGGGCGCCGCTATTGAGCGGGGGGCTGCCGCCCCCCGAACCCCCAACACGAAACGCGGCGCGCGTAACGACTTCGGGCGCCGCTATGAAGCGGGGGGCTACCGCCCCCCGAACCCCGTGCGCCCAGCAAGGGCGCTGTTCAGGAGGTGAAAGTCCTCTCGTAAGCAGGCCATCGCGAACGAAGCGACCCCGCAACTGCGGAAGGGCGACCGACCGTGGGGAGGAAGCGGGTAGCGAAGCCGCCGGTTGACGAACAGGAAGCGGATGTGAGGCGTTGCCGAGCAGGGCGAGCGGCCGGGGAATCCGCGAAGCCCTGATGGCCAAGGCAAGGCGACGTAGATCCGACGGCCAGGCGGTGAAGGACAGCGTTGATACCTGGGGAGATCTCGCCTCACGCCTGAAAGGGCGACGCCGGACGACCGGCGGAGCGAGAAGTCAGCAGAGGTCGTAGTAGCTGCCGGACTCGCAGGCAGCGAAGGACCGAACGTGAAGGAGGGTGAAGCGCACCTGAGCCTCGAAGGGTCCAAGCCGCAGATGTCCAGGCAACTGGACCCGATCATGGGCAGGGGTGCACCCCCGTCCCCTGGCCGGAGTGTGGAAGGCCCGACGGCGGCAAGGGAGAGCGGACATCCAGGCAGTGACGGCGCCGGGCTCATGGAACGGGTGGTGTCGCGCCCCAACATGAAGGCGGCGCTGAAGCGAGTGAGGAAGAACAAGGGCAGTCCCGGCATCGACGGGATGACCACGGAGGAACTGCTGCCGTACCTGTGGGACCACTGGGGCCGCATCCGCGAGGAACTCCTCGCGGGCACGTACCAGCCCTCACCGGTGAAGCGCCAGGAAATCCCGAAGAGCGGGGGAGGAACGAGGCAGTTGGGCATCCCCACCGCCCTCGACAGGCTCATCCAGCAGGCCCTGCTCCAGGTCCTGCAGCCCGGCTTCGACGCGACTTTCTCCGAGCACAGCTACGGCTTCCGGCCGAGGCGCAGCGCCCACGACGCGGTGATGGCGGCCAAGCGCTACGTCGAGGAAGGACGCCGGATCGTCGTAGACGCGGATCTCGAAAATTTCTTCGACCGCGTTTCGCACGACGTGCTCATGGGAAGGCTCGCGAAACGGATCCCGGACCGGCGCGTGTTGGGGCTCATCCGTCGCTATCTCGAAGCCGGCGTTCTGGTGAACGGGGTAGTGAGGGAGTCGGGGGAAGGGACACCGCAAGGTGGTCCGATCTCCCCGCTGCTCGCCAACGTGCTCCTCGACGAGGTGGACAAGGAGTTAGAGAAGCGCGGCCATGCCTTCGTGCGCTACGCCGACGACTGCAACGTCTACGTGCGCAGCCGGCGTGCTGGCGAACGGGTCATGGTGCTGCTACGGCAGCTCTTCGGGCGACTCCGGCTCCGCGTCAACGAGGCGAAGAGCGCGGTCGACCTGGTGTTCAACCGGAAGATCCTCGGCTACTCGTTCTGGCAGCCGTACGACCGACCGGGCGTCGGACTCCGGGTGGCGGACAAAGCCCTTGAAGTAATGAAGGACCGTGTCCGCTCCATCACCGGGCGGCTCGGGGGGCGGAGCATTTCCCAGGTCGTGGCGGAGTTGCGCGGCTATCTCCCCGGCTGGAAGAACTACTTCAGCCTGGCAGACTTTCCGTCCGCCTTCACGCGGCTGGACAAGTGGATTCGTCACCGGCTGCGCGCCCTCCACCTGAAGCAGTGGAAACGAGGCGTCAAGGTGTACCGCGAGTTGCGAGCCCGCGGCGCATCCCACCTCGTGGCCTCCGGTATCGCGGGTAACACGCGCCGATGGTGGGCGACGAGCGCCGTCCTGAACAACGTGCTGACGCTCTCGTACTTCGACGGGCTCGGCCTCCCGAGGCTCTACCTCCCGAAGCCGCGCCCCTGACCTCAACTTCGCGAACCGCCCGGTGCGGACCCGCATGCCGGGTGGTGTGGGAGGGGTGGCCGGCGTGAGCCGGCCCCCCTATCCCGATCGGACACG
>DATECU010000206.1:0-27170 GCA_035286745.1 Vicinamibacteria bacterium | reverse complement strand
CAACGGATTGACGTCGGGCGCCGCGTTTCGTGTCCGGGGGTTCGGGGGGCGGGAGCCCCCCGCTTGATAGCGGCCAACGGATTGACGTCGGGCGCCGCGTTTCGTGTCCGGGGGTTCGGGGGGCGGGAGCCCCCCGCTTGATAGCGGCGACCGAATTCACTTCGGGCGCCGCGTTCAGAACCCGAGACCGATTCCGACCAGGAAGGCCGGCCGTTCCCCGCCGACACTCCCGGCCACATCCAGCCGCCAACCCCGCTCGGTGATCAGTGAAGCGCCTAACGAAGCGACAAGCCTTGTCTTCGCGCCCTGGAAGACCGCCGTTTCCGTCGCGTCGGGGCCTTCGAAGCGGAGCTGGCCAGCACCCTGCACGTGGACGCCCCCTCGCACCTGGAGGCTGGTGCGACGGAGTGGGACCGAGGCCTCGGCTCCCAGGCGAGGCTCCAGAGCGTCCGCCAAACGGTACTCATCGCGGGCCCGAGGACCCTGGGCGATCACCAGCCCGGCCGGGATCTCGCTCCAGCGCACCAGGTCCAGCTGGGCCAGGAGTCGCAAGCGGCGGGAGGGGGCGACGCTCACCCCGGCCCGCAACAGGCTGGGCCGCCTGATTTCGAATGGGCTGCCCGCGTCCAGCTCCACGCCCAGCGCCGGGTTCTGGGCGCGGCGGGAGAAGCGCCAGCCCATCCCGGTGTCGCTGGACACCGCCAGCGTGAGCCAGCCGCTGGCCTGGTAGGCGAGACCCAGGCCCGCTCCCAGGTTGGTCGCGGTTCCCGATGCCTGTACGGTGAGGTCGCTGGGGCCGGTGGCGGGATCGTGCCGCGCGTCGGCATCGAGACTCAAGCGGCTGCTGACCATGCGGGCCCCGACGTGCAGTCTTGGGGTTAGGCGAAAGGCGACGGCGCCGCGCAGGTCGAAGCCGGTGACCCGCAACCAGCCGGCGTCCGCCGAACCGTCGGGCAGGCGAACCGGCGCCAACTCCAGGCGAAGTGCTCGAGCCTCCGAGACCTCGAGGCTCAGCACGAACCGGCGGGAGACCCGGGCCGCCACTCCGCAGGTGCCCAGCGCCACCCGCGAATCCAGGTGGTCGCCGACCCCCGTCTGCCCGGCGCCGTAGGCCAGGCCGCCGGCATAGGCCTGGTTCTTGGTCAGCGAGGCGAGAAGCGCCGGGTTCAGCTCGCCGGCGGTGGCTTCGTCCAACGACGCCACCCCGGCACCCGCCCACCCCGCCTGGCGGGCCGAGTGGACCTCCGGCGGCCATTGCCAGGAGCGGAAGAGATGGTCGTTGGTCTGGGCTTGCAGGGAAGCGCCGAGAAACGGCAGGGCCGCCGCCATACCGAGGCTCCGCGCGCTCAACGCAGCAACCGGAAGCGGGTCTCGCCGATTCCGCCCCACGGGTCCCAGCAGGACGCGATCATGGTGCAGCTGGCGGCGGTGCCCGGCAGCGCGCAGTTGGTGTTGAAGCTCTGGAAGTCGCCGGTGCACTGGCAATCACCCCACCAGGCACACCGGGGCGCGACCTCATTGTCGTCCGGATCGCTCACGCTGATGAGCAGCCGCTGGTAGGTGCTGTAGAAGTCCTGGCCTCCGCCAACCAAGGGCGCGATGTTGCTGCCGACGGCGGGGACGCTGGCGACCGCCACGCCGCCCCGCCCGTCCTGCACCGCCACCGTGGCCCAGGTGCGGCCGAGGCGGGTCACCTCACAGCGGGCCGTCCGGCTGGAGCCGGTGGCGCAGCCTGACCACTGGTAGGTCAGGACCCCGCCCTCGGGGTCGCTGGCTTCGGCCACCACCTGGACCTCGCAGGGCGGATGGCAACTCCCCGGGTTGGGCACATCGACCCGGGGCGGCTGGTTTCCCTGGAAGCCGACGGACGCGTGGTAGAGCGCCGCAGCGTTTTTGGTGTCGGTCACCGAGATGCTGAGGCGATCGCTGCTCCGCGCGCCGGGGTCCAGGAGCGTGTAGAGGGCTCGGGAGGGGTCCGCCGGGTCGGCGGTGAGGCTGCCCACCTCGGCCTGGTACTGGAAGAAGAGGCGATCGCCCTCCGGGTCGACAGCCTCCACCCGCACGGTTGCCGTCCCCGGGACGGCCACGCTGGGCGGGCTCACGGTGACGTTGCGGATCTCGGGCGCGCGGTTGCTGCCGGGGCCCACCGGGTCCCCTTGTCGCTGACAGGCGAGGAGCCCAAGCCCCAGGGCGAAGACCAGACCAGGACGTGGTTCACTCATTCATCACTCGAAAAGAGATCGGAAGAAGCCGGCCAGCGTGCCCGAGTTCAGGGCAAACCGGTAGCGGCCTCCGGAGGCCGTTTCCAGGACAATGCGCGTCTTGCGCGAGACCTGAACTCGGGGCAGTTGGACCACCACCCGCAGGTCCCGGCCCACCGGCTCCTGGGTGAAGGCCGCGATGGCGCCCTGTTCCCAGGACACGGCGCTCACCCGCTCCGCCGCCCCCCTCTCCAGGGTGAAGCGAAGCCAAACGAATGCCTCGCCGCGCAGGGCGTCGACCAGGACCATGGGCGGCTGGCCGGGCAGCCCCTCGCGCCGGCCGATGTTGACCGGGGTGGCCCTGAGCAGGCTGCTGAGGTCGAACACCACCGGGGCTCGGCCGGGTGTCGGCTCGGCCGCCGTCTCCGGCGAGGGGGGCGGTCCGGGGGAAGCCGGCGCAACCTCGGTGGTCGTCTCTGCGGGCGGCACCGGCGCCGGCGTGCTGGGCAGGGGCGCCCCTGCTTCGCCGGGCAGCGGGCTGACGGGTGTCGGTTGCGGCGTGGTCAAGGCCCGCACCAGGTCGATCTCGGCGCCGGACCCGCTGGCCGCGGTCTCCAGCTCCACCTCGAAGCTGCTGGTGGGACCTCGGAAGCGGAGCCGCGCTCGCCGGGGGTGAGCCGCGGGCGCGACCTCGATCACGGCTCGAGGCGAGGACGCCACAATGCGCACGCCTAGTGAAATCCGCTCCGTCTTGGCCAAGCGCAGCTCGCGCAGCGGCTCGGGGAAGCTCAAGCGGGTGACGGCATGAAGCGGGCAGGAGATGCGAGCCGGCGCTTGGCCGTCAGGCGAGACGGCCAGCGTCAGTTGCGACCCGGAGAGCAGCAGGGTCTTGAGCAGAGGGGCGATCATGGCTGGGCTGGCCCGGATTCTACCCCCTTCCGTTCGGTGTGGCGGATGGCTTCTCATCACCCCAGGCCGCTGCCGGCGTCGCTTTCCGACCCGGGTGGCGTCGGCTATAGTCGCGCAAATGACCGGCATTCCGCCAAGCGGGCCCCAGCCGGAGGCACCCCGCAGCCGCGAGCTGCTGTCCGCCCTCAGCCAGGCCTTGCAGATCCTGGGCTCGGCCCGCGACGAGCGGGAGGCCCTGTCGGCGTCCTTCGGCCATGCGGTACGGGCCTTTTCCGCCGAGAAAGCCCTCTTGCTCCGGGTGCGCTCGCTCTCGCCGTTGGAGTTCGAGACCCTGCACTCCGAGGGACTGGACGCCGAACAGGTGGAGGCTCTGATCACCGGCGCACCTATCGCTGGAGTCAGCCCTACCCAGATCAAGAAAGCCATCGACGCCCGCCAGGTGCAAGTGGTCGAGAACTCCCAGCTCGAGTCGCAGGACGCGAGCCTCACCGCATCGCTCAAGGGCCGGCCCCATTCCGTGCTCTGCGCCCCGGTCCTCGATCCCTGGACCCGGAGTGTGCTGGCCGTTCTCTACTTCCAGACCCGTCCCGGCCCCCAGGGCTACGCGCCGGGCGATGCCCCGTTCCTGGAGGCCTACGCCATCGCCCTGGGCCAGGCCTTCGGGCTGTTCCTGGACAGCGAGCGCCGGTACCGCCGGCTGGAGGCCGACTGCCGGCGTTTGCAGTCGCAGGACCCGCGCGCCCCCGAGATCCTGGGCGACAGCGAGGACATGGCCCACCTGCGCGCGGAGCTGGTGGAGACCTTCCTGCCCGCCACCGCGGCCTCCCCCCCGCGCCCCATCTTGATCCTCGGTGAGACGGGCACCGGGAAGGACCTGGTGGCTCGCTACCTCCACGCCTACTCTCCGAGCCGAGCCCAGGGTCCCTTGGTGGAGGCGAACTGTGCCGGTCTCTCCGGGGAGCTGGCCCAGGCCACTCTCTTCGGCCACGCCCGTGGCGCATTCACGGGCGCGCTGGATGCCGCCGCCGGCCTGTTTCGTTCGGCGCACCGAGGCACCTTATTCCTGGACGAGGTGGGGGATCTGCCCGCGCGCGGCCAGGAGCTGTTGCTCAAGGTCCTCGACCAGTGGACGGTGCAGCCTCTGGGAGAGAGTCGCAGCTACCCGGTGGACGTGCTGCTGCTGGCCGCCACCCACCGGGACCTGGCCAGGGACGTGCAGGCGGGGCGCTTCCGCCACGACCTCTACCACCGCCTGAAGGCACTGAACATTCGTTTGACGCCGCTCCGCGAGCGGCGCGGCGACATCCGCCCCCTGCTCTCCCACTTCCTGGCCCGGGCCGAGCAAAACCTCAAGAAACGCACCCGGGGCTTGAGCCCAGAGGCCCTGCGGGCCTTGCTCGCCTACTCCTGGCCCGGCAACGTCCGCGAGCTGGCGGGAGTGGCCGCCGCCCTGGTGACCCACGGTCGGGCGGGGGAGGAGATCGACCTGGCGAGCCTCAAGCGGCGTTGCCCCGAGGTGGTCGGCGGCGAAAGCCCCGGTGGAGCCAACCTGGCCGAGGAACTCATCGCCGGTTCGTTCAAGGAGGCCCGGGCCCGCTTCGAGCGCGACTTCTTCTTGCAGCGGCTCGAGCTGCACCGCTGGGATGTGGTGGGCGCCGCCCGCAGCCTGGGGGTTTCGGTGGCCACCCTGTATCGCTATTTGCAGCGGCACGGTCTCAGCCGGGGCGACACCGCAAGCTCATGACCGACGCCCTGCATGCGCTCTGTTTGGCCGACCCGGTGTGGGCCGAGCGCTATGAGGGCTGGACCGAGCTGGGCCATGGCGGCTCGGCGACCTTGGTGCGGACCCGTTGCCGAGCCACCGACGACCAGGTGGCCCTCAAGATCTTCCACCGTCTCGACGAGGACGACAGGCGGCGCTTTCGCGAAGAGGTCCGAAACGCCCAACGCCTGTCGTCGCCCTACGTGGTGCGGACCTTCAGCCCCTTCCTGAGGGGGAGCCTGGCCTGGATCGAGATGGAGTGGGTCGATGGGCCCGACCTGCGACTGGAGCTCAGACGGCGCGCAGCCGAGGCCGAGCCGTTCAGCGTCGAGCAGGCCCTGGACATAGCCCTGGCGGTGAGCCGGGCGCTCCAGCTCTCGCACCAGGCGGGAGTGATTCACCGCGACGTGAAGCCGGGCAACGTCTTGCTGCCGGGAACCGGTCCGCCAGTGGCCAAGCTCGGCGATTTCGGCATCAGCCGTGTGGCCGAGGCGGCGAGGGTCACCGCCACCGGACTGCTGACGGGTACCCCCCAGTTCGCCGCCCCCGAGTTGGCCCAGGGGGGTAAGGCCGACGCGCGATCGGACGTGTACTCGCTCGGTCTCACCCTCTACCTGCTCTTCTCGGGAGGGCGCTTCCCCTACCAGGTGAGCGACCTGGAGTCGCCGGCCCAGTGGCTGCGGGCCCATCTGGAAGCCACGCCCAAGGCGCTCAGCACCCTGCGCCGCGAGGTCCCCCCGGCGCTGGACAACCTGTTGGCCCGGGCACTGGCCAAGGACCCAGGCCAGCGGCCGTCGGCGGCGGAGCTGGTGTCTTCCCTGGAATCCGTTATGCGAGGAGCGCCCCCGTCGCATCGGGTCAGGCGATCCGGCCGCCCGGCGGAACGGACGATCGCGGCCCTCGGGTTCTTCGTCCTGGGTGGCCTGGCCGGGGCTCTTTGGATGCGGGGGCACAGAGAACCCCTGGCCCAAGCCCCGCCGACCCTCACTCCGGTTCTCCAGTCGTCGCCGCCTCTGGCGGCTGACGCTCCCGCCGCCCGCCCTTCTCCACCTCCGGCCGAGACCCTGCCGGAGACCCCGGAGCCGATCGAAGCTCAACTCCTGGGCGATGTGCTTCGCATCGCCAACACCGGCAGCCGTCCCTTATCTGGCCTCGATCTCACGCTGAGCGATGCCAGCGCCAGCCATCGGCTCAGCCTGCCCGATGGACTGGCACCCGGCGAGGAGATCTCCCTGGCCCTGGCCGGCTCGGTACCGGCGCCGCCGGCCCGGTGGCGACCCTCGCGCCTCACGGTGACCGGCCCGAACCGCCGCTCGCCGCTCATACTGCGCCTCGACTGACCCAATAACGGTCACTCGCCGACTGGCGGGGGGGGAGCATGCGGGCCGGACCCTCTGGACCGCGGCCATCTGGGCCTACCGCGCGCGACGGAGGTCAGGAGATCTGTAGACGCTCGATTCCCTTCACCTGATCGAACCCGGCGTCGAAAGTCGCAATCGTAGTCACCTCATTGTTGAGCATCACCGCGGCGTGAACCAGGTCTCGCATGCTGGCCGCGTTGCGTTCTCGCACCAGGTCGCGGGCGAGGTCGGTATCGGCGATGGTGACCGGGAGCACCGTGGAGCAGATGCTGACGAAGAGGTCGTAGACCTCAATGGCGAGGTCCGGTCGTCGCATGCCCACATAGCGATAGAGGATCTCCTGGAGCACCTCGGTGCTGGTGCAGCTTTCCCACTCCCCCGCCTGCACGCGCGCGAGGAAGCGACGGGCCGGTTCACGAAGCGGGTGATCACGTCCAGCAACGTACATGGGGATGTTCGAGTCGATGAAGATCCTCACGACCGTCCGGCCTCGATCTCGGCCAACATCTGATCGATATCGGCAGTCGGGGCCCCGAGCGACGAGAGCCGGGCCAAGGCGTCTGGACCGAGCCTCTCGCTCTTGAGCGCATGATCGAGGGCCCTTCTGACCCACTCCCCCTTCGAAACCCCCTGTCGTTGGGCAGCCTTCCGAACCCGGGCGTCCAGCCCCGGAGGCACGAGCACCTGGAGTCTCACTGAGTTACTCACACACTCATTGTCATATGAGCCACTTCGGGAAGCAAGACCGTTCTCGGGCGCCACCGCATCGCCGCGAGCCACCCTCATCCAGGTCGTGGACCCCCGATCTTGGCCGGGGGGCAACCCGGGGACCGGCGGGCAGGCACCCTTCGACACGCCACCTACGAGATGGAGTGCACTCGGAGCATGTTGGTGGCGCCCGTGGTGTGGCTCTGCCCACCCAACATGATGATGGTGTCTCCGGGGTTAACCAGGCCTCTCTCCTTCAGCATCGCCTCCCCCTGCGCGATCATGTCGTCGGTGCTGGCGGCGAAGGAGGAACGCAGTGGGACCACACCCCAGGAAAGCGCCAAACGCCTGTAGGTGTCCTCCACGTAGGTGATGGCCACGATGGGGGCCGGCGGCCGCTGGTTCGAGACCAGCCGAGCCGTGGACCCTGAGGCGGTGAAGACCAGGATCAACTTGCAGTCCAGCTCCTCGGCCACGGTGGCAGCCACGTGGGCCAGGCTGCGTGCCACCATGGAGCCGGGGCCGGCGATCACGCGGTTGGGGGCGCGCGGACCGTAGTGCTTCTCCGTATAACGAGCTATCCGGGCCATCGTCTCCACCGACTCCAGCGGGTATCGTCCCGAAGCCGTTTCCGCCGAGAGCATGATGGCGTCGGTGCCGTCCAGGATCGCGTTGGCGACGTCCGAGGCTTCGGCCCGGGTGGGTCGCGGGTGCTCGATCATGCTCTCCAGCATCTGGGTGGCGGTGATCACCGTCTTGCCGGCGCCGTTGGCCATCTCGATGATCCGCTTCTGCAGGGTGGGGACCTCCTCCGTCGACAGCTCGACGCCCAGATCGCCGCGGGCCACCATCACCCCGTCGGTGGCCTCCAGGATCGAGGGCAGGTCGTCGATGGCCTCCCGCTTCTCGATCTTGGCGATGAGCGGAGCGGAGCCGCCCAGCGAGCGGATCAGGTCCTTGGCTTCGAGCACGTCCTGCGCCTGACGCACGAAGGAGAGGGCCACCAGATCGACGCCGTGGTGAAGCCCGAAAGCCAGGTCGCGTCGGTCCTTCTCGGTCAGGGCGGGCGTGGAGAGCTTGACGCCGGGGAGGTTCATGCCCTTGGCCGGCTTCAGCAGGCCTCCCACCACGATCTCGCAGGCGACCTCCTGGCCGGCCGCGCTCAGGACCCGCAGCTCCAGGTTGCCGTCGTCCAGCAGGATGCGGTCGCCGGGACGCACGTCCCGGGGCAGGGGATCGTAGGTGGTGGAGATCAGGCGGGCGGTGCCCTGAACGCTCTCGTCGGTGGTGATGGCTATCCGCTCCCCCTTGACCAGCTCGATAGGCGCCCCGTCCCGGAGCTTGCCGGTGCGGATCTTGGGGCCGCACAGATCCTGGAGGATGGCGACCGATCGGCCCAGCCGGGCCGAGATCTCACGCGTCGAACGAATAACTGCGAGATGGTCCTCGTGCTCGCCGTGAGAGAAGTTCAGGCGCACCACGTCGGCGCCGGTCTCGATCAGGCGCTCCAGGATCCCCGGGCCGCGTGAGGCGGGGCCGATGGTGGCGACGATCTTGGTGCGACGCATGATCGGTCAGTATCCCGTGCCGGGCCGGCTGGAGCAAGCGGAAGTGGTCTCTTGGTGCCTTCGATGCCGGTGTACAATCCTGACCGGTGTCGCTCGCATGATCACCGCGTTCTCGGCTTCGTCGGTCTCGGCCTTGCCGGAGGCCGTTCGCCGCATGGTGGCTCGCCTGGGCCAAGAACCCTCGGTGCGGCGGGTCATCCTGTTCGGCTCGCGAGCCCGGGGTGACTCCCAGCCCCGATCCGATGTCGACCTGGCGGTCGAGGCGCCCGGTGCCTCGCCGCGCGAGTGGCAGCGCCTGGCCGACATCGTCGAGGACGCGGACACGCTGCTCTCGATCGATCTCGTACGTCTCGATGAGGCTTGCGAAGACCTGCGCCGACGAATCCTAGCCGAAGGCCGAACCCTCCATGAGCGGTAACGAGGACGCCAGGGTGCTGGCTACGCTTGGCCGTGCGCTCGATCGACTGCGCGAGGCCTTGGCGGAGCCGGAGGACAACCCCCTCGCCATCGACGGCACCATACAGCGCTTCGAGTTCGCGATCGAACTGTTCTGGAAAGCCCTGCGCCGGCTCCTCATCCGAGAAGGCGTCACCACGACGACCCCGCGCGAGGCGCTCCAGGCGGCATTCCAGGCTGGCTGGCTCGCCGACGAAGGCGCCTGGCTGCAGATGCTCAGAGATCGCAACGAGACCTCGCGCACCTACAACCAGGTGACAGCCAGGCGGATCTATGCGAGCGTGCGCTCCACGTTCCCGGAGATGGAGCGCGCCTACGGCTTGCTGAGGACGCGCCTCCCCGAGTAGTTGGTCTCCGAGCCGCGCAGTCCGATCGGCAGCGCGCCCGGCGACCAACCCAGCCGACAAGCATGAACTCCGTTCACCGATGGCTCAAGCGGGTCGGCTGGGCCGCAGGGTTCTCCTCAAGCAGGCCCGACAGCCCGTCTCTCGGCTCGCGGGCGAGCGGGGTCTCGGGTCCTCGCGAGCGTTTCCTTGACACCCTGACGAGGGGAAAGCTATATTCACCCGGCTTTGCGGGCCGACGTGGGCCGCCTTTTTGAGTCACGCTCCAACGGCCCGGGAGCGGGATCCACACCATGCCATCCTACGTCCCCATCCTGATCTTGGCGGCCGTCGCGGTCGGGTTCGCCGTCTTCACCCTGGTGGTCTCCCACCTCCTGGGCCGCCCGCGCCCCAACGCCGCCAAGTCCGCCACCTACGAGTGCGGCATGCCGGCCGTGGGCAACGCCCGCGAGCGCTTTCCAATCAAGTTCTACCTGGTCTGCATGATCTTCATCCTGCTCGACGTGGACGCCGCATTCCTCTATCCCTGGGCCCTCATCTTCAAGGAGCTTGGCGTGTTTGGCTTCGTCGAGATGGCGGTCTTCATTGCCCTTCTGGGCGGCGGTTTCGTCTACGCCTGGAAGACCGGCGCCCTGGACTGGTAGCGGCTACGATGGAGTTCAACCCCGAGAACCGGGCCACCTTCGAGGCGATGGTCAAGCGCTATCCGGTCAAGCGCTCGGCCCTCATCCCGGCGCTTCACCTGATCCAGGAGCAGGAGGGGCAGCTCTCGTCCGAGGCCCTCGAGTACGTGGCCGCGCTCCTCGACCTCACGCCGGCACAGGTCCACGACACCGCCAGCTTCTACACCATGTTCCGCTTCGAGCCCAAGGGGAAGCTGCACCTGGAGTTCTGCGGCAACCTCTCCTGCGCCCTGAACGGCGCCGACGGCCTGATCGAGCACGCCTGCAAGAAGCTGGGGATCAAGGAGGGGGAGACCACGCCCGACGGAAGGGTCACCGTCGAACGCGTTGAGTGCCTGGCCGCTTGCGGCGGGGCGCCGGCGGTGCAGGTGAACGGGGAGTGGGTGGAGAAGGTGCAGCCGGCCGACCTGGACGCGCTGCTCGCCGGGGACCTCCGCTATCGCCCCTTCGACTGGCCGAAGAGCGCGGGCGAGGTGATCATCCTCAGGAACGCCTGGAAGCCGAACTCGACCTCGATCGAGACCTACCGGGCCGGCGGCGGCTACCAGAACCTCAGGAAGTACCTCTCCATGAGCCCCGACGAGATCGTGGACATCGTGAAGAAGTCCAACCTGCGCGGGCGCGGGGGAGCGGGCTTCCCGACCGGCATGAAGTGGGGCTTCCTGCCCAAGAACGACAAGCCGCGCTACCTGTGCGTGAACGCGGACGAGGGCGAGCCGGGGACCTACAAGGATCGTCTCATCATGGAGAAGGATCCCCACCAGCTCCTCGAGTCGTGCATCGTCTCCGCCCACGCCATCCGCTCCAAGCACTGCTTCATCTACATCCGAGGCGAGTTCCACGAGGGCATTCGGACCCTGGAGAAGGCGGTGGCGGAGGCCTACGCGGCGGGTTATGCGGGGAAGAACATCCTGGGCACCGGTGTCGACGTGGAGATCGTGGTCCACAGCGGTGCCGGGTCTTACGAGTGCGGCGAGGAGACCGCGCTCATCGAGAGCCTGGAGGGCAAGCGCGGCCAGCCGCGGCTGAAGCCGCCTTTCCCGGCCACCCACGGCCTCTACGGCTGTCCCACCATCGTCAACAACGTGGAGACGCTGTGCTCGGTGCCGCTGATCCTGGAGCGGGGAGCCGAGTGGTACGCCGCCTACGGCACCGAGAAGAACAGCGGCCCCAAGCTCTACTGCGTGAGCGGCCAGGTGGTGCGCCCGGGCGTTTTCGAGGCCCCGCTGGGCCGGATCACGCTGCGCCAGCTCATCTTCGATCCCGCGTTTGGCGGCGGCCTGGCCGAGGGGCGGAAGCTCAGGGCGGTGGTGCCGGGTGGGTCGTCGACGCCGGTTCTGACCCCCGACGAGATCGACATCCCCATGGACTTCGACAGCGTGGCCAAGGCCGGCTCCATGCTGGGGTCGGCGGCCACCATCGTGATGGACGACAGCACCTGCATGGTGTGGATGGCGGAGCGGCTGGCCTCCTTCTACAAGCACGAGTCCTGCGGCAAGTGCTCTCCCTGTCGCGAGGGCACGGGCTGGATGTCGCGGCTGATCTCACGGATCGAGAGCGGCCAGGCCACCATGAAGGACCTGGACGTGCTGTGGAAGGTGACCGAGGGCATCTCCGGCAAGACGCTATGCCCGTTCGGTGACGCCGCCATCGGCGTGCCCCAATCCACGCTCAAGAAGTTCCGTGAGGAGTACGAGTACCACGTGCGGGAGAAGGGCTGCTGGCGCCGGGTGGCTCGGACCTTCGAAGAGGCAAGAGCTCTCTCGGCCGCCGGGGTGGCGCGATGAGCCCCCTGCAGCAGGATCTAGCGATCGCGGCGGTGAAGGTGGTGGCGATCTTCGGCGTCCTGCTCACGCTCTTCGCGGTGATGACCTGGGTGGAGCGCCGAGCCCTGGCCTTCATGCAGTTCCGCCTGGGCCCCAACCGCACCGGTCCCTTCGGCCTGCTGCAGCCCATGGCCGACGGCATCAAGCTCTTCTTCAAGGAAGAGGTCATGCCGGCCGGGGCCGTCAAGTGGATCTTCCTGGCGGCGCCGGCGGTGGCGGTCATCACCGCCTTCCTCTCCATCGCCGTGGTGCCTTACGGCAAGCCCTTCCGAGCCTTCGGACGCGAGATCACGCTCCAGATCGCCGACCTGGACGTGGGCCTGCTCTACATCTTCGCCGTCTCCTCGCTAGGCGTCTACGGCGTGGTGATGGCGGGCTGGGCGGCCAACAACAAGTACACGCTCTTGGGCGGGCTGCGCGCTTCGGCCCAGATGTTCTCCTACGAGCTGGCCCTGGGCCTGTCCTGGGTGGGCGTGATCATGCTCGCCGGCTCCTTTCGCATCCAGGAGATCGTCGCCGCCCAGGCCGGCGGGCTTCACCACTGGAACGCGGTGCAGCAGCTCCTGGCCTTCATCATTTATATGACGGCCGCCACCGCAGAGGTGAGCCGCACCCCCTTCGACCTGCCCGAGGGCGAGACCGAGCTGGTGGCGGGCTTCCACACCGAGTACTCCTCGATGCGCTTCGCCCTCATGCAGATGGCGGAGTACGTCAACATGATCACGGTGGCGGCGCTCGGCACCAACCTGTTCCTCGGCGGCTGGCTCTCGCCGTTCCCCAGCCTGATCCCCGACTCGACGCTCTGGTTCCTGGCCAAGCTCGTCATCCTGCTCTTCGGCTTCATCTGGCTGCGGGGAACCCTGCCGCGCCTCCGCTACGATCAGCTGATGAGCTTCGGCTGGAAGGTGCTGGTCCCGCTGGCGGTCGTCAACATTCTGGTGACCGCGGGAGTCCTGGCTTACCTGGGGGGCGGCCGATGATCGACACCGTCGTCTTCTACCTGTTCGCCGCCCTCGCCGTGGGCTCCGCCCTGGTGGTGGTGGGACAGCGCAACGCCATGTACAGCGCTTTCGCCTTGATCGTGACGTTAGGCTCGCTGTCGGCGATCTTTGGCCTCTTGGGCTCGCCCTTCATCGCCGCCCTGCAAGTGGTCGTCTACGCCGGCGCCATCATGGTGTTGTTCCTGTTCGTCCTCATGCTGCTCAACGTGAAGCGAGAAGACAGCGATGCCACCCAGAGCCCGGGTCTGCGCGGTGCGGCGATCCTGTTGGGAGGGGCGCTCGCCTTCCAGGTGGGCGTGGTGCTGTGGGGCTATCGGGTGACGGCTCCCGCCGGTTTCGATGCCTCCACGGTCCAGGTGGCCCGTGAGCTGTTCTCCGCCCGCTTCCTCTACGTCTTCGAGGCCACCTCGATCCTGATCCTGGCGGCGCTGGTGGGGGCGGTGGTCCTGGCCAGGAGGGAACGATGAGCGGCGCTCTGGCCCAGCCGGCCCTGATCTTGAGCCTTCTCCTCTTCACGTTGGGCGTGGTCGGGGTGTTCTTGCGGCGGAACGTGATCACCGTGTTCATGTGCGTGGAGCTGATGCTCAACGCGGTGAACCTGGCCTTCGTGGCCTTCAGCCGGCAGATGGGCACCCTGGACGGGCAGGTGCTGGTGTTCTTCGTCATGACCGTGGCCGCCGCCGAAGCTGCCGTGGGGCTCGCCATCATCATCGCGATCCACCGCCACCAGGACACCCTGGACCTGGACGCCTTCAACCTCTTGAAGTGGTAACGGATGCTGCTCACACTCGTTGAATGGCTCCTGAGCAAGCTGGCCCCCCCGGTGGCCGAGGGCCTGTTCCGCCTCAACGTCATCCCTTGGCTGGCGCTGATGCTGCCGCTCGGCGGCTTCGCGGTCCTGTGGCTGTGGGGCGATGCCATAAAGCGCGACAGGGAAGATCGAGGAGCTGGGCTGCTGGCTTGCCTGACGGTGATCCTGGCCTTCGACTGCGCGGTCTGGACCGGCCTCAACATGCACAAGGCCGAGGCCGAGCGGGAGGGCGAGCGGCAGACCCTGGTGCGGAGTCTGGAGCAGCAAGGAGCCGACGCCAGCGGCCTCAAGGCGATCGCCGGCCCCTACCAGCCCTACCAGCCGTACCTGCTCGGACGCCCGGACATCGACTGGATCAGCGTGGCGGGACTTCGCATCCCCTTCGGCCTGCTCCTGGATCCGCTCACCCTGGTGATGATGCTGGTGGTCAGCGGCGTCGGTTCGCTGATCCACATCTACTCCCTGGGCTACATGGCCCACGACCCGGAGCGCGTGCGCTACTTCTCGTACCTCAACCTCTTCACCTTCTTCATGCTCCTGCTGGTGATGGGGGGAAACCTGCCCCTGCTGTTCGTGGGCTGGGAGGGCGTGGGTCTGTGCTCGTACCTCTTGATCGGGTTCTGGTTCAAGAAGAAGAGCGCTTCGGATGCCGGCAACAAGGCCTTCATCGTCAACCGCATCGGCGACGCGGGACTGATCCTGGGGACCATCCTGGCCTTCCATACGTTCGGCACCTTCAACCTGGTCGAGATCACCGATGCGGTGGCGGCCCGGCCGGCCGGGCTGGCCGTCATCACCACCATCGCTCTCTTGCTCTTCGTGGGCGCCTGCGGCAAGAGCGCCCAGATCCCCCTTCACGTCTGGCTTCCCGACGCCATGGAGGGTCCAACCCCGGTCAGCGCCCTGATCCACGCCGCCACCATGGTGACCGCCGGCGTCTACATGGTGGCGCGCCTGGGTCCGCTCTACGCCAAGTCCGCCACCGCCATGGCGGTGGTGGCGGGGGTGGGCGCGGCCACCGCTCTGGTGGCGGCCACCATTGCGCTGGTGCAGACCGACATCAAGAAGGTCCTGGCCTACTCCACGGTGAGCCAGTTGGGCTACATGTTCCTGGCCTGCGGGGTGGGCGCGTTTGGCGTGGGCATCTTCCACCTCTTCACCCACGCCTTCTTCAAGGCCCTGCTCTTCCTCGGCTCGGGCTCGGTGATCCACGCCCTCTCCGGCGAGCAGGACATGCGGAAGATGGGCGGGCTGCGCCGGAAGATCCCCTGGACCTTCTGGACCTTCGCCATCGGCACCGCGGCCATCGCGGGAATCCCCCCGCTGGCCGGCTTCTTCAGCAAGGACGAGATCCTGGCCGGGACCTTGGCCGCTCATAAGCCGCTGCTCTTCGGGCTGGGCCTTCTGACCGCGGCGCTCACCGCCTTCTACATGGCGCGCCTGCTGTTCATGACCTTCTGGGGCTCCTTCCGCGGTGACCATGAGGCCGAGCATCACGTCCACGAATCGCCCTGGACCATGCTGGGTCCGCTGGTGCTGCTGGCTGTCGGCTCCGCCAGCGTGGGCTTCCTTCATGTCCCCGAGTTCGTGAAGCCGGTCTTCCGGCTGGAAGAGCCGGCCAAGGTCACCGCCGCGGCCGGCGTGCTCGGCCACCTTCAGTCCCCGGCGGCACAGGCGGCGGCGCACGGGGCCCATGCCGCCTGGCTGCCCTACGTGGCCACCTTGACGGCGCTTCTGGGCATCGCCTTCGCCTACCTCTTCTATGTGCGCCGGCGCGATCTGCCCGACAAGATCGCGGCCGCCAGCCGGACCGCCTACCGCGTGCTGGAAGAGAAGTACGGCTTCGACCTGGCCTACAACTGGTTCGCCAGCCGCTTCGTGGTGGGAGGCAGCAGCCTGGTGCTGTGGAAGGCGGTCGACGTGGCGGCGATCGACGGCGCCGTGAACGGGACCGGAACCATGGTGAACGCGGTCTCCCGCTGGGCTCGGCTCCTGCAGACGGGCTTCGTTCGCGGCTATGCGCTGGTGATGCTGGGAGGGGCGGTGGCTCTGGTCGGCTACCTGCTGTGGATGCGATGAGCCAGTCCATCCTCAGCGCGCTGGTGTTGCTGCCCGTGCTCGGCGCGATCTTCGTGGCGGTGACGCCGCGGGAGAACGTGCGCACTCAGAAGCTCCTGGCCATGGGCATGTCGCTGGTGGTCTTTGGGCTCTCCCTGTGGATGCTCTCCGAGTTCCAGCCCATCTCCGGCATGCAGTTCGAGGTCAACCGCTCCTGGCTGCCGCAGTACGGCATCTCGTATCACATCGGCGTCGATGGCCTCTCGCTGTGGCTGATCATCCTCTCGACCTTCCTGACCCCCATCTCGCTGCTCGCCTCCTGGAACAGCATCGACCAGCGGGTGCGCGAGTTCAACGTCTTCATGCTGCTCCTGGAAGCCGGCATGATCGGTGTCTTCGTTTCCCTGGACCTCTTCCTCTTCTACATCTTCTGGGAGGCGATGCTGATCCCGATGTACTTCTTGATCGGGATCTGGGGCCACGAGCGGCGCATCTACGCCGCCGTCAAGTTCTTCCTCTATACCATGGCCGGCAGCGTCTTGATGCTGGTGGCCTTCCTGGTCCTCTACAAGGCCACCGGGTCCACGACCTTCGACCTGGCGGCGCTGGCTCGCTCGCCGGTGCCCCCGGCGCTTCAGATGTGGCTGTTCGCCGCCTTCGCCATCGCCTTCGCCATCAAGGTGCCGATGTTCCCGTTCCACACCTGGCTGCCCGACGCTCACGTGGAGGCGCCCACGGCGGGCTCGGTGATCCTGGCCGGGGTGCTGCTCAAGATGGGGGGCTACGGCTTCCTGCGTTTGGCGATTCCGTTGTTCCCTGACGCCGCCCTTCGCTTCGCCCCCTGGATCGGGGTGCTGGCGGTGATCGGCATCATCTACGGTGCGCTGGTGTCCCTGGTCCAGCCGGACATGAAGAAGCTGGTGGCCTACTCTTCGGTCTCCCACCTGGGCTTCGTGATGCTGGGCATCGCCTCCTTCACCACCACCGGCGTGGTGGGCGCCGTCTACCAGATGCTGAACCACGGGATCTCCACCGGCGCGCTGTTCCTCTGCGTGGGCATGCTCTACGACCGCCGCCACACCCGTCTGATCTCCGAGTTTGGCGGGCTCAAGATCGTGATGCCCTGGTTCTCGGCGTTGTTCCTGGGCATCTGCCTCTCCTCGATGGCGGTGCCCGGCTTCAACGGTTTCGTGGGCGAGTTCCTGATCCTGGTGGGCTCCTGGTCCTTCAGTTGGCGTTTGGTGGCGCTGGCGTCCCTGGGCGTGATCCTGGCCGCCGCCTACCTGCTGTGGATGGTGCAACGGGTGCTCTACGGCGAGGTCACGAACGAGAAGAACCGCTCGCTCCCCGACCTCTCGCTCCGGGAGTGGGTGGTGCTGGGACCGTTGCTCGCGCTCGCCCTGTTCATGGGCGTGGCCAGCCCCCTCTTCACCCGCAGCATCGAGCCCAGCGTCAACGCCCTGGTCCTCAAGGTCGAGAGCCAGCAGAGAGCGACGGCCGCCGCCGCCGCGCGGGCGGCCGAGGCCAAACCCGCCGCCGCAGCCCCCAGCCAGCCGGTCGAGGAGGGGAAGTGACGAGCCTCGACCTCCGTCCGCTGCTGCCGGCCCTGATGGTTGCCATCACCGGCCTGGTGGTGCTCTTGGCCCACGCGTTCACGCCCAAGGATCGGCGGGCACCCTCGGCGGGACTCTCCCTCACCGGCTTGCTGGCGGCATCCGGCGCTACGCTGCTGATCATGCAGGGGAACGGCCGCGGGGCCAGTGTCGGTGGCTCGTACGCCGCCGACGACTTCGCGCTCTTCCTCCACCTGGTCATTCTCGGCCTTGGTGCGGTGCTGGTGTTGTTGTCGCCCTCGTACCTCCGAGCGACCCGCGCCGACCGCGGCGAGTACTACGCGCTCCTGCTCTTCTCGATCGTGGGCATGCTGGGCCTGGTGTCGTGCCGCGAGCTGATCTCGCTGTTCGTGGCCCTCGAGATCATGTCGGTCTCCCTCTACGCCATGGCCGGCCTCGACCGCGAACGCCAGGAGAGCCAGGAGTCGGCGCTCAAGTACTTCATCACCGGAGCCTTCTCGTCGGGCTTCTTCCTCTACGGGGTGGCCCTGCTGTACGGCGTGAGCGGCAGCACCTCGCTCGGCCAGATCGCCTTGCGCCTGCCTGGCGCCAGCGACTCGGCACAGGCTCTCGCTCTGGTGGGCACCGCGCTGCTCCTGGTCGGTTTCGGCTTCAAGGTGGCGAGCGTTCCCTTCCACATGTGGGCTCCCGACGTGTACCAGGGCGCGCCCACCACCGTGACCGCCTTCATGGCTGCCGGGGTCAAGGCGGCTGCGTTTGGTGCGTTCCTGCGCGTGCTGCTCAGCGGGCTGCCCAGCCTGGCCTCCCACTGGCAGCCGGCGCTGGCGGCCCTCGCCCTGCTGACCATGATCGTGGGCAACCTGGGGGCGCTGGCCCAGTCGAACCTGAAGCGCATGCTGGCCTACTCCTCGGTGGCACACGCCGGCTACCTGATGACGGCGCTCACGGCCTCGCCCGGGCCGGGGGTGGAGGCGATCCTCTTCTACCTGGTGGCCTACGGGGCGGTGAACCTGGGCGCCTTCGGCATCCTCTCCTCGCTGGCGCGAGACAACCGTGAGCCGCTCTCGCTCGGCGACGTTGCCGGCTTGGGCGCGCGGCGGCCAGCCGTCGCGGCGGCGCTCACCGTGTTCCTGATCTCGCTCACCGGGGTGCCGGTCTCCGCCGGCTTCGTGGGCAAGTTCTACCTGTTCCGGGCTGCCGTGGACGCCGGCTACCTGAGCCTCGCCTTGGCCGGCGTGCTGATGAGCGTGGTCTCCGCCTACTACTACCTTCGGGTGGTGGTCTTCATGTACATGCGCGAGGCGGAGGACGCTCCCGCCTGGGCCCCGGTGAGCCTGTGGGCCGGTGCCGGTCTGGTGGTCGCGGTGGCCGCGATCCTGGGACTGGGCGTGTACCCCGGCCCGGTTCTGGAAGCCGCCCGCCTGGCCGCGCAAGCGCTGAGATAGCCGCTCGAACGGCAGCACTCAGCATTCAGCGATCAGCTACGGCAGCGGGACGAGGAATGTCACAAGGACGGTAGCCAGGAGCAGGCGATGCATGGCCTCTTGGGCATCTGGCGTTTGTTCCCGCTGGCCCCGCTTCCGTTCTTCCCGCTGACTCCCGCGCCCCGCGTCCGTTGCTGAGTGCTGATAGCTGACGGCTGATTGCTGAGCGCCGCTCACTCCGTCAGGCTCTGAAACACCCGCGGGTCGACGGCAACGCCGTGGAGGTAGACGCCCCAATGGAGATGAGGGGTGGCGGCGATCCCGCTGGACCCCGAGCGGCCGAGGGCACTTGCCGGCTCAACGACCTGGCCCTCGGCGACCTCGACCCGGCTCAAGTGGAAGAAGGCGGAGACCACGCCCTGGCCGTGATCGACCAGTAGCGTCTTGCCGCTCAGCGGCAGGTCCCCCACGAAGAAGACGATGCCGGAGGCGGGGGCGAGTACCGGCGTCCCCTCGGGCACCTGGTAGTCCATTCCCCGGTGGTACTCGCCGAAGACGCCATCGGTGCGGGATTCGACCGGCGAGCCGCCGAGGTAGGTGGTCGGCGCGCCGTAGCTGTAGGTGGGCTCGGCCGCCACCGGCGAGGCAAACGGTCCCCGCCACAGTCGGACGAGGGTGAGCGTGCGCAGACGCCGCAGCAGCTCACGGCTCTCGCGCACCGCGCGGGGATCGATCGCCAGCGGCCGCTTGGCCTCGGGCACGGTGATGGTGCGCGGGGGGTAGTCTCGGACCGCCACCTCGACCGTCAGGGGGACCCGGATCCTGCCGCGTCCCCGGACCTCGATGCCAAGCGTGTGCGGACCGGGGGGCGTGGTGGCAGGAATCGGGACCAGGGCTCGGACGCCGCCGGGACCCGCGAAGAAGACGGAGCGGTGGCCGTCGAAGTTGGCGGTGGCGTAGCCGCGGATCCCCCGCGTGGAGGCGAGCTGGACCACGATGACGCCACCCGGATAGGCGAGCGTCTGTTCGGCGGCGATGGAGAGGCGACCGGCGCGTTTCTGCACGATCTGGGAGTGCGCGGCGTCAGGCAGCAGGGCGAGCGCGGCCAGCAGGGTCAGGCGGAGCTTGGATAGGGGCATGGTGGTATTCCGGAATCGGAGCCTGCGATCAGGGGCGGTTCAAGACGCGGATCAAGGCGTCGCGGAGGGAGGGCTCGTCGTCGGGGGGGACCGTGCGCAGGTCCAGAACCAGCCGGTCGTCGGTCACCCGGGCCACCACCGGCGGGCGTTCGGCGCGCAGGGCGGCGGCCAGGGCGTCCGGGCTGTGGTTCGCCTGGCTGACGGCGACCAGGACCGTGGCCACCTCGACCCCAGGGGCGGCGCCCCCGCCCACCGCCGAGGCGCCGTCGGCCAGCGCGATGCGGGCCTGGGGGCAGGCGGCCGAGAGGGCATCCGCCAGGGCCCGGGCCCGTCGCCTGACGACCTCGACAGGGGCCGCCAGCATCTCGATCACCGGCACGCCGAGCGCGGCTCGCCCGGCCTGGTGCTCGGTGAGGACGGCGTCGAGCGCCGCCAGCGTCATCTTGTCGACGCGTAAGGCGCGATAGAGGGGGTTGCGGCGGAGAGCCTCGATCAGGTCCTTCCGCCCCGCCACCAGCCCCGCCTGGGGGCCGCCCAGGAGCTTGTCTCCGCTCACCGTCACCAGTGAGACGCCGGCCGCCAGGCTGGCGCCCGGCGAGGGCTCGCCGCCCAGCGCCGGGGGACCCTGGCCCAGAAAGCCGCTGCCCTGGTCCTCGACCAGGGGAAGCCGCGCCTCACGCGCCAGCGCCACCAGATCGGCAAGGCTCGGGGACTCGGTGAAGCCCACGATCTCGAAGTTGCTGGGGTGGACCTTGAGGATCATGGCGGTGTCGGGCCCCAGCGCGGCCCGGTAGTCGCCGACCCGTGTCCGGTTGGTGGTGCCCACCTCGACCAGGCGGGCGCCGCCCTTGCGCAGCACGTCCGGGATGCGGAAGGAACCGCCGATCTCCACCAGCTCGCCGCGGCTCACCAGAACCTCGCGGCCCTCAGCCAGTGAGTTGACGGCCAGAAGGACCGCCGCCGCGTTGTTGTTGACCACCACCGTGGCCTCCGCCCCCAGCAGGCTCCGCAGTCGTGCCTCCGCGTGGACCTCGCGCTGGCCGCGCTGGCCCGTCGCGAGGTCGAACTCGAGGTTGCAGTAGGACCGGGCAATGCGGGCTACTCGCTCGGCGGCTCCGGGCGACAGGGGCGCCCGGCCCAGGTTGGTGTGGACCACAACTCCGGTGGCGTTGATGACGGGAACCAGTGAAGGAAGGGCCGCCCGTTCCAGCCGAACGCGGATTCCGCTGGGCAGCTCCGCCAGCGCCCGGCCGAGCGCCGCGGGGTCTCCCTGACCGGTCCGGCTCCGGGCCCCGGCGATGGCTTCTCGCACCGCCTCCAGCACCTGGTCGCGGCCGAAGCGGCGCTCGAGATCTTGGACCTCGGGATCGCGCAGGACCTCGTCGACCGAAGGCAGGCTTCTCCGCAGGTCGGTGTCCCGAGCGGGCGAAGAACTCATCACCTTCACTATACACTGGCGATGTCGGAGGGCCGTCGACCCCCGACGCGGGCTGTCTCCAGTGTTCCCGGTTCCTTGGTGGCCGCTGCCGGTCGCGCAGCAACCTCGACTAAGCCGCTCCGGAAGGCCGACTCTCGCGATAGCGTCGCGGCGGCATCCCGAAGAGGCGCTTGAACTCCCGGCTGAACTGGGAAGGGCTCTCGTAGCCCACGCGGAGAGCCACCTCGGCGGCCTGGAAGCCCTCGTCCACCATCATCTGGCGGGCCCGGTCCAGCCGGATGCGCTTGACGTACTGGATCGGGGACAGCGCGGTGACCGACTTGAAGCCATGGTGAAGGGACGACACGCTCATCCCCGCGGCCCGGGCCAGGGTGGCCACGTCGAGACGCTGGTCGAGATGGCGATGGATGTGGTGCAGGGCCCGGGCCACACCCGGAGAGCGACGGTCGTGGCGCAGGGCCTGGCGCAGCTGGTCCCCCTGGTCTCCGCGCAGGGCCAGATAGACGATCTCGCGGTAGGCGGCGGGGCCCAGAATGCGCCGGTCCAGCGGATCCCGGACCGCCTCCAGAAAGCGAATGACCGCATCGAGCAGGCGAGCGTCCAGGGGGGATACGCGCAGCGGCGGCGCGCCTTCCCAGCGGGCGCTTCGCGGATCAGGTTCCATGTCGAGCAGCAGGTCACGCACTTCGGAGGTTCCTATGTCCAGGATCATCGACAGGAAGGGCCTCTCCGCGCTGGCCTCCACAACTCGGGCCGAGACCGGCATGGCCGCCCCGATCGCCAGGTACTGGAACGCGTCGTACCGGAAGCGATGTTCCCCCAGCCGAAACTCCTTCGCGCCCTGGGCCACGATGCAGATCGACGGCGTGTAGACCGCAGGATCGGGGACCGTGGGTTTCGGCGAGCGGAAGCACCGCAGCCCCGGCCAGGGGGTCGTGTTCCGGCCCGGCCTGGCGGCGAGCTGCCCGAGCAAGGCCACGAACCGTTCGCGGCCGCTGGGCCCGGTTGCGGCGCTGGCCATTCGACGGTCGCTTCCAGCCAGGAGACTCGCTCGTGTCATCAAGAGCAGGTTGCCAGGGTTTGGCGGCGGCCGCAAGTGTCCTTGCAGGATTAGGCAAGACTCCGGCAGGATCGCGCTACCCGTGGCCGTCCTTGATCGCTAGATTATTCGCCATGGAGAGACGTCGACAAGGAGGCTTGATGCAGCAGCGACGGCTGGGCGGGAGCGGCATCCCGGTGTCCGCGGTGGGCCTGGGGTGCATGGGTATGTCGGAGTTCTACGGTGAGACGAACGAGCGGGAGTCGATCGACACCTTGAATCGCGCCCTCGAGATCGGCGTGTCCTTCTGGGACACGGCGGACATCTACGGCAGCGGCGCCAACGAGACGCTGTTGGCGAAGGTCCTGAAGGAGCGTCGCAGCGAGGTCACGCTGGCCACCAAGTTCGGGGTGCGGAGAGGTCCTGACGGCTCCTTCCTCGGGATCGATGGGCACCCGGAGTACGTCAAGGCCGCCTGCGATGCGAGCCTGCAACGACTGGGCACCGATCGGATCGACGTCTACTACCAGCACCGGGTCGACCCCCAGGTGCCGATCGAGGATACGGTGGGTGCCATGGCTGAGCTGGTGAAGGCCGGGAAGGTCGGCCTGCTTGGTCTTTCGGAGGCGTCGGCCCAAACCGTGCGGCGCGCCTGCGCCGTGCACCCAATCGCCGCGCTGCAAACCGAGTACTCGCTCTGGACCCGAGACATCGAGGCCGAGATCCTGCCGGCGTGCCGGGAGCTGGGAGTCGCCGTGGTGGCGTACAGCCCCCTGGGCCGGGGATTCCTGACCGGCAGCATCCAGACCCTCGACGATCTCTCCGCGGGAGATTGGCGCCGTGCCAACCCCCGTTTTCAGGGGGAGAACTTCCGCGCCAACCTGGAACTGGCGGAGCGAATCCGCGAGGCCGCGGCGGCGAGTGGCTGCACGCCGGCGCAGCTGGCGATTGCCTGGCTGCTGGCACAGGGCCCTGACGTGGTGCCGATCCCAGGCACCCGCCACCGCAAGCGCCTGGAGGAGAACGCCGGGGCGGTGGACCTCACATTGCGCCAAGACCAGCTGGCCGAGCTGACCGAGAGCCTGCCGCCCGCGGCCGGCATGCGGTACCCCGAGGCCTCGATGGCCGCGCTCAACGGCTGACCGGCGCTGAACGAGGCCGTGGTGCGAACCAGCTTCGCTGGACCCTGATCGCTCTCTCGGGCGCCACCGGTGGCTCACGCGCTCAGAGGCCCGACCGTTGTCAGTCGTCGACGGCTCGGGCCTCTGGAGTCGCGCTTTGTGGTTCCCTCCGTTGCTGGCGTGATATCCTCACCGGCCATGAGCCGGGAGCGCGCCAAGTCCTACGCGGATCGGCTGCCGCCGGTGGTGCCCAAGGAGGAGGCGGACATCTCCCATCTCTCGGACGAGATGGCCGAGATCCTCTACCCGGGCCGCCGCAGCCGCCCCTTCCGGATGGGCGTCGTCTTCGACGCCTTCGAGGCGGCGGAGTACCAGCCGGCGCTGGCCCTGGCCCGCCGTTCGCCGGAGTACCGGGAGGAAGCGATCGGCAGCGCGTGCACCCACCGCGCTCTCTTCGACACCCAGGCGGCGGGTACCCTGCGCGAGCTGTTCCGTTTGGTGGGAGATCGCCCCGGCACCGAGGTCCTGGTGGACGGCAAGCCGGTTCCCTACGCGCGCGAGCTGTGGCTGCCGCTCTTCTGGCTCTTCGTGGGCGAGGGAAGCTAGCTTGGGCCTGGGCGAGGACCTGGAGTGGCTGGCTCAGGGCATCCGCCAGCTCCAGATCGAGTGGGAGAAGTTCTTCAGCGGCATCGAGCGCAAGCCACCTAACGAGGCGAGGGATCGACTGGAGGCGGTGATCCGACGCTACGCCTACACGGAGATCCGCAACAACGCCGAGCGCTTTCGCTACCAGTCCCTGGTCTCGCGCTACAACACCTTTAACGAGCTCTGGAACAAGCGGCTTCGTGCCCGCGAGGAAGGCCGGGTGGTGGGGCTCCACGTCCCACGGGCGCTGGCTTCGGCGGCCACCCCGGCGGAACCGGCTCCACCCCCTCCGACTCGGGCGGCGAATCCCAGCGGTGAGGTCAGGATAGCGCAGCCCGAGCGCGAGCAGGAGGCCATGCGCACCCTCTTCGATCAGTTCCTCGCCAAACGCAAGGAGACGGGGGAGACCGGCGCCGTGAAGTTCGATGCCTTCCAGAAGCTGGTGTCCCAGCAAACCAGTCGGATCCTGGCCGACAAGGGAGCCAAGGCGGTCGACTTCCGGCTGGAGACCAAGGACGGCAAGGTCAGCCTCAAGGCTCGGGTGGTGAAGTAGCCGATGCGCCGCTGGCTGGCTCTGCTGTTGGCTTCCATCCTCAGCGCCGCTCCGGCCGGCGCCTGGCCGGTGAGCCTGGTGGAGCGCCTGAACCGCGACGCCCGGCGCTTGCTGCCGGTGTCGCTCCGGGACCTGCTGATCGACCGCGAAAAGGAGATCCTGGCCGAGGCTCAGCGGCTTCCCCCGGAACAGGCGCAGGCCTGGGCCCTGGACCTGGTGGATGGCCAACTGGCGTCCGAGAGCGTCGACATCTTCAACGCCCGTGCCGACGAGGTGGTCGGCCTGATCCGCCATCGCAGGCTGAGCCAGGGCCTGATCAAGCTGGGGGCGCTGATCCGTCTCCCCGCCGACCTCGCCGATCCCGTGCTCTCGGTGGGACCGGACGGCTATCCCTCCGGGGTGACGCGCGAGTACTACGCGTTCGTCGAGTCGAACCTGGACAAGATCCCGGTGGTGCTGGAGGACGCCAAGGTCCTGCGCCTGGACCGCAAGGGCCTGCCCGCCTACTGGCAGGCGGTGCTGGATCGAAGCCGCCAGCAGTCCCCGGTGGTCCGCAGCGAGTTGTTCCGGGGCGGCAGGCCGGTCGCCCACCAGACCATCGACTACCGCTCGCCCGTCTTCAGCGTGGCCTCGCTGTCCTACTCGCGGGCGGTCAACGTGATCGCCGCCAGTTGGCTCGCGGTGTGGCGCGAGGTGCGCGGCGACCTCACCCGCATGCCGGTTCCCAAGGAAGTCGAGCCCGCTGAGGCCCAACCCAAGGAGACACCATGACCACCCGAAGAGCCCTCCTCTCCGTCTATCGCAAGGACGGCATCGTGGACCTGGCCCGGGGCCTGATCGAGCGCGGCTTCGAGCTGGTGTCGACCGGTGGCACGGCTTCGGAGCTTTCCAAGGCGGGCCTGTCGGTGACCAGCGTGTCCGAGGTCACCGGTTTTCCCGAGATCCTGGACGGCCGCGTGAAGACGCTGCATCCGAAGATCCACGGCGGCATCCTGGCTCGGGGCGGCATGGCCGCTCACCGGGAAGCGTTAGAAGCGCACGGTATCCGCGCGATCGAGGTGGTGGTGGTGAACCTCTATCCCTTCGAGGACAAGGTGGCCAAGGGCGCGGCTTTCGACGAAGCGCTGGAGAACGTGGATATCGGCGGCCCGGCCATGCTGCGGGCGGCGGCCAAGAACTTCCGGGAGGTGGCGGCGGTGGTGGATGCCGCCGACTACCCGCTGCTCCTGGAGCAGCTCGACCTCGATGGCGGCATCGACCTGCCCACCCGGCTCTACTTCGCGCAGAAGGCCTTCCGCCACACCGCCCGCTACGAGGCGGCCATCGCCGGCTACTTCGCCCAGGTGGAGGTGAGGGACGGCGGCTACGCGGTTGCCGAGTCGGAGGAGGTGTTCCCCTACAACCTCTCGTTGTCCTTCGAGAAGGTGCGGGATCTGCGCTACGGCGAGAATCCTCACCAGCGGGCGGCCTTCTACAGCGACCTGGGCTCTACCCTGTACTCGGTGGCGGCCGCTCGCAAGCTGCAGGGCAAGGAGCTGTCCTTCAACAACATCCTGGACCTGGACGCCGCCTGGCGGCTGGTCACCGAGCTGGAAGAGGCGGCCTGCGTCATCGTCAAGCACACCAACCCCTGCGGCACTGGGTTAGGCGCAAGCCTGGAAGAGGCGTTCGACCGCGCCTGGGCCGGCGATCCGGTCTCCGCCTTCGGCGGCATCCTGGCCTTGAACCGGCGGGTGGACGAGGCGGTGGCCAGCAAAATCGCCGAGGTGTTCGTGGAGGCGGTGATCGCCCCCGGCTACACCGGCGAAGCCAAGCGGGTGCTGGCCCCCAAGAAGAACCTGCGCCTGATGGACATGGACACCACCTCCATCCATCGAGTCACCGGCTTCGACCTGCGGCGAGTGATGGGGGGTGTCCTGGCCCAGGAGTGGGATCTGCATCGGCTGGACGTAGCCAAGTGCGACCTCGTCACCAAACGCACCCCCTCGCCGGAGGAATGGAAGGCCCTGACCCTGGCCTGGACGGTGGTGAAGCACGTGAAGTCCAACGCCATCGTCTTCGCGAACGCCCAGCAGACGGTGGGCGTGGGGGCCGGTCAAATGAGCCGGGTCGACGCGGCGCGCTTCGCGGTGCTGAAGGCCCAGCTCCCCCTCAAGGGGACGGTGGCGGCCTCGGACGCGTTCTTTCCCTTTCGCGATGGGGTAGACGAGATCGCCAAGGCCGGGGCCACCGCCATCATCCAGCCCGGCGGCTCGGTCCGCGACGAGGAGGTCATTCGCGCCGCCAACGAGCACAACCTGGCCATGGTGGTGAGCAACGTGCGGCACTTCCGGCATTGAGGGTTGTGAGAAGCAGTCAGCGATCGGCAGTCGGCGGTCAGCTACGGACGGACACCACAACCGACAGAGTTGCTGGGGTCGCGCGGCAGGGCACGAACCGCGCTGTTGCGCACCGGGGGTTGGGGTGGCGGTGCGCTCCGGCCAGCTCAAAGTCCTTCCATGCTCTCCGCTCGCACCTGGGGGGACCCCTCTCCCCCTCGGGGGGAGAGG
>DATECU010000205.1:0-11965 GCA_035286745.1 Vicinamibacteria bacterium | reverse complement strand
GACGTGATGACCTGGTTCTTGTCCTGCCACGGGTTCGACCCGTAGTTGGCGCGCAGCACGTCGCTGCGAATGACCTCGAACTGCTCGCGGAACTTGTCCTTCATCTCGCGCTGCCACTGGAAGGACAGGTTGGCGGGCGTGATGATGAGGGTTCGCTTCACAAGGCCGCGGATCTTCAGCTCCTTGAGGAGCAGGCCCGCCATGATCGTCTTGCCGGCGCCCGGGTCGTCCGCAAGCAGGAAGCGGATCCGTGGCAGGGCGAGGAAGTTGTCGTAGACGGCTTCGAGCTGGTGAGGAAGCGGATCGACCCGGGCGATCGAAAGCGAGAAGTAGGGGTCGTACTCGTAGGCCAGCGCCAGCCGCATGGCCTCGATCCCCAGCCGGAAGCGCAGGGCATCGCCGTCAAACGGTTCGTTCTCCGGCGTGGCTTCAAGCAGAGCAAGCTGGGCCGAGGTCAACACGCGCTGGTGGACGCGACCGGTGCTCTTGCCGGCGCCGGTGAGCCTCACGTCGGCGCCCATCGGCTGGACCACGAGGATCTCCACCGGCTCCGGAAACACCGGCCCGCGGACGATGACCCCCGGTCTGAGGTCCGCAATGGTTGCTGGCAAGTCCCCCCCGCTCCCGGTCCTGCGCCACCGCCCTGGCGACGCCTGGAGACACCCCCTAGGCTTGGCTCAACGTCCTGATTATCCACGGGTTCCGGTCACGGTGGGTCCGGGGCGAGCCTCATGGGCCCACCAAGGGCCGGTGTGCGGGGCCGACTGGTGCGGACGAGGGAGTCGCGAACCGGGACTCCAAGAGCGATCTGCTCCGTCGGAGGTTGGGTCGGACCCCAGAAGGCGTTGCCCTCTGTTACAGCCCCCTCTCCCCTGCCAGAAGCGGGCCCGGCAGTTCGCTCCGGAGGAGACCCCGGTGAAAGCCACAGACACCCACAGCCCAAACCGACGGTCTCGACAACGGATCAACGGACTTGAACGGAACCGGCGATCCGTTGATACTCTGCCCACCACTCGGGGTGGCCGGATTTCAGACGTTCTTCACTGGCCGGGTTTGGACGTTCGGTAACACCGGAGGAGACGCCGGTGAAAGCCTCGGACCTCGACGTCTTTCTGCGCGAGGGCGAAGGCACGATGCTCGAATATGATGCGACTTATCTGAAGGGGTGATTCGATGCCTGCAAACCAGTGCCCGAAATGCGGACAGGCGGTGATGACCTACGGACGGTTCTTCAAGGAAGCCGAACCCACCCGGATCTCCCCCTGCGGATCCTGTGGCGCCTTGCTGCGTCGCAGCAAGGGCGTGTATCTGTTGCTGCTGGTCATGTCCCTGCTATTGCTTGTCGGCGCACTAGGGTTGTCGTTTTGGCAGGCCTACGCTTGGTGGCTGAGGGCCACCCTTGGCCTTCTCTGCTTGGCAGCCTGGACCCTCCTCACCAGCTACCTGGGTTGGCGCCTGGTGGGCTGGGTGGCGGTAGATGGGAAGTCATCCACCAAGGCCGTCTCGTAGGAGACCCCGATCTACCGATTGAGTGCCAGTGTCGCGACCGCCGTGTCTCTGTTCTTTCCCTTCGCGCGCTTCGTGGAAAGCCTCTTGCGTGGTCCGACCTCCATCCGCCCCATGCTGTTCACTCCCATTCGGGCGCGGTGCGGGGAGGGTTGCTGCCGTCCCTGGGCCTACTCCCACTCCGCCAGCCGGTGTCGCCACGACTCCAGCCAGGCCTCCATCTCCTCTCGGTGAGCCTTCTGGTACACCGCACCCGCGACCAGGGCGGCTCCAATCAGCAGCACGAAGATGCCGATCGAGGTCATGCGCTCGCCGCGGTGCATGTGGCCGACCACCTTGACGGCGAGGGAGAAGAGGTCGACGACCACGCCGGCGAAGCCGAGCACCAGGAAGAGGCGCACCCGCAAGAAGCTGCCCAGGCCCATGGCCGCCAGGCAGAGCACGAGCATGGTCAGGTTGAAGGCCGCCGGGTAGCGGTCGTCGAGTAGCGCGTAGTAGGCGGCGCTCCCCAGCATGGAGAGCAGCGTCACCAAACGGATTCGGTTCTTGGACTCGGCGGGCATGTCGCGGCCGAAGAGCTGCAGCAGCACCAGCACGCCGAGCCCCACCGGGATCACGTAGGCTTGCAGGGTGCGTAGCTCGAGCTTGCTCCAGAAGACGATGAGCACGAAGGACACGAAACCGATGAGGGCGGCCAGGTTGTAAGGCGAGTCGCGCCGCTCGCGGCCCAGGTAGGCGAACATCAGGCTGTGCAGGCCCACCACCACCAGCGCCACGTCGCTGCCCAGGTGATGGATGAGGGTCCACAAGATGGCGAAGACGGGGAGAACCAGGATGGACCAGGCAACCGGCAGCTTCATCTCCCGCGGCCCGTCGTCAAACGCCTGCTTCACGCCGGCCAGCAGGAAGGACACGGCCAGGCTCACCCACACGTCGTACTCGTAGCTCCAGAAGTCGGTGGTGAGCATGAGCTGGCGGCGCGCCAGGACGAAGCCCAGGACCACGCTGGCTTCGGCCAGGAGGTAGGCCAGGCTCGATCGTCGGAGGCGTCCTTCGAAGAACCAGGCGACGGCGAAGCCCGCGTAGAGAGCCAGGAAGACCGCCAGCGACGGGCGGTCGAAGGGCTCGACGTAGTGCACCGCCTGGAGCATGGCACCGGCCACGAACGTCGCCCCCAGGCTCACGGTATGGAGAGTGCAACCGTGGGCTCCGACCAAGGAAAGCGTTTGGTGCCACAGCCGCGGCACCGCAGGTGCGACCGGGCTTCCCACCCACACCGGTCGATAGAGCTTGGCTCCGACACCGGTGGCGAACAGGGTGGCGAGGCTGGCCAGGATCGGCCAGGTGCGGAAAGCGCCCATCGTCCCTTCGCTCAGCAGGGGCGCCTGGCTGAAGTAGACGAGCCAGGTGGGCGCCAGCAGCAGCAGAAAGGCCGCCAGATGCTCCTCCGGCGCCACCGCCCGGCTGGTCTCCCGTGGAGTCAGGGCCGCAAAGGCGGCGAGCAGCGCGAACGTCCACAAGCCGGTGTTGGAGCTGGGATGGTGGTAGAGGACGTGCCCCATCACGATGAGCGCCAGCAGGGGCGCCGCCACCCCCATCAGCCGTGCGCCTACCGGCTTGGGCCAGGCTCGACGGGCGAGCAGGAAGCCCGCCCAGATCAGCAACACCACGAAGACCACCTGGTCCCGGTGAAGGTAGCTGGGGACGAAGAAGTCGGCGTGGAGGGCAAGACCGATCTCGCCAGCCGCCAGCGCGAAGTAGAGCCGGCTTTCGAGCGGGATTGCCTGGTGAATCAGGACGCTGGCGGCGCCCAGCAGCAAGGGCGCCACCGCGTAGCTGTCCCGCGCGTAGTCGAGGATGCCTAGCAGAACCAGACCTTGAGAGGCGAACAGGCCGAGCCGCCCCCAGGAACGACGCAGCCGGGTCCAGGCGTCGTCGTCGAGAGCCGCCAGCTCTTGCACCAGGCTCCGCAGGGGAGAGCGGGCGGCGCTGGCCACGGTCCAGAAGTGGGTGAGCAGCACGCCGCACCAGGCGGCAGGCACTGGGGCTTCGAAGGGAGAGAGGCCGGGCCAGGAGGTGAGGCCGAAGTAGCTGCCGGTGATGATGGCGAGGCCGCCGTAGAACGCAAGCCACTCGGTACCACCCAGGCCGTGCAGACGCAGGAGCAGCAGGCCCAGGACCATCACCAGCGCTGAGTTGACGTGGTAGTGGTCGGTGGAGATGGCGGCCTCGGGGAACAGGACCATCTGGAACACCGGTCGGACCGCGTAGAGGGCGAGCAGCAGGAAGCCGAGGACCGCCGCCGAGTTGCGGTAGCGGCGGCCCACAAAACGACTGCGATCGATCTCGGCCCGCGCATAGAAGTAGAGCGCAGGCAGGCCCAGGGCAAGAAGGGCGGTGGCCGGCTGGCGCAGCCAGGGCACCAGCAGGGCGGTGCACCACACCGCCATGGCGACACCGAAGTGATACAGGCCCTCGGAGATCTCGGCGAAGCGGTCCTCGCCGGGTCCGGGCTGCCGCGCGGCGCGACGGAAGTAGAGGCCGGCGGCGAGCGCCATGGCTCCCGAGAGAACGAACCGCAGAGGGGCGATGTCTTGCAGGTTGGGGTCGGTCAGGTAGTGGGCGGACAACAGGGTGAGAACCAGGGTGGCCCCCACCAGGCTGGCCCGGTTCACGAAGGCGGCCCCCAGGTCGCGCCTCGCCACCAGCTTCAGCAGCGTCCCTTGCAGCAGGGTAAGGGCAATGCCCAGAGCCAGCAGGTGGACTTCCGAGAGGCCATGGCCGCGCAGGTAGGTCCCGAAGAAGAAGCGCACCAGGTGGATGTTGCCCAGGCCGAGCAGGGCCGCCGCACTGCCGAAGAAGAAGGGCAGGCCAGCGGACCATCCGACCACCAGGTGAGTCAGCGTGGCGAGGTAGGCGGTCTGAAGCTCGATCGCCTGGCGCCTGAGGTCGACCAAGACCGTGTGGCGCAGCGAAGCGAAGACGGCCAGCGCCACCGCGGGCGTGTGCAGCCAGAGCAGCGCCGGCCCACCGAGGAACGGGAAGCTGAACGGGCCCTGGAGCCAGGCAGGTCTCTCCTCGGCTAGCAACCGGCCCAGATGGCCGAGGAGCGCCATCGCCAGGGAGAGGGCCGCCAACTGCCAAGGATCGTAGAGCAGCACCACCCGGGCTGCGTAGTCCGGCGCCACACCTACCTGCTGATGCAGAATCAGCAGGTAGCCCAGGAGGACAGCCAAGAGACCGAAGGCGCCGCAGGCGTGGGCTCGGGCGGTGAGCAAGATCGCCAGGAGCAGCAGCGCGAGTTGCGCCAGGCTGAGCGAGGGCCCGGCGAAGGCATCGGTGATGGCGAACAACCCCAGGCCCGCGGCCAGCAGGGTCGCCCCCACCTGAGCCGGGAACAGCAAGGACCACAGGCCGTCGTACAGGTCGCGCCGCCATTCCAGGATCAGGTGGGCGATCTGCACGGCCAAGAGCACCGCCAGCGTCGGCGTGAGGCTGCGGGCCATCGACAGCCGATCGACGAGCGGCCCCGAGCCCGGCGAGGTCGCCGCCAACAGGATCAGGTACAGAAGAAGGAAGAGGTGCGCGCCTTCAAGGATCCTTTGGCGAGCCAGGCCATGCCGAATCAACTGCACGACCAGGAAGGCCGCCAGGGCGTGGAGGCTGGTCAGGCGCGCACCCTGCACCAGCGCCAGAATGCTGGCGAAGGCCAGGACCAGGCTGCCGTAGCGCAGGACGTCCCGCATGGGTGCCGCCAGCAGCTCCTCGGCCCAGCGGTGACGGGGTACAACGAAGCGCCGATAGCCCACTTCCGCGGCCTGCATGACCAGGCCGGCGATCAGCAGCGGCCACTGGAGCTTCGGGTCGTCGGTGAGGCTCCGGACCCCGAACACCAGACCCAACACCAGGAACGCCCAGCCCAGGTGCACGCCGGCCAGGGCCCCCGACGCTTGGCGCCAGTAGACGGCAAAGAGCGTCCAGCTCACCGCGGTGACCACCAGCGCAGCGGCGGTCTTGAGGGGCATTGCTTCCAGGTGCCGCAGCAGGTTCCAGGTGTCGACCTTGGCGGTGAGGAACAGCGCCGAGGCCAGGAGCGGGATGGTGAAGAGGGTGTGATCGAAGCGCCGCAGCGGGAAGGGCTCCTCGCCCAGGAATCGGTCGCCCTCCCCGAGTTGGCTCAGGGCGCGCACCTCACGCAAGCGGAAGGCGAGCAGCAACAGCAAGAGGCCGCTCCAGGCGCTGCCGTACCCGGTGCCCCAGGCGAGGGCGGGGAACATCAACTGGAAGCTGGCCCGCATTTCCGGGAACAGGATCACCAGAATGCCGGCGCCCAGTAGGGTGGGGACCAGGGAGCGCGAGTAGTAGGCGGCCAACACCAGGGCCACCGCCATCAGCAGCGGTCCCGCTGCGTCTTGCGTCAAACGAGACCAGTGGGGATCGAGCGGGGCCCCGCGTTCGATCACGACCCGCAGGGCCATACCCGCCAGAGCCAGAACCCCGTACAGCCAGAGCACGGTCGAGCGGGTGGCCAGCAAGACCTGGGAAGGCCGCAGGCGGACCACGCCCATCCACAGGAAGGACAGCAGGGCAAGGCCGAAGACCATGGTGTTGCCGCGGAGGCTGTGCCCCTCCATGTCGGCGAAGCCCAGGTAGGGCAGGGTGAGCGCCAGCAGCGTCATGGCGGTGAGCGCGTGACGTGGGCTCGCCTGAGCGCGCGCGTTCAGCGCGAAGAGGCCAGCAATGAGGCCCAGGGCCAGGGCGGTGGCCGGGGGCCAGGAGCGGTAGTGCCACTGGGTCAGCACGGCCACCACGGCGGAGAGCGCGATCACCGCCAGGTGCAGCGCGTCGCAGGCTGCGCGCAGGCGGAGGCCGGCTTCGCCCCGGCCCAGCCGACCCGCGAGCAGTGCGGCCAGACCCAGGCCGATGCCCAGAGCCGGGAGCCACGGCTTGGGGAAGGCATCGAGAAGACCGATCGAGGCCCCTCCCGCCAGGGCCAGGGCCATGCCAATGAAGGGGTGGAGCGGTTCGCGGCGATGCACCGCCTGACGCAGCCAGACGAAGCCAGCAAGCAAGAGGCTGCCGATGCGGACGTAGGGCTCGGAGGCGCCCATCAGCGCGCCCATGAGGATCACCGCGAAGCCCAGAAAGGACTCGGGCAGATAGCCGGTGCCGGTGCCCAGGGCCAGGAAGCGGCGTTCCACGAAGAGGATCAGCCCGCCGGTCAGGATCACCAGGCCCGCGTAGGCGTAGGCGGGAGGCAGATAACGCATGGATCCGTGGACCCAGACGAAGACCTCCGCGAAGGTCACGGCCAGGGTGCCCATCAGGAACCAGGGGACGCGCCGCTCGGCGGCCAGGGGCCGGTCCAGCACCCGACCGGCGAAGCGCCACACCACCGCGGCCAGCACCAGGAAGCCCAGGTGGAAGCCGGCGGTCAAGACCAGGACCAGCGCGTCATCGCTCACCGGAAGCAGGGCCTTGGCCAGCGGCGGCAGCAGCACCAGGCCGTTCAGCAGCAGCAGGCCGCCTCCCAACAGCGTCGCCAAACGCTGGTGAACGGCGCCACACCAGCGGCGTAGGCCGAACCCGAAAAGACCCACGTAGAGGGAAGCCATCACCGGGACCGCGACCAGCTTGCGGGTCACCTGGGGATCGGCGGCGAGCAGGCCCACGGCCATGAAGTTGACGGGCAAGAGGCCGATGGCGGCGCCGCGCAGGACGGCACCGGTGCCGCGCATGGCCTCGACCCGCGCCTCCAGCCAGTCGGCGGCCTTGGCCAGGGCGGCGGTGAAGCCGGCCAGCAGGGCCGGCATCAGCGTGTAACGCAACAACCAGTGCTTGTCCCAGGTGAAGTAGGCGAGCAGCGAGGCGCCCACCACCACCATCAGCACGCCCGCCACCATGAACCAGTTGTCGGCCAGGAACCCCTGGACCTGCTCCCGCCAGAGCGACGGCTCCTCCGGCGGAGGGGGGGCGGGTGGCGACGGTCTCGGGGCCGGGCGAACCCGCTCGGGCTGGGCATCCGCTCCCTCCGCGACCCCTGGCCCCTCAGGCTGCGACACCGGCATCGGGGCGGCGATCGCGGCCGGCACCTCCGGAGGTACGGCCAGAGCGCGGGCGCGCCCCAGCACGGCCTCCGCCTCCTCACGGGAAAGCGATGCCCGCCAGCGCTCGACGAAGCGCGGGGGGGTGACCGGCGTCAGGTGGACTCGGCACCAGGCCAGGAGGCCCTGCTCCAGACCCGCGTCCCGACGGCCGTCGCTCTCTTGCCAGAGCAGCAGCAGCGCACCAGGGTCGGTGGCCAAGCGCGCCTGACGGTCCTTCTCGAAGGCTGCCTGTTGCTCCTCCAGCCACCGCGTCCAAAGCGGCCAGTCCAAACCGTACGCCTTGCCGAAGCGTAAGGTGAGGATCAGGGCCGCTCGCTCCTGGGCCCAGGGCTCACGGGCCATTCCCAGGACCACCGAAGCCAGCCGCCGGGTAGGCCAGGCAAGCGCCAAGTCCAACAACCGAAGCCGGTCGGCTGGATCCTGGGTGGCGTGGAAGCGGGCCCAGATCGCTTCCAGCACCGCTTCCGGGTCGAGATCGGGCGGCAGCGGCGCCGGCCAGCGGTCAAGGGCCTCCGCGGCCGCCTGACGCTGGTGCTGCTCTTCTTCAGTAAGGTGTGCGATCAAGCCATCGACTACCTCGCGCAGACTCTCGTGGCCGGGACCCAACCGGCCCGCCAGGTCTCGGGCCAGGGCCAGGGGGCGCAGGCTGGCCCACGGCAGTGGCGGTTCGCTGAGCCGGGCGCAGGCCCGGTGGTACGCCTCCTGGACCACAGCCGCGATGCGCGGGGCTCCCGACAGCGGCTGCAAGAGCAGGCGGTCCCGCAGCAGATCGAGGGCTTCCGTCAGGCGCGTGTCCAGGGTCTCTCGCTTGGGCCATTCCAGAGGCAGCTCCAGCGGGAGATGGGCGAGCTCCTCACGGAGTGCGGCTGGGATTGGCTGACCCGACTTGCGCAGACTGTAGAAGGCCTGCGCATCGCGCGCTTCGGCGGCCTGCAAGCGTCGCAGCAGCGGCGCCAGCTCCGGAAGGCCTTCCTGCAGCAGGGCCTCGCGCAAGACCCCTCGCGGCGGAAGCTCGCCGGCGGACCCAAGCAACGCCGCCACCGCCGGCAGCACCTCTGCGGCCGCCAGGCGGCCCGCGTTCAGGTGCTGGAGCAGCTGTCGGGCCAACTCCACACGGCTCGATTCGGAGGGCATGCCTCAGCCTCGCAGAAGAAGTTAGGCCTTCTTACGCCAGGGACGGTGGGTTGTAAAGCGCCTGCGCACCGGCATCCCTGCCCGTCACCCAAGGCTCGCACAGGGAGCGGCATCGAAAGCACCGGCTTGTGACGGATTCCCCGCTGTCCCAGCGTCATCCCCTCACGGGGATTGTGGCGTGTAGGCAAAGATGACCGCGGTCCTTTTTGCTTCATGGCAACAAACCCTGTATCCTGACCTCATCATGCCGAAGCGCTCCCGGTATCTGGAGCCGCAGGTGCGGCGCGATCTCGCGCGCAAGATGGTGTTCCTGAGCGGGCCGCGGCAGGTGGGCAAGACCACCCTCGCCCGCAGCCTGGCCGGCTCTGCGAAGGGCTACCTGAACTGGGACATCGCCGCCGACCGCGAGCGGATCTTGAAGCGCGAGCTGCCGGTCTCCCGGCTCTGGGTCTTCGACGAGATCCACAAGTACCGCTCCTGGCGCAACTACCTCAAGGGGCTGTATGACGGCCGGAGACCGGGACAGCGCCTGCTGGTCACTGGAAGTGCCCGTCTGGAGCTGTACCGCTTTGGCGGCGATTCGCTCCAGGGACGCTATCACCTCCTACGCTTGCACCCCTTCTCCGTGAGCGAACTGGGGCTCCGGCGTCCGGGCGAGTTGCGCGACCTGCTGACCCTGGGCGGGTTTCCCGAGCCGTTCCTCGGCGGCTCTGCGGTCGAGGCGCGACGCTGGACGCGGGAGTATCGGACCCGACTGGTACGAGAGGACGTGGCCAGCCTGGAGCGAGTGCAGGACCTGGGCAACCTGGAGCTGCTGATGCTGCGTTTGCCGGAGCTGGTAGGTTCACCGCTCTCCATCAACGCGCTGCGCGGGGACCTCCAGGTGAGTCATCGTGCGGTCGCCAGTTGGCTCCGGGTCCTGGAACGCCTCTACGCCGTGTTCCGCCTGGCCCCATTCGGGGCGCCACGCATCCGGGCCGTCAAGAAGGAACAGAAGCACTACCACCTCGACTGGTCGCTGGTCCCGGCAGATCCTGCCCGCTTCGAGAACCTGGTGGCGGCGCACCTCCTGAAGTGGGTCCACTTTGAGCAGGACGCACGCGGGCGGGACCTTGAGTTGCGCTACTTCCGCGATACCGACGGCCGCGAGGTGGACTTCGTGGTTGTCGAGGGGCGAACGCCGCTACTGCTGGTGGAGTGCAAGTGGTCCGACGCCGAGGTCGATCGCGGACTGCGCTACCTGAAGGCCCGGTTCCCGGCTGCGGACGCCTGGCAAGTGAGCGCCACCGGCACCAAGGACTACCTGACGCCGGAGGGGATCCGCGTCAGCTCCGCACTGCCGTTTCTGCAGGGGCTGGTCTGAGGTCTTGACCGCGTCCAGAACATCTAGCAGGCTTCTAGATAGGGGTATTCCATGGCCTTGAGCATCGAGGACGCCGAAGCCGAGCGCTTAGCGCGCGAGCTGGCCAAGCGGACCGGGGAGACCCTGACCGCGGCGGTCGTGACGGCGCTCCGCGAGCGGCTGCAGCGCGAGAAGGGGCCGTTCGAGCCCCACGTCTCAGCGAAGAGCTTCGCGTCATCGGCGAGCGATGTGCGGCCCTTCCGGTGCTCGATGGACGGCCGGCGGACGAGATCCTCGGCTACGACGCGATTGGTCTTCCCCGCTGATGGTCCTCGACACCTCCGCCTTGCTCGCGATCCTGCTCGGCGAGCGGGAATCGCCGGCCTCGATTTCGGCGACGCGATCAACGAGCGCTAGCCGCCGTGGGACTGCTCACATGGACCTGGGACGAAGGAAAGCCAGAGCGCAGTCTCCTGGCGTCCGTCTGAACGAGCTGGGAGGAGGGGAAGGTGAATCCTGGCCGATGGCGGTTCAGCTACAGTCGAGTGCTCCGGGACACGGAGTGAGTGAACGACTCCGGCATCCAGGACCGGGTTGCACAGGCGATGAAGCGGCTGCGCCACCAGCGCGTGGGCATAGGGCCGGCAGGCCTGAAGAGGCCCGCGGGTCTGGCTGGTCGCTGCCGTGAGCCGGGTGGGGATCCGCGTCTTTACAACCTCCCGGCGCTCTCCGCGTGGCGGAAGGAGGCCAGGGACTCGTAGCGCCCGCGCCAGAGGATTCGTCGGCGGTCGCCGACCACCGTGTAGTGGCCGTGGAACGGGAAGAGCTTCACACCGAGAACCTCGTAGCTGTCGAGCCGCTGGTGACGACGGCGCCAGGCGAAGTAGGCGCGGGCGGGGGTGATGACCGGGATGCGCACCCAGGCCGCGACGTGGTGCAGGAAGCGGGTCCACCCCCGCGCATCCCGCAGCAGCGAGGTCCGACCCAGGGCCACGTCCGCCACCTGAATCCGCGGCTCACCACGCATCAGGACCCGACCCCACAAGACCCTGGTGACCCGGCTCTTGCCCCCGAATACTCGCCACAGGCCTTCGATGTCGTCGCCGAAGTAGACGCCCGCTCCGTCCATGCGAAAAACGAAGGGGATGCGGAAGGGAAGCGGGGCTTCGTTGCGCGGGACAATCCGGGCCAGGCGCCGCACGCTGCCGACATCCCCCGCGAAGGACTCCCCGCCCGAGCTGGCCCACAACGCTCGTTTCGCCTCCTCGCCGAGCGCGTCGAACTCGGGGAGGAAGTCGCTCACCGTGATCCGCTCGGTCATCGGACTCGCCGGCCGACAGCGGTCACGAATCCGTCGGCCGCCGACCGCCGTCGAGGCGCTCGCTGGTCGCGTTCACGTAGGTGTCGCACTCTGGGCTCCAGACTCGTCGTTCGACGGATAGGCAGCTCCTGCGAGGATCGATGGTGTAGATGTTGTAGCCCGGAGCGGAGCGCAGGTCCGTAGCGCTTCCGCTGCACACGACCGGGTGGCGTTTCGTCCCGGCCCGATACGCCTGGTGCCTGTGGCCGTGAAGGATCAAGTCCACCCGCACGTCCTGGGCGTCGAGCAACTCCGTCAGGGAACGAGCATCACGCAGGCGACAGAGCCAGGACGCTGGCCCCCGTGAGGGAGCGGACAAGCCGTAGTGCAGCGCCACGATCATGAATTCGCCGGCCAACAACCCCTCGGCCAGAACCACGCGCAGGCGCGCCAGTTGATCGCGCCCGCACAGCCCGGAGGCGTCGACGGGCCAAGTCGGCCGTGCCACGTCGAGCGTGACGAGCCGCACGCCCCGGCCAAGCTGCTTGGAGGACGGCGTCCGCGGCACTGGCGCGC
>DATECU010000204.1:0-20714 GCA_035286745.1 Vicinamibacteria bacterium | reverse complement strand
CCGCCCGCCGCATCGAGCGCGAGGGCCGAAAGCCTACTGCCGGGATCCGCAGGTTGTGGCACTCGCAGCAGCCCTCGCACTGGGGCCGATAGACGATGGGGCCCATGCGGCGGAAGTTCAGGTCCATGAGCGAGTGATAGGAGCCGGGTAGCAGGCGGGGAAACAGCAGGCTCAGATGGCGAGCCTGCCTGCCCTCGAGATAGGGGCAGGCGAAGGGCTTCCCGGGCTCGCGCTCCAGGCGCCTGACGGCCTCGGCGAAGAGGCGGGTGCGCTCCTGGTGGCTGAGTCCGGCGGTGGGATCGGCTCGGGTCACTGGCGGCTCCTCAGGCTCGCCGGTTGCCTGGTTCGGGTTGGAGTCGGGTGCTCCCGCCTTCGCAGACCAGGCGCCAGGCGGGGTACCAGGCTAGCTTGCCCGCCAGGACCAGCTCGGCCACCGGCACCTCCACCAGCCGTTCTACGGCTCGACCCAATTCGCGGACTCCCTGCCCCGGGATCAGGCCGGCCCGCGCAATGAAGCGCTGGGTCTCAGGATCGATGCTAAGCCGCACCCCCTGTTGTCGCCACAGGGCGTCGGTGACCATCCCCAGCCGCGGCTGCAGCACGCGCAGGGCGTCCTCCTCCTCCAGGGCCCGGAAGAGCAGGATATCGTCCACCAGCCGGAGCAGCCCACCCGGGAGGTGGCGGCGCGCCGCTTCAACGCTGGCGCTCAACGTTTGGTGGCCTCCGGGAAGAGAGACCGATTCGGTGCCCAGGCTCGACGTCAAGACGAAGACGGCGTGCCGGGCGTCCGCCGTGAAGCCGGTGGCGTCGGTGAGCTGACCAACCTCGAAGACCTGCTGGAAGACCTCGAGAACCCGGGGATGAGCCCGCTCCACATCCTCGATCAGCACCACCGCCTGAGGTCGGGCGCGCAACCGGCGGGTGAGCTGTGCCTCTTGCTGCGAGCCGCTGCCCGGAGGCACGCCAACCAGCTTGGTGGTGCTCCGCGACTCAGCGAACTCCGCCATGTCGAAGCGGACCAGCTCCGCTGGGCTGCCCAGGAGGAACTCCGCCAGCAGCCGCGCCAGCTCCGTCTTTCCCACCCCGCGGGGGCCCAGGAACAGAAAGACCGCCAGCGGACCACGCCTTTCCAGAACCCCGCCATGCGCCAGCTTCAGGCGTTCGGTGACCCGCCTGACGGCGTCGTCTTGACCGAAGAGCCGGCTCCTCAGGAAGGGCTCCATCTCCAGCACCCGGGCGCGGCGGAGCCCTGCGGGCCTCTCGCTGAGCAGCTCCTGGGGCAACCCCAGCCGGTTGGCCAGGGCACGAGCGACCTCCCGCTCGGTGACCAGTACCCCACCCACCCCGTTTCGGTCGGTGACATCCGCGGCCTCGGAGGGGCTCAAAGCGAGGGCCACCGCTTCGTCCAGCGCGGCAATGGCCTTTGCAGGCAAGCGGCGGTCCGGATCGAAACGCAAGCACAGGTCGAGGGCAGCCAGCAAGGCCTCTTCGGCGATGCGAATCCCCTGCCGGGCCTCCCAGTCCGGGCGCAGGCTGCGCAGGATGGCGAGGGCCGCGTCCCGGCTCGGCTCCTCCACCACGACCTTCTCGAAACGCCGGTCGAGACCGGGATCCGATTCCACATAACGCGCGTACTCGGCGGCGGTGGTGACTCCCAGGCAACGCAGGTCGCCGTGGGCCAGAGCCGGCTTCACCAGCCGGGAGGCGTCCTGGTGGCCCTCGCCGCCTCGCCCGCCGCCGACCGCGAGGTGCAGGGGGTCGAGCAGGACGATCACCTCCGGGTGGCGCTGCAACTCCGCCAGGATGGCTTCCAGACGGTCATGGAAGTCGTCAGGGCGGCGGGCACCTTCGATCAGGGTGCCCAGGTTCAATTCCACGATCCGCTTGCCCGCCAGCACGGCATCCTGGCCCTGAACGACGCGTTGGGCCAGGCCCTCCATGATGGCCGTCCTTCCCACCCCGGGCTCCCCGACCAGGACCGGGTTGTTCCTGACCCCGCGAGCGAGCGCTTGCACGACTCGCCGGATCTCGTGTCGCCGTCCAATCAGAGGGTGCAGCCGATCCTGGGCGGCCAGGCGGGTGAGGTCGCGGCCGTAGCGGTCCAGCTCCGGAGTGCTAGGCGCGAGGGCCGGTGGCGCCACCACGAGCAAGCCGGGAGCCGCGCGCCGTTCGGTCGCCAGCGCCAGGCCCCCGAGAGCCTCGGGCCGGACTCCGGCGTCCTCCAGCGAGGCCTTGATGATCCCGCCCCCAGCCTCCACCAGGGCCGCCAGCAGGTGAAGGCTGGTGGTGGCTCCGGCTCCGGCGAGCCCCGCCGCCCGCTCGAAGGCTTCCTTGCAGGCAGGACTGCGGCTGACCGCCTTTCCGCTGGAGGTCTGGGCGCCGATGCCCAGGCGTCCTCGCAGCCGCCTCCGCCAAACGGACGCATCCAGAGCCGCCTGGGTGAGAACGTCGCGGAGCCGCTGACTCTCCTGGTCCACCACCCGGCGGTCCTCGGCTTCGAGGCGGGCGTAGGATTCCGGGAGCTGGGCTAGCTTCTCCAGGCTGAGCACGCCGATCAGCAGGTGCGCGGGCTCGATCCAGGCGTGGCGCGACTCTCCGGTCTCGGCGGCAGCGATCTTCCAGGCCAGGGAGGCGCCGGGTGAAAGGTCGTTCATCGAATCGGAGTGCCGCTCTCGGCCCTACCGCGGAGCGACTTCGTCCGCGGGGTACCGGTCAAGGATGCCGTCTTCTCTCATCACCTTCTCGATCTCGTCGGGGTCCATGGGCAGCCATGCCGACACCACCTCCGCCGCCTGCTCCCCGACCACAATGAGATCCTCAAGGCGAATGTAGAGCTGCTCTTCGGGGACGCGAAGTGCGGGCTCGATGGTGAACACCATGCCCGGGCGGAGCGGTCCGTCGTCGGCCCCTACATCGTGGGTTGCCATGCCGACGAAGTGGCCAAGCCGACCCTGGCCCGCCGAGTCCCGGTAGCTCTTGACGAAGTCGGCCCCCGCCTTCAGGTGCGTGGGCTTGGCCAAGCGAGCCCCGGCCAGGATCTTCTCCATGGCCGTGGCTGCCTCCTGCTTGGCTTGCGTGTGGGTGACCCCGGGTCGGATGGCCTTCAGAATGGCCCGGTAGCAAGCCACATAGAACTGGTAGAGCGCTCGCTGCTCGCTGCTGAAACGGCCGTTCACCGGCCACATGCGGGTGATGTCGCTCACCAAGTAGCCGACGTCGGGAGCGAAGTCCATGAGCAGCAGCTCTCCGTCCCGGAGCCGCCTCTTGCCGGCGTTGTAGTGAGGGTACCAGGCGTTTGGTCCGCTGGCGATCAGGGAGTAGTAGGCCTCCCCCTGAGCCCCGTTGCGGAAGAAGACGAACTTGGCGACTCCATCCAGCTCCTGTTCCAGTATCCCCGGCCGGGTGGAGCGCATGGCTTCCAGGATGGCGAGACCGGCCAGCCGGGTGGAGCGCCTGATGAGGGCGACTTCCCTCGGGCTCTTGATGAGGCGCAGGCCGTCCAGCACCGGCGAGAGGTCGCGCACTTCCAGGCCCGGGAAGCGGCTCTTCAGCAAGGCAAGAAACCTCGCTTCGCGCGAGACCTGGCCGTCCCAGGGATCGGCGGTCCAGTCCGCAACCGCGCGCAGCGCCAGGTCGCGGTTGGTGGCAGCCCCCTCCGCGGGGGCCAAGGGAGTGAAGAGGGGCCGCGGCCGCTCGCGCAGAAGAGCCCGCGACAGGTGCTCGTTCATGGCCTCCAGACCGAAGACGCCGCTGACGCCCGTTAGCTTCTTCACCTCCTCCGCGTCCTCGGCCGAGAGCGACTTCCCCTCGCCCCGTTCGCGGTTCGGGTTGCGGTGGGGCAGGTAGAGGAACGACCGGCGGCTGCTCCCGTCCAGCAGAAGGTAGGCGTGAGGCACTTCGAGCCCGCTCAGGTAGTAGAACTCATTGGTTTGGCGAAAGCGCAGGTAGGCGGAGGGGCTCGGCGCTCCCTGGATGAGAGCCACCGCCTGCGGGCCGATGGCCTCCGACACCCGATCCCGGCGGGCCACCAACTCCTCGGCCGGGAAGTCGCTGGTGAACAGCGGGACGTCCTGGGCGCTGGCCTCCGGCAGAGACCGTCCCACGAAGACCAGGAACACGGCGCAGCGAAGTCGTCTCATGGCGGATCTCCGGGCTAACTCGGGGGCAGGCGTTGGGTGCTGGCTCGCACGGCAACCCCGCGGGCCAGGAGTTCGCCGAGGACCGCGTCGGCCAGGCCGGGCTCGGCACCCAGGATCTCGGGCGGGTGGACGCCGGGACGGCGGAAGCGCCCCTGGGCCAGGAGGCGGGCCACGATCACCGCCGGAAAGGCGGTTGTGCGCGACATGCTGCGCAGACCGCTTTCGGCGTGGTAACGGTCGAGCAGGTCCCACGCATAGCGCAAGCGTTCTTCCCCCCGGCGGCCCTCGACCCGCACCCGCAGGACGGTGATGTCCGCCTCGCCTTCGGCGAAGGTCCACTTGGGGAAGAGCAGGGCGGCTGTCACCTCGAGCGGGCGGACCGGCTGCCCGTTGACCTCGATCAAGTCCTTGGAGAAGAGGCCGGTCTCCCGGAAGGCCCGCATCAGCGCGATGTGGCCGGGATAGCGCAGCGTCTTCTCCTTCATGAAAGGCGCCTTCAGGGTGAAGATCAGGCTGCGCAGCCCGTCGGTGTTGAAGGCCTCCAGGCTCCCGATCTCCGGGAAGTCTAGAAGTTCCGGCTCCGAAAGCGCCTCCCTCACCACCACCTGGCCATGCTCCACCAGCCGAGCCGGCCGGGTGTACTCCTCGATCACGTCGCTGGGGGCAAAGCCCGCCTTGTACTCGAAGGGCCAGCGGCGCTCCGCAGGCAGGCCACCGACGTAGATCTCGATGTTGTCGCACCGATCGAGCTGGCTCGCGGCGTACCCCGCCAGGAGGTTGCTGGTCCCGGGGGCGACCCCGCAATCGACGACCGCGACCACCCCTCTCTCCCGAGCCAGCCCGTCCAGTTCCAGAGCGTTCTCGGCCATGAAGCTGATGTCGACGAAAGGCCGCCCGGCCTCGATGACGGCCCTCAAGGACGCGAAACCGAACACGCTGGGCAGCGCGCCCAGCACCAGGTCGAAGCCGGAGGCGAGCTGATGGACCGCTCGCGGGTCCGAGAGGTCGGCCAGCAGCGTGGGCACTCCCCATCGGGCGGCGATGCGGTCCAGGCTCTCCTGCCTGGCGTCAGCCACGGTGACCTCGAACCCGGGGTCCTTGGCCAGGTCCATGGCCATCGCCGAGCCGATCATCCCGCCACCGAGGATCACGGTCTTCGTCATGTTGTTTCCTTTCCTGCGACCCCGAGAGAACAGCCGAAGGAGGCTAGCCGGTCGCGGCCACGGAATCAATTCGTGCTATCGCCAGGCCCGTTCGGTTCTCCAACCTCGTGCCCGTCCGTGAGTGCTGACAGCCGACCGCGGCCGTCCCCGGCGAGCTATCATGCCCCATGCGCGAAATCCTGCAGGACCTCTTCGCCCACGGCGCCTGGGCCGACGCCGAGCACTGGCGGGCTCTGGACGGCCAGCCGGGCGCGCTGGCGGACCGGGCCGCCTGCGAACGGCTTCACCACATCCACCTGGTCCAACGCGCCTTCCTTGCCCTGGCCAGAGCTGAGGCGCCGCGAATCACCAACCTGTCCGACTACCCCACCATGGCCGCGCTCAAGGAGGCCGTGATCTCGACCCACCAACAGATGGCGTCGCTGCTGACCGCGATCGCGCCCGAGCGGCTGGGGGAGGTCATCCAGGTCCCCTGGTTCAAGGACCCACCCTGCCACATCACCGTGGCTCAGGCGCTGCACCAAGCCGCCATGCACAGCCACTATCATCGAGGCCAGAACGCGACCCGGCTGCGTGAGCTGGGTGGCAAGCCGCCGCTGACCGACCTCATCGTCTGGCACTGGAAAGGCCGGCCGGCTCCCGTCTGGGCCTGAGACGCAGAGGAGACCCGGCGAGCCGTCCGCCTGGCTTGACCACGCCCCAGCGACCGACATAGCCTTCCCGCGCCATGAAGAAGATCGTCGAGTGCGTCCCCAACTTCTCCGAGGGCCGCGATCGCGCCGTCATCGATGCCATCGCCGAGGCCATTCGCAAGACGCCGGGGGTGACCCTGCTTGATGTGGACCCGGGCCAGTCCACCAACCGCACCGTCTACACCTTCGTGGGCAGCCCCCAGGCCGTCGTCGAGGGTGCGCTCAGCTCGGCGCGGACAGCCAAGGACCTCATCGATATGCGCCGGCACCGAGGCGAGCACCCTCGCCTGGGGGCCATGGACGTGTGCCCCTTCGTGCCGGTCGCGGATGTGACCATGGACGACTGCGTGGCCTGCGCGCAGGAGTTCGGCCGGCGGGCGGCTCAGGAACTGGGGCTGCCGATCTACCTCTACGAGGCGGCCGCCACCCAGGCCCATCGCAAGAGCCTGAAGCAGATCCGCGCCGGCGAGTACGAGGGGCTGGCCGAGAGGATCGGCAAGCCGGAGTGGAAGCCCGACTACGGCCCGGCCGAGTTCCTGCCAAGCTGGGGGGCTACCGTCACCGGGGCTCGGTTCTTCCTGATCGCGTATAACGTCAACATCCTGGGCACCAAGGAGCAGGCCCACCGCGTCGCCCTGAACGTTCGCGAGCAGGGCCGGGGTCCCGGCGAGCCGGGACGTCTCAAGGCGGTGAAGGGCATCGGCTGGTGGGTGGACGAGTACAGCATGGCCCAGGTCTCGATGAACCTCGACGACTACACGGTGACCCCACCCCACGTGGCCTTCGAGGCCTGTGCGGACGAAGCCCGCAAGCTCAAGGTAGGAGTCGCCGGCTCCGAGCTGGTGGGTCTGATCCCACTCCGGGCGCTGCTGCTGGCGGCCGAGCACTACATCGAGAACGAGGGCCTCTTCGTCGTCGACGAGCGGCAGAAGATCCGCCTGGCCGTGGACCGGCTGGGCCTCAGCTCGATCTCCCCGTTCCAGCCGGAGAAGCGCATCATCGAGTACATGATTGAAGAGGGGGGCCAGGAACCGCTGGCGAGCCTCAGCGTCCGCGGCTTCGTGGAGCTGCTGGGTTCGCGAACCGCGGCCCCGGGCGGTGGGTCGGCCTCGGCGCTTCTGGCCTCCCTGGGCACCGCGCTCGGAGCGATGGTCGGCTGGATGACCTACGGCAAGCGCAAGTTCGATGCCCAGGACGCCGCCATGCGCCGGCTGATCCCTCCGCTTCACCAAGCCATGGCTGCTCTGCTACCCATGATCGATGCCGACACCAGCGCTTTCAACGACTACATGGCAGCGGTCGGTCTGCCCAAGGCCACGCCGGAGCATGCCGCTGCCCGCCAGGCCGCCATGCAAGCCGGGCTCCGGAAGGCGGTCGAGGTCCCGCTCTCCACCATGCGCCTCGCCGACACCGCGTGGGCCGCCATGATCGAAATGGCCGAGCACGGCAACTTCGCGTCCCGCTCCGATCTGGAGGTGGGCGCCAAGGCCTTGGAGGCCGGGATCTGGGGCGCCGGCCGCAACGTTCTCATTAACCTCGGCGAGATCGAGGACCCGGCCTTCGTGGCGGCGACCCGCTCCGAGGCGGAGAGCCTCAGCAAGCGAGCCACCGACGCCTTCAACTCCGTGCTCGGCGCCCTGGAGAGGCGCCGTACCTGAACCCTGGAGGCCCGTTCTGGCTCTTACCCGATGCCAGGCCCGGAACGGGCTCGGCTGACCCGAGGAGGAGGACCCTTGCCGCTCTACGAATACCGGTGCCTGACCTGCGGACGGCGCTTCGAAGCCCTGCGACGCATGGGTGAGGACTCGTCAGGCTTGTCGTGCCCGGATTGCGGAGGTCCCGAGCTGCGCAAGGAGGTTTCGACCTTCTCGGGTGGGAGCGGCGGCTGCGGCTCGCCTTCTGGTGGCCGCTTCACCTGAGCCTGAACGGGGCGGCCCGGCGGGCCGCTACTCCTGATACTGATTCGGTTCCCTTGCCATGGCAGCGGTGAAGCAGCTGCGCAGCCTGTCGATGTCTGCGTCCAGATCGCCGCTCGGCACCAGCAACGGGAAGAAGACGATCCTCCGGGTGCGGTAGTCGAAGGCCACCGGCAGGATCGGTACCGTGGCCTCCAAGGCGATGCGGTAGAAGCCCGACTTCCACTTCTCCACCCGCTTCCGGGTGCCCTCCGGCGACAGCCCCAGCATCAGGCGAGGCCGTTCGCGGTACAGCCGCACCGCCGCCGCCACCGCGCCTCCGGCAGCCCGCCGGTCGACCGGAATACCGCCCAGCCAGCGCCAGACGACGCCAAAAGGCCACCGGAAGATCTGGTGCTTGCCCAACCAGTGGGCGTCCAGACCCATGGCCAGCAGGGCCAGGACTCCCACCGCGAAGTCCCAGTTCGAGGTGTGGGGAGCGACGATGGCCACCGACCGCTCCACGTCCGGCACCTCGGTCCCGATCCCCCACCCCAGGACCCGAAGCCCCAGGCGTCCGAAGCCCCGGGATAGGGCATTGCCGCGTTGGGGTAGGCGTGGCCCCAACTCGGGAATCGGAACCGAGCGCCAGAGAGCCATGGTCAGCCCCGCCCGCGCAGGCGCAGCGCGATCCACAGCGTGCGCTGAGCCGCGGTCAGAAAGGTCCCGGCGGCAATGAGCAGCAGCACCCACAGCATCACGCTGCCAGGCGCCCAGTTGAAGTGAGCGACCAGGGGAGCATCGAGCAGGCAGGCCAGGCAGCACAGCACCAGCCGCTCGGCCCGCTGCATGAGCCCTTCCTTGCACAGCACGCCCACCGACTCGCCGCGAGCCCGGGCGTAGCTCACGAGCAGCGAGCCGGTGATGGCAGCGGCGGCCACCAGGGGTCCCAAGGTGTGATGCCGGAGGTACACGACGAACCCCAGGAAAGCGAACACCTCGACGAAACGGTCGAGGGTGCTGTCGATGAACTTGCCATAGTCCGACTCCAGCTTGAGGGCCCGCGCCAAACGCCCGTCCAGGATGTCCGCCACCCCGCCCAGGGCGATGGCCAGGCCCCCCAGCTCCAGCCGGCCGGTGCCGATGAGCAGGCCGCTCAGCATGCCGAAGCCGAGCCCGACGAAGTTGAAGAGGTCGGGAGTGGCCCCCAGGCGCAGGAACAGCCGCTCCATCGGGGTCAGCGTCCACAGGAACCAGTGGGCCAGGAAGTCCCCCACCCCCATCAGGAACCGGGTGCCTTTCCTCTGGGCATCGGGGTCGGGCCGACTGCCCAGGAGCGCGTAGGCCGCCATGGAAACCAGCGCGGCAGCGAGCAGACCGATCAGGATGGCGAGGGAGAGGGGCATGGCGCTAGCGATCCTTGTGGCGAAGGTAGCGAATCACTCGGGGCCAGAGGTAGAGCAACGGCCGGCGCCGCTCGCGCTCGCTCAGATCGATGGCTTGCCCACTGTGGCGCCGGGCCTTGCTCACGATGAAGTCCAGCCAGCCTTCGAAGGTCAGCACGTACTTGGCCCAGCGAGCGGTGGCCCGGACCTTGGACCAGCGAAAGTAGAGGGCCAGGCGAAGTCGTTCCCAGGCTGCGGCGGGCCGAGCCAATCGGTAGGCACCCGAATCGCTTTGGGTCACCTCCCCTTGTGCCGCCAACTCCGCCAGCAGCGCGCCGTAGACCGGCCGGTGGTAGCCCTCTTGCGCCCTCCAGAGAGCGTCGGCTCGCCCTTCCGGCTCCGGCCGAATCTCGCCGGCGTAGGACACCCGGAGGGCGGTCCGGCAGTAGGTCTCGAGGTCGAATTCGCGGGGCAGCCACGGCCTGACCCAGAGGTAGGTGAGCCGGTGCGCGCTCACGACGGCGGCCAGCACTCGGTGCCGCACCTCGTCCCCGGCTGCGAACAGGATCTCCACCGGCTGGCAGAAGCGGCCCAGGACGAAATGGTCAAGGCGGCGCCCGGAGCTGGCCTTCAGGAAGTCGGCCAGAGGCATGACGGCGCACTTGGCGCGCAGCCGCCGATCGGTCACGCCACCGGTTTCGATCGAGATCTGGTTGGGAGGCAGCAGGTGGTTGAGAAGGGCCAGCAGCGCCGGACTCCGGTGTGCAAGCCCCCGGCGGCGGAGGCCCTCGTAGAACGGGTGGCACGACCCGGTGAGCACGAAGAAGTCGTAGGCGCTCGAGGCGTCGGGGCTCGCTTTCGTCTTGCGGGAACCGAAGAAGATCACCGCCAGCACCGAAGGCCCGCCCGCCTCGGCGATGAAGCGCGCGGCCGCCAACGCCTCGGCCGCCGGCTCCGGCGGGATCGCCCGCTCCGCCACCGCCGCCGCCAGGCTCTCAGGCACCGCGCCTCTCCCGCATGACCTTCAAGTGGTCGATCATCACCTGGCGCAGGTGCTCGACGAAAGCCGCCAACTCCTCGGTCGCTTCGGGCGGCTGGAAGGGGCCCAGGACCTCGGTTTCCCCGCGGATCTTGTGCACGTTGAAGAGGAAGTCCAGCAGGCGGCAGCAGGTCCAGAATCCGTCTCCGACCACCAGGTACACGGGCCGCGTCCGCTCGCTGAGGGTGGCGATGGTGCCGGCGGCCTTGAAGGGGCCGATCTCGCCGTCCCGGGCTCGATGGCCCTCGGGGAAGATGAGAATGCCGCGGGGCTCCTCTCTCGCCGTCTTCCGGATCACCGCCAGCGCTTCCCTGCGATCCGCAGGGTCGATGATGGGGCATCCCGCCAACCGCAGGGCCAGGGAGACCGCCGGAACCAACCGCGCGTAACGGCGACGGGTCACGAACAGCGGCACGAAGGGCTCACTCATCAGGATGATGGTGGGGATATCGAGGAGGCCCTGGTGGTTCCCCAGGATCAGAACCGGCTGGTCGGTGGGGAGCACGCCCGACCGCCGCGCCGAGGCTCCACCGAGACCAAGGAGCAGGAAGATCAGTCGGGACATGCCTCGCACGTAGGAGGCGGCAAGCGTGAGGCGCCTCTTTGGGAACAGCAGCACCAGCGGCCACACCACAAACCGCTGGTACAACCCCCCCAGCACAAAGAGCAGCAGCACGCACAGCATGGCGGCCAGGCTGCGCGCACCGTAGATGACCGCCGCCAGGACTTTCCCCACTGTCGTTAGGTGGGAGCCAGCACTTCGAGGGCGCGGGGCACGCTCTCGATCCGGAGCTCGCGGCTCTGGGCCCGGATCCACTCGCCGTCGATTTCGTAGGCCGGCGGGGCCTCGAAGCGGAGGGTGAAGGAGCTGCCCACCAGGCTCTCCACCTCGGGGGCTCCCTCGTGCCGCCCTCGCAACAGCCGCACCATGAGGCCCAGGCGCTTCAGCAGGCCCATGTTCCGAAAGGCCATCATCTCGAAGCGCCCGTCGCAGAGGTCGGCCTGGGGTGCGATCTGGAAGCCGCCTCCGAAGACGCGGCCGTTGGCAAAGACCAGCATCAGCAGCTCTCGCCGGCCCAGCGCCCGGCCGTCGACCTCGATCTCCACCGGAAAGCCGGGGAAGGCATACATCTGCCGCAGCGCACAGTAGAGATAGAGCAAGCCGCCGCCCAGGTAGCGCACGGTCCAGGAGTCCTCGATCACCGCGATGTCGAAGCCGAAGCCGGTCACGTTCAGGAAGTAGCGGTTCTCCAGGCGACCGACGTCGATCAAGCGCGTCTTCCCCTCGGCCACGATGCGGGCGCAGGCGGGGACGTCCTTCGGAGGTATGCCCAGCGACTTGGCCAGGTCGCAGCCGGTACCCGCCGACACCAGTCCCAGTTGGGCTCCGCCCCCGGCGCGTACGATGGCATTGCCCACATTGCTCCAGGTGCCGTCCCCTCCCACCGCCACGATCTTGCGGAAGCCCCGGGCCAGGGCGGCCTCGGTCAAGCTGGTCTCGTCGCCCGCCCGCGTGGTTCGGGCGTACTCGACGGGAAGCCTGAGCTCCGCAAAGGCGGCGAGCACCGGCTGAACCAGCCGCTCGCCGCGGCCTTTGCCGGAGCGCGGGTTGAAGACGATGTAGACGGGCGGGCTGCCGGCCAAGACCGTTATGCGGGTCCGAGCCGCTGCAAGGGATCGAAGAGCTGTTGGCCGTCCCGCATCCACATCTCGCGGAACGGAGCGGTGGCGACGTCCTCGACGTCGAGGTTGCCATGGAAGGGGTGATCGAAGAGGGTGAGCCGGCCTCGCTCGTCCTCGTGCTCGCTCTGCTCGCCCTCCATGGTGATCCGGGCCAGGTAGGAGCCGCTGCCGTTGCTCATGAAGCACTGGTAGAGGTGGCTCACCGGGGCGGCGGCATGCTCGGTGATCGCCATCTCGGCGATGGGCGAGCCGCCCCCGGCCACCTTCACGGTCATTTCGCCCTGCTTCAACGAGAAGGCCATCTCCACGTCTTCCATGAAGTGCGGCAGGTGCCACCGCTCGATGGCGTGCTCCCGCGCCTCGCGGGTGGTGGTGGCCACCAGATAGGGATAGAAGGCCGACTTGGGGAAACGCTCGCCGCTTCTTATCAGCGGCACCACGATCACCGAAGCCACCAGCTCTCCATAGCTGCCCACTATGGACTCGGTGAACTCGAAGGCGGTGAGCGAGAAGATGCTGGTGCCGTGGTGCAGCTCGACGGGCTCCAGATGGGAAGGCAGCAATAGTTTTGCGTTCTCGGTAGGGAACTCGAAGAAGCCGCTGACGGCGTGCCGGTATCCGTAGCGGGTTATCGACACGAAACCCCCTCGTCGCGGAGCACCCCGGCGATGACCTGAACCGCCTGTTCCAGATCCGCCTCGGTGTGGGCGGCCGACACCGAGATGCGCAGCCGCGACTTGTGCTTGGGCACCGCGGGATAGGTCACGGGCTGGAGGTAGAGGCCGCGCTCCTGGATCATCTCCGCCACCCTGAAGACCTTGGCGTCGTCGTTCACCAGCACCGGCATCACCTGGGAGGTGGACTTGCCGATGTCCACCCCCTCCTCGGCGAAGCGGCGGCGCAGGAAGGCCACGTTGCTCCAGAGCTGGGCCCTCAGCTGGGGTTCGTTCTCGGCGATGCGGAGGCCAGCCAAGATGCCTGCCGCCAGGATGGGAGAGAGATTGCAGGAGAAGAAGCGGGAACGGCTGAAGCCGTTCAGGTAGTCGATCAGCTGGCGAGAGCCGCACACGAATCCGCCCTGGCCGCCCAGGCTCTTGGAGAACGTCCCCAGGTGGAAATCGACCTCGTGATCCAGACCGAAATGCTCGGCCACTCCCCTGCCGTTCGGCCCGAAGAGGAACGTGGAATGAGCCTCGTCGATCAGAACCCGGGCCCCGTGGCGCTTGGCTACTTCCACGATCTCGGGCAGGGCACAAACGTCGCCGTCCATGGAGTAGACGCCTTCCACCACCACCAGCTTCTTGCCCGGGCACTTGCTGAGCTTGCGCTCCAGGTCCAGCGGGTTGTTGTGGCGGAAGAAGACGGTCTTGGACTTGGCGAGGATGGCGCCGTCCACGATCGAGGCGTGCGAATACTGGTCGAGCAGAACGTGATCGCCGGCGCGCATGAGAGCCGAGATGAAACCGACGTTGGCGCTGTAGCCGGTCGGGAACAGGATGGCCGCTTCCTTGTCCTTGAAGTCGGCGACGGCCTGCGCCAGCTCCCGGTGGATGTCGAAGGTCCCGGACAGGATGGGCGATCCCGAGGCTCCCAGGCCATACTTCTTGACCGCCTCGATGGCGGCGGCCTTCACCTCCTCGCGATAAGAGATACCGAGGTAGTTGTAGGACGCCAGGTTGAGCAGGTCCTTGACCTCCCCGGTCTTGCCGTTCTCGACCCGGACCCGGGTGGCGGGCGCCGAGTGCAGCGGCTCCGAGTAGAGGTAGTACCCCGCCGGGACCGCCTCCTGATACCACGCCGCGAAGGGGCCGAGGATATTGAGGGGATCGTCCCCCGCCCCGTAGTAGAAGCTGCTGTAGTCGTAGTCTGTGAAGGGCGCTCCTTGAGCGTCCTTCTTTCGGGCCGCCTCCATGCTCTTCCTCTCCACTGACACCCCCGAGACCTCAGGGGGGGCGCACCTGCCGGTTCCCCCGGACGTAGTAAGCCCAAATGATACCAGGACTTGGAACCAGCCGGAAGACCCCGGTTACCGAAGCGGGTGTGGCCCACTCTCCTACGCGGGCGAGTGAGGGGGACGGAGCATCCGGCCCGCGATCTTGCGGACCACAGCCTGTGGCACCAGACGTTGGGCGGCCACGGTCAGGCGGTTCTGCCAGCCGGCAATCACGCGGAGCTTGCCCCGGTCGAGGCCAGCCAGCGACCAGGCCACGACGTCTTCCGCCTTCATGGCCGGCGTCTTGTTGAAGGGAACGTGATCGGTGCGAGCGACCTGCTGAAACTCGGTCTCGGTCAGGCCGGGGCACAGGGCCTGAACCCTGACCCCAGTGCCCGCCAGCTCCTCGTGGAGGGCCTCGGTGAAGGCGAGCACGAAGGCCTTGCTGGCCGCATACACAGCGAGGAAGGGGCACGGCTGGAAGGCGGCGGTCGAGGCCACGTTGACGATGCGCCCTCGCCTGCGTTCGATCATGCCGGGCACGAAGGCCCTCGTCAGCTCAACGACGGCGCGGGCGTTCAGGTCCACCATGCCCACCAGCCGGGCCGGGTCCTCCCGCGCGAAGTGCCCGCTATCGCCAAAGCCCGCATTGTTGACCAGCAGGTCGACCGCCAACCCTCGCTCCCGCACCGCCGCCTCCAAGCGGGGGCCGCTGCCGGCCTGCCCGAGGTCGAAGGGCAGCACGGTCGCTTCCCCCTCACCACCTAACTCCTGCGCCAGGCTGTGCAGCCGATCCGCACGGCGCGCCACCAGGATCAGCCTCTCCCCGCGGGCCTTGAGCGCGCGGGCGAAGGCGGCCCCGATGCCGCTCGATGCCCCGGTCACCAGGGCGCGAAGGTCCGGAGTTCCGCTGGTCATGCTCTCCTCCCGTTTGGGACCGGAGATTACACCGAATCCCGTCCGCTGATTGCCGCAGCTGATCGCTCATCGCTGACAGCCGACAGCTGTCGGTCGCGGACGCCTCGATTGACGACGTCTCCCGCGCTTCGATAGACTCGCTCGCTCCGGCGCGCGACTTTGCCGATCAGGAGGCCTCGGGGGCCGCCGCCCGTGGCCCTAGAGGTGTCATGGGTCTTTTCGCCAGGCTCGTCGAGCGCATCTCGGACCATCCGGTCCTCTTCGTCTTCATCAGGGGTATCGTCGAGAACGGCTTTAGGGCCATCCGCGCGGTGATTCGCCGGCAACTGAAACCGGGGACGGGCGTCAAGACGCTGGACCTGGGATGCGGCCCCGGCGCCTTCGCTGCCGACTTCAAGGGTGATGAGTACGTGGGGGTCGACTTGAACCCGCGCTACGTTGCCTACGCGACCGCCCACTGCCCGGGTCGGTTCATCTGCAGAGATGCCCGAGAAACGGGTCTTCCCGGGTCGCATTTCGATCAAATCCTGATCTTCGGGCTGCTCCATCACCTGCCCGACGATGCGGTACGTTCGGTGCTGGACGAGGCTCTCCGCGTCTTGAGGCCCGGCGGCAGCATCCTCGTGATCGAGGACATCCCCTCGATCTCGAAGCTCAACCTGATCGGCAGGCTGATCCATCGGGCCGAAAACGGGGAGCACATCCGGCCCCCGGACGCCTACCGGCATCTCTACGGCGAGAAGGCCAGGATCGGCCACGAGGAAGTCCTCCAGAGCGGGCTCTGCGACTACTACGCGGCGGTCCTGCTGAAGTAGGGCCCTTTGCGTCTCAAGCGCGACCTGGCGGCCCTGGTCGTCCTGGCCATCTTGGCCTGGTGGTTGCCGCCGCTGGCGCTCCGGTGGGCGCGGCCGGCCTTGCTGAACCTTGGACCTAACGATGGCGAGTACCTTCAGGGCTTTCGGGCCGAGTGGGAACGCGACCGCCTCACCCGCTTTCACTGGACCACCCAGGCGGCCTCGGTCACCCTACCGATCCGGGTTCGAGGCGACGGGCAGCTGCTTCGGATGCGGGTGCGGCGGCACTTCCTCGATCCCGCGCAGGTCACGCTCAAGGTCGAAGACCAGACGCTGGCCGCCTTCGCCATCCAGGCCGACCCCAAGGTGGCCTATCGCGTCCTGGAATTCCCGCTGCCCGCGCTTCGCGGTGACCAGCCCTTTCGCTTGTCGATTCGAGCCACTTCGGCCAACCCCAACGGGCTTGGCCTGGCCATCGACTGGCTGGAGGTGGAACGGCGAGGGCGTGACGCCCGGGTCGCCCTGCTGACCGGGACGCGGCTGCGGCTGCTGGCCGCGGTGCTGCTGGTTGGCCTGGCGGTCGGCGTGGCGGGCAGTCGGCGCCTGGCCGGCGTGGGCAGCCTCCTGCTGCTGGCGGGCTGCCTGTTCGGAGCGGCGTGGGACGCGGTGGCCCTCGAGCGCGTCCTGCGCCAGGGCCTTCCTGCGCTCGGCTTCGTGGGCTTGCTGGCCCTATCGGCCAGCCGCTGGGCGCCGCTGGCGAGGGCCCTGGGTATCAGTCATGTCTCGTTAGGTGCAACCCTGACCTTGCTGGCCCTGGGGGCGGCTGCGGTCCGACTGACCCTGCTGCTGCACCCCCAGTTCTACTACCCGGACGTCAAGGTCCACTCTCTTTTCGCCTGGCAACTGGTGCGCCGGGGGCTGCCGGCCTTTCTCTCCGAGTTCACCGCCAACCAGTTCCGCTTCAGCCTGGGGCTCCAATTCGAGAACGGGCACTGGTACGCCTTCCCCTATCCCCCCGCCTTCTACATCCTGTGCTGGCCCCTGATCCGCTTCGTGGGCTTTCGGCCTGAAGTGGCGGTGGCGGTGCTGGCGGCGTTGGTGAACGCCATCGAGACGCTCGTCGTCTTCGGCATTGCTCGCCGCCTACGGCAACCGGCGGCAGTTGCGACCGCCGCTGCTGCGGCTCACGCCCTGCTGCCCATCTTCCTGGCTCGCCTGAGCCTCGCCTACTTTCCGGCGCTGGTCGGTCACAGCGTCGATGCGCTGGCCATCCTGTTCCTGCTCGCGAACCTCGACCGGCTCCAACTCCGGCGGGTCATCGTCGGCTTGGCCTCGCTCCTGGCCTTGGCCTTCCTGACGTACACCCAGGGCCTGCTCAACTTCGCGATTCTGTTGCCCCTGTTCCTGCTGTTGGACGTTGGCTTCGAGCGCTCACGGGAAGCGCGCCGGCAACAGCTCGGCTTCGCCGCAGCAGGGATCCTGGGCGTTCTGCTCTCGTTCGTCATCTTCTACGGCCGGTACGTCCCGACCTTCGTGCAAATGCGGCGGGGTATTCCCATGGCGGAGGAACAGATCGTCATCGACAAGGCGGAAGCCACGGCGAGAATGCGACCTGCCGAGGCGGAGGCACCCGCTATCGATGACGACGACCCCTTTGACGGGCCGCAGGTCGATCTTTTCCGTGGCGCCAGGAAGGCCGCCTGGCGGCTCTGGGTGTTCTACGGCGTCTTTTCGCCCGTCGTCGTTCTGGGGCTGGCCCTCCTCGCCCGCGCGCTGGAGGGACGTCAGCTCCGATTCGTCCTCGTGTGGGCCGCGACCTACCTAATCCTCAATCTGGCGTCAGGAGGCCTTCCGGGTCCCAACCTGGTCCGCTACAACAAGGATCACGAGATCGTGGCTCCGCTCTTCTGTATCGCCCTCGGGGTTGTCGGCGTTCGGCTGTGGGAGGTGCGTCGCTGGCTGGGCGTGCTCTACGCCAGCGGCTACGGTGCCTTCGGCCTGCTGCGGGCCGTGCGCTACCTGACGGAGCGCTTCGTCCTCGAACGGTAGCTCGGAGGCCGTCCGTTCGTCGCACCGCCCGGTACCAGCTCAGCCGTCTTCGCGACCCAGTTCATCGAGGATCGAGCGAAGCGCTCGGACGATTTCCTCCCTGGGCACATCGCTGCGCCTGAACTGCAGCGACAGGCTGAAGGTCTTCTCCTTGGGCTGGTACTTGAACACGAAGTGCCGCGGCCGGGCCTTGGCGGGAGCCACCTTGGTTTCCTTGGCAATCCGCCGAGCTTCGGCTCGCGTCCCGCCCTCCCGTTGCAGGCGGTCGACGAAGGCCACCATCTTCCGGGTGTCACCCTGTCTAACAACCTGTAAAAGCAACGACTTAGATGAGATGTCGGCCAGCCGACAAAGCTGGCGAACTTCGTCTGGCATCGAGTTCAGAGACAGGACCTCGGTGATGGAAGTCCGGCTCTTCCCCAGCCTCTCGGCCATGGCTTCGTGGGTATAGCCGTACTGCTCGGCCAGCGCCTTGAGGCCGTCGGCCTCTTCAAACGGGCTCAGGTCCTTGCGCTGGAGGTTCTCGATCAGCGCGATTTCCATGGTCTCGGCGTCGGAGCAGTCGCGAACCACGCACGGGATCTCGTCCAGGCCAGCCTCCAGCGCTGCCCGGTACCGTCGCTCCCCGGCGATGATCTGGAATCGGTGCTCGACCGGCCGCACCAGGATCGGCTCCAGAATCCCCTTCTCTCGAATCGACGCGATCAGCTCCGAGAGGTCGCCCATGGAGTGGCGAGGCTGGTTGGGATTGGGATCGATATCCTCCACCGGCACCAGCCGGCCGATCGGCGTGCCCTGTGGGTGGGACAGGCGCTCGACGTAGTGGGGATCGTGGCGCATCCTGAGGGTTGTTGGCAGTCCGATGCGTCGCGGGCTAGACACGTTCGATGACCTCCTCGCAGAGGCGGTAGTACTCGTAGGCACCGCTCGACTGCGGCGCGAAGGTGAAGATGGACTCTTTGTGGGCAGGGCTCTCTTCCAGGCGGATGCTCTTGGTGATCGTGGTCCGGAAGACTCGATCGCCGAAAACATCGCTCATGGCCTTCTGAACGTCGCGGGCGAGAGTCGTCCGCTTGTCGTGAAGCGTGATCACGGCCCCCAGCAGCTTGAGCTCGGGGTTGGGTCGAGCCCGGATCTTCTCGACGGTCTCCAGGAGATCGTCGGTTCCTTCCAGGGCAAAGTAGCTGGACTGCACGGGGACCAGCAGGTGGGTGGCGGCCACCAGTGCGTTGACGGTGATGAGACCCAGCGCGGGAGGCGTGTCGACGACGGCGAATTCGTAGTTGTCGCCAAGCTCGGCCAGGCGGTCCTTGAGCCGGAAGTGGCCGTCGATAGCCCCCACCAACTGGGCCTCGAGCTTGGCGAGGGCGATGCGAGCCGGGGCAATGTCGAGGTTCTCGAGTCCGGAAGGAAGAACCACCTCGCGAATGGACACCTCCCCCGCCAGCACGTCGTACATCGAGTGCGGGAGGGCTCGGATGTCCAGATACGAGATCGAGGAGTTCGCCTGTGGGTCGAGATCGACCAGAAGCGTCTTCCGGCCGCGCATGGCGAGGGCGGCTGCCAGGTTGATGGCCGTCGTCGTCTTGCCCACCCCACCCTTCTGATTGGCGATAGCAATGACGATCAAGGCACCCTCATGTGTGAAGACAGTGGAGACGTAGGCATCTTAGGCAAGCCGATGCCCCGGGTCAAGAACCAAATGGATTGTGGTGGTGGTTGGATGAGACCCTAGTGCTTGTACTTGCCCAAATCGTCGTCGCTCAGCCCCTCCAGCCACTTCTGGAGCCGATCGCTGTCCATGGTCTCCCGTGTGGACTCGACGGTCTTGGCGTTCAGGATTACCGTTTCCTCGACGAAGATCGGCGAACCGGTGCGGAGGGCGAGGGCGATGGCATCGGAGGGACGGGCGTCGATCGGGATCTTGATCCCGTTCACTCTCACGTGAATGGTGGCGTAGAAGGTGTTCTCCTTCAGGTCACACACCACGATTCGCTCGACGACAGCGTGGAGGTTGTCCAGGATGCTCTTGAGCAGGTCGTGAGTCATGGGCCGCGGCGTTTGCACGTTCTCGATCTGCAGGGCGATCGCGTTGGCCTCGAAGACGCCCACCCAGATCGGCAGCACCTTCTGACCCTCTTGATCCCGCAACACAATGATCGGCATGTTGGTGATGGGGTCGATCATCAACCCCTTGATGGTCATCTGGATCTCCATGCCGCCTCCGCCGGTAGCCACGCCGTCGGTCACAATATAGGAGCCGCGGAACTCCCCGTCAATGAACCGCTTGGCGGGATGCGCCCGGTCAAGGAGTTGGCTCCCGCGCCGGTGATTTCGACCTCGACCAGGTGGCCCAGAAGGGCGCTGTCCCCGTCGAAATGCACGATTCGAAAGTGGGGGGTGCGCCCCGACAGGCGACCGCCGCCGCTGATCTCGTCCACCAGGACTGTCTCCAGCGAGGCCACCTTGCTCGCGTTGCGCCTCGCCTGAGCCGCCTGTTGGCGGTGGTTCAGGATCTTCAACCGACGCCGCTTCTCATCCTCCGGCACATCGTCTGCCAATCGAACGGCGGTGGTGCCCGGTCGCGGCGAGTAGGTGAAGGCAAAGATGCCCTCGAAACCGATGCCGGGGTCCTCAAGCAGATCCAGCGAGTCCTGGAAGTCCTCCTCGCTCTCGCCCGGATAGCCCACGATGAAGTCGGTCGAAAGCGCCAGGCCGGGCACCCGGTCGCGGAGCAGGGCCACCTTCTCTCGGTACTCGGCGGCGCCGTAGCCGCGGCGCATCGAAGCCAAGACCCCCTCCGAGCCCGACTGCACGGGCAGGTGTAGGTAGGGACAGAGCTTGGGCAGGTCCCGGAAGGCGTCCGCCATCGCCACCGTCACGTGCTCCGGGTGAGAGGTGGTGAAGCGCAGCCGGACCAGGCCACGGACCCCATGAACCCGTCGAAGCAGGTCCGCGAAGCCGCAGTCGGCGACGCGGTAGGCGTTCACGGTCTGGCCGAGCAGCATCACCTCCGGGTAGCCG
>DATECU010000203.1:0-4876 GCA_035286745.1 Vicinamibacteria bacterium | reverse complement strand
ACCGTGTAGCCCTCCAGGAAGGAATCGCCCAGGGCCAAAATTCGGTAGGTGCCGGGGACCGGCTGCCGGCTTCGCTCCGGGTCTCTATGGCCCAGTCGGTTGATCTTCACCTCCACCTGGTACTCGCGGCGCCGGTAGACCACTTCCGCCCCCGGCTTCTTGCGCCAGCCCAGCAGCGGGTCGTACTCGTGGTAGCGGTCGGTCTCGCCGGCCTCCTTGCCGCCTCCTTCGAAGCGGCGGGCCAGGCGCGCCACCCCCTCGAGCAGGAGCAGGGTGACGACCACCGAGGCGAGCGCCAGCGCAGTGGTGCCCAGGACGCGATGGCGCCTCTCCCTGCCCACGGGTCTTCTCCCCTCCACCGACAAGGCGCGGAGTATATTCCAGCGGCCGGCTCTGGTATAAGGAGGCGCATGCGAGGACGGCCTTGACGGAGGCCTTCTTGAAGGTGGAGCCGGCGCTCCTGCGCGCTCGCCCCCGGCCTGCTGGCGGGAACCCCAGCGCGGCCGGCATCATCGTCACCCGGAACCGGAAACCCCCGTCACCGTGAGCTTGGCGCCCCGCGTGTCCGAGGTCCGGGACCGGCACGACCTTCGCGCCTTCATTGCCCTTCCCTATGCGCTGCACCGCCAGGACCCGCAGTGGGTGCCCGTCTTGCGGCGGGACATGGCGGTGCTGCTCTCCGTCAAGAAGAACCCCTTCTTCCGGCACGCCCAGGCCGCCTACTTCCTGGCGCGCCGGGAGGGAAGGGTGGTGGGCCGGATCGCCGCCATCCACAACCGACTGCACAACGAATTCCAGGGCGACCGGGTGGGCTTCTTCGGCTTCTTCGAATCGGTCAACGAACCTGAGGTGGCTGGCGCGCTCTTCGAGGCGGTGGCTGCCTGGCTCCGAGCCCGGGGTCTGGCGGCGATGCGGGGCCCTGCGAGCTTCTCCACCAACGACGAGTGCGGGCTGCTGGTTGACGGTTTCGGGACCCCGCCGGTCCTGATGATGCCTCACAACCCGCCCTACTACGCCGGTCTGATCGAGGGCTGGGGCTTCCAGAAGGCAAAGGACCTGCTCGCCTTCCAGACCACCGACGACCAGCTTCCCTCGCGCCTGGTGGAAGGCACCGCGCTTCTGACCAGGAGGTACAAGATCGGCCTGCGCCAACTCGACCTCAAGCGCTTCCCGGCGGAGGTGGAGACGGTGAAGCGGCTGTATAACGCTTCCTGGGAGAAGAACTGGGGCTTCATCCCCATGACTGACGCCGAGATCGACCACCTGGCCAAACAGCTGAAGCCGGTGGTGGTCCCGGAGATGGTCCTGTTCGCCGAGAAGGCCGGCGTCCCGGTGGGCTTCGCCATCGCCCTGCCCGATCTCAACGTGGCCCTCAAGAAGAACCCCTCGGGTCGCCTGTTCCCGGGCATCCTCAAGACCCTCTGGGCCGCCCGCAAGCTCACCCGCATCCGCGTGGTGCTGCTGGGCACCCTGCCGGAATGGCGAGGCAAGGGCATCGATGCCCTGCTCTACCGCGGGATCTGGGAGAACGGCTACGCCAAGGGCTATCGTTGGGCGGAAGCCGGCTGGATCCTGGAGGACAACTTCCCCATGCGCAACGGTCTTGAACACATGGGCTTCGAGGCGTACAAGACCTATCGTCTCTACGACAGGGCGCTGTGAAGGCCGCGGTCACCGGAGCCACCGGCTTCGTGGGAAGCCACCTGGTCGAGGCCCTGCGGGCCCGAGGCGACCAGGTGACCTGTCTGGTCCGCTCGCCCAAGAAAGCGAAGGCGCTGGAGGCGGCGGGCGTGTCGCTGGTGTACGGGGACCTGGAGCAGGAGCGCTCGGTGGCGGTCTTCGTGGAGGGCGCCGACGTGGTCTTCCACCTGGCCAGCCTGCTGGGGGCGCCCAGCGAGCAGGAGTTCCTGCGGGTGAACCGCGACGGGGCGGGACGGCTGGCCCTGGCCGCCCGGGTGGCCGGGGTTCAGCGCTTCCTGCACGTGTCTTCGCTGGCGGTGACCGGCCCCACCCATCCCGGCTTTCCGTTAGACGAGTCGGAGCGGCCCGCCCCGGTGACCCCCTACGGACGCAGCAAGCGCGCCGGGGAGGAGGCGGTGAAGGACAGCGGGGTGCCGGCCACTGTGGTGCGGCCGCCCATCGTCTATGGCCCGGGCGACCGCGAGCTGCTGCGCCTCTTCAAGATGGCGAAGCGGGGTGTAGCACCTTTGCTGGGCGATGGCAGCCAGCAGTTGTCGCTGGTTCACGTCGGCGACTTGGCTCGCGCCCTGTTGGCGGCGGCCTCGAGCCAGGCCACCCAGGGAGGCACCTACCACGCCAGTCACCCCGAGTGCCTGACGCAGCGGCAGTTGCTCCAGGCCATCGGCCGGGCGGTGGGAAAGCGGCCGCTCCTCTTGCCGGTGCCGCCCGCCCTGGTCAGGGCCGGGTTGCAGCTAACGGGACTGGCCGCGCGTTGGACGGGCCGGGCCAGCCTGCTCGGCCCCGACAAGGCCCCCGAGTTCCTGGCTCCCGCCTGGATCTGTTCGAGCCAGGCGCTAAGTCGGGACACCGGTTGGCAGGCCGAGACCGCCGCCGAGGAGGGCCTGCGTCAGACGGCCGAGTGGTACCGGGCGGCAGGCTGGCTTTGAGGGCGCTCTCACCCCTCGACCGCTGGACCCTCATCTACGCCGCCTTCGCCCTGCTGGTATTCGTTGGACGTTGGCCGGCCTCGGCGGCGGTCCAGACCCACTTCCCGCTGGTCCACGCCGGCCTGGCGGTGCTGGCGATGGCGGCGCCGCGCCTGCGCCGAGCCGGTGCGCTGGGCGTCTTCTGGGCGGACTTCTACCCGCTGCTGCTGGTGCTTGCCCTCTACACCGAGATCGGCCTGCTGAACCAGGCGCTTGGTGTCTCCCACGACGCGGTGGTGCAGGCCTGGGAGGCCGCCGTTTTCGGCGCTCAGCCTTCCCGGGACTGGATCCGGGCCTGGCCGTTTCCCTGGCTTTCCTGGCCCCTCCACCTGGGCTACTTGTCCTATTACCCGATCTTGATGGTCTCGCCCCTGGGGCTCTGGTTCCTGCGCCGGCGGGAGGGAGCCCGCGACGCCGTCTGCCTCACCATGGTCGCGTTCTACGTCTGCTATGCGATCTTCCTCGTCTTCCCGGTAGCCGGGCCGCGGTACCTCTTCCCGCCGGCCGACAACCCGGCCACCGCCATCCCCGCCGCCACCTTCACCCAGAGACTCCTGGATAGCCGAGCCGCCTGGGGGACCGCCTTCCCCTCGTCGCACGTGGCGGCGTCCTTGGTCGCCAGCGTGACCGCCTGGCGCTTCTCGCGGTGGCTGGGCGGGGTTCTCATCCCCCTCTCGGGCCTCTTGGCGCTGGGCACCGTCTATGGCCAGTTCCACTACGCTGTGGACGCCCTGGTGGGCGCCGCGCTGGCGGCGCTGTTGCTGGCTCTGGCGCCCCGCATCACCGGCGCGGTTCCGCTTGACAACGTTTGACCGGCTTTCACCAGGGCTTCGTTGACCCCCTTGCGTCCGCAGTGCTAGCGTCAGCCGCTCGTAGACCCTAAGGAGGAGGCGACATGACGCGACGTTTGGCTTTGGTGCTTGCCCTTTGCGGCTCCTGGTCCACGGTGACCGCTTCTGCGCACGAGGAGAACGTGGACTACGCGACGGTCGCCCGCATCCGTGAGGAGGCCTTCAGCAACTCCAAGGTGATGGAAACCCTGTCTCGGCTCACCGACGGGATCGGTCCGCGCCTAACCGGATCTCCGCAGTACAAGAAGGCCCACGACTGGACCCGGGAGCAGCTCGAGTCCTGGGGCCTTCAAAGCGCCCACCTGGAGAGCTGGGAGTTCGGCCGCGGCTGGAGCTACGAGGCGGCTTCGGTGCGGATGATCGCGCCCAGCGTGGCCCCGCTGATCGCGGTGCCCAAGGCCTGGACGCCCGGCACTCCCGGCGCGGTCAAGGGCAAGGTGGTCAAGGCCAAGCTGGAGTCGGAGGCCGACCTCGAGAAATGGAAGGGCAAGCTGGCCGGCGTCGTCCTGTTCACCGCCGACGCCCGAGAGCTGAAAGCCCCCGACAAGGCCTACTTCCTGCGTTATACGGACCAGGAGCTGGACGAGCTGGCCCAGTTCAGCATTCCCGGCGCTCAGCGTCCGGGCGGACCGCCTCCCGGGGTGCCCTTCGATCGCGAGGCCGCGATGCGCCGGTTTCGCTTCCAGCCGGTGCTCCGGAAGTTCCTGATCGAGGAGAAGGTCCTGGCCACCGTCGAGCCTTCCGATCGCGACGGTGGCATCGTCCGAGTTGGCGGCGGCGGTTCGCGGGAGAAGAAGGAAGATCCCGGACCGCCGGCTCTGGTGCTGGCGGCCGAGCATTACAACCGGATCTGCCGGCTCATCGACAAGAAGCAGGAGGTGGAGCTGGAGCTCGACATCAAGGCTCAGTTCCACGACGAGGACAGCTTGGGGTACAACACCATCGCCGAGATCCCCGGCACCGACAAGAACCCGGAGATCGTGATGGTGGGCGCCCATCTCGATTCCTGGCACGCCGGCACCGGCGCCACCGACAACGCGGCCGGCAGCGCGGTGGCCATGGAGGCGGTGCGCATCCTGAAGGCGCTCGACATCAAACCCAAGCGCACCATCCGCATCGGCCTCTGGGGCGGCGAGGAACAGGGCCTTCTCGGCTCCCGCGCCTACGTCAAGGCGCACTTCGCGTCCCGCCCCGAGCCGCCGGAGGGGCAGCGCGACATCCCCTCCTACATGCGACCCCCCAGCGGTCCACTGACCGTGAAACCCGATCACGCCAAGTTCTCGGTCTATTTCAACCTCGATAACGGCACCGGCAAGATCCGCGGCATCTACGCCCAGGGCAATCTAGCGGCCGACACCG
>DATECU010000202.1:0-2753 GCA_035286745.1 Vicinamibacteria bacterium | reverse complement strand
CCTCGCGTGCCCGCAGTTGTCGTATGCGCAGGCCGTAGGCGCCGCCGACCAGCGCCAGCAGTCCCAAGAGCACCGCCAGCCGAAAGGACGTGCGCTCGTAGAAGTGGGGCAACAGGGTGAAGTCGAAGCCGGCGCCTTGCTCGTTCCACACCCCGTCCTCGTTGGCGGCCTTGACCCGGAAGCGGTACTTGCCGGGGGGCAGATGGGTGTAGTAGGCGACGCGGTGGGGACCGGCCTGCACCCAACCCGGGTCCACCCCCTCCAGTCGATAGGCGAAGGTCACCGCCTGGGGGGCCACGAAGGAAAGGGCGGTGAAGTGGAACTCGAAGCGGGCGGTGCCCGGGCGCAGGCTGGTCCCGGGGGCGAAGGCCGCCTCGTCCGCCATCAGCTCCTCGATCGCCACCGGCGGTGCCAGCGCGTTGCGGGGCGTCTCTTCCGGATCGACCATGACCACGCCCTTGAGGGTAGGGAAGAACAGGCGGCCGTTGGCGGTGCCGAAGCCGGCCGGGCTGCCGCCGTTGCACTCCCGGCTCCCCATCCCATCGGATTCGTCGTAGGCCACGGTGGGCACGGAGGCCAGATCGCCCGCGAAGAAGGCCGCCAGGTCCCGCTTGGTCACGTGGAAGATCCCCTTGTTGCAGCTCATCCAGAGCCGGTCGTGGGCGTCGCCCAGGACCGCGAAGATCACGTCGCTCAAGAGGCCGTCACGCCGCCGCGCGGCCACGAACTTGCCGTCTCGAAGGCGATTGAGACCCCCGCCGTAGGTGCCCACCCAGAGAGTGCCGTCGGCCTCCCGGTAGAGGCTCCGCACCAGGTCGCTGGAGAGGCCCTGGGCCATACGGTAGGTGGTGAAGCGGCCGTTCTCCAGGCGGCTCAGCCCGCCGTAGGTGCCGATCCACAGGGCCCCTCCCGGCTCCTCCAGGATGGCTCGCACCTGGTCGCCGCCCAGGCCGTCCTGGTGGGTGTAGCTTCTGACCTTGCCGCCCTCGATGGCCGCCAGCCCGCCGCCGTCGGTACCCACCCACACCCGTCCCTGGCGGTCTTCATGGATGACGCGCACCGTGTTGTCGGGGAGCCCCTGAGCGGTGGTCACGCTCACCGTCCGCCCGCCCTCCAGGCGGTGGAGGCCCCGATCGGTGCCGATCCACAGGACGCCGCTCGACCCCTGGTGCAGGGCCCGGATGCGCGCCCCGGGCAGTCGATCCGAGCCCGGCAGCAGGGTGAAGCGGGTGCCGTCGTAGCGGGCCACTCCCGAGCTGTAGGTGGCCACCCACAAGCCACCCTGGCCGTCGCCGGCCAGGGCATAGGTGCTATCGTTAGGCAGACCCTGGCGGGTGGTGTAGTTGGTGACCTTGCCGTCTTTGAGTCTGACCGCTCCTCCCCCGTCGGAGCCCACCCATAGGCTGCCCTCGCGGTCCTCGAAGAGCGAGCTGACGGCGTTGCTGGGGAGGCCCTCCTGCTCGGTGAAGGCGTCGACCTTCCCGCCCACCAGGCGCAGCAGGCCGCGGGCGGTGCCGATCCAGAGGCCGCCGTGGCGGTCCTCCCACAGGCAGCGCGCCGAGGTCCTGAGCAGGGCGGGATCCGGGGTGGCGGGCCGGAACCGGCCGTCGTCGCCCAAGACGTCCAGGCCTAACGCTGTGCCCACGAACAGCCTCCCCGAACGGTCGCGCAGGAGGGCGGTCACTCCGTCGTCCGATAGGCCGTCCCGGGTCGTGAGCACGCCGATCTTCCCGGCCGAGAGGCGGGCCAGGCCGGCCGCCGTGCCGACCCAAACGGTGCCGTCTGGGTCGGCGTGGATCGCCCGGACTTGACTCGAAGGAAGGCCGTCGCTCTGGCCCACCTCCGTCACCTGCCCCGCCGCCAGCCGGGCGATGCCGCTGGCCGAGGTGCCGACCCAGAGTGTGCCGCTTGCGTCCTCGCCCAGCGCGTTCACCGACCCCAGGCCGCTGCCGCTGCGGGCGGTCCGGACGCTCTCGAAGCTGCCGTCCCGGCCCCGGATGAGCCCGCCCCCGTAGGTGCCCACCCACAGCGTGCCCTCCCGATCCTCGAGCAGCGCACCCACGTGGTTGTTGGTGAAGGCCGCGGTATTGCCACTATCGAAGATGCGGAAGCGAACCCCGTCGAAGCGGGCCAGGCCCTCCTGAGTCCCCAGCCACAGGTAGCCATCGCGCGTCTGGACCATGGCGTCGATGGAGTTCTGGGGCAACCCCTGGGCGGTGCCCCAGGCTCCCACGCTGTACTGGGAGATGGCCTTGTGCGGGTTCAGGGCGAACGCTGGGGCACTGCCGAGCGGGAGCAGCAAAGCGACGAGGAGGACCAGGCGACGGGCTGAACTCCTGGCCCCCGGCCCGCGGCGCTGGGACCGGTACATGGGGCGATTCTAGCCTGAGACCGGAGCCGACGGCCCAATCGCCCCCAGGCTCCCCGCCTCGTGGCGGGCAATCCAACAAGCTACACTTGGCCCGGATGCCCGTGCTCCTCATCTGCGCCCCGGATCCGCTCGACCACGAGCTTCACGACACCCTGCTCTGGCGCGACGGCATCGAGCGCTATGTGGCGGACCGCTTCGAGGACGCCCTCACCACCGCCGTCGCCGCCCATCCCGATCTCGTGGTGGTCGACCGGGAGCTGCCCCGGGCCCTGCGCCTGATCCAGGACCTGCGGCGGGAGTCGCCCACCCGGAGCGCTTCCATCGCCATCCTGACCCGCGGCGCCTTCGAGCTGGACGAGGTGGCCTTCCTGGAGGCGGGGGC
>DATECU010000201.1:0-9587 GCA_035286745.1 Vicinamibacteria bacterium | reverse complement strand
CGACGGCTTCTCCCTGGCGTTCGATCGCGCTCCCGTCATCGCCGTCAACGGAAGCTCCCAGATCACCCGAGGCCGACGCGTCTTCACGCTGATGCACGAGCTGGCTCACGTGGACCTCCGCTCGGAGGGGCTGTGCAACCTCGAAGACCGCGCGGCCAGGGTGGAGGCGTTCTGCAACCGCGTCGCCGCAGCTCTGCTGATGCCTGCCGAGCCATTCAGAGAGGCAGCGACTCCTCTGGCTGCTCGCGGGCGCTGGCCTAACGACCGGCTCGAGGAACTCGCTGCAAGGTTCTCTGTCAGCCGACACGCTGTCTTCGTGCGGTTGGTGGCCGTAGGACTCGCGAAGCAGGCCCAGTACGAGGCGTGGCGCGCTGCGCAGGCCGCGGCGTTTCGTGCCGCACCGGCGCGTCGGGAGGCAGGCCCAGAACGGGAGGGTGGACCTTCCTTCTACCAGCTCTACCTCCACCGCATGAGCTTTCCCTACCTGCGGCAGGTGTTCGAGTCCTACCACGCCGAACAGATCAGCCTTTCCGAGCTGAGCGATCACTTGGGGGTCAAGCCGAGCACGGCTCTTGCCCTGGAAAGCCGTTTCCTGGAACGGCTTCGAGCCAGAGCTTCCTGATGCTTTGGTGCGTCGACACGTCCGCGTGGATCGACGCCGTCCGGTTCTACAACCCTGCGTCAGCTCTCTTCGAGCGGTTCTGGGCCTTCCTCGAGCAGGAGATCCTTGCCGGTCGCGTGATCTCACCCAAGGCGGTTCACAACGAGCTGCGGGAGAAGACGCTAGGCGACTCGCCGTCATTCGCCGCGTTCGTGAAGCGGGTCAAGGGGAGCCTATTCGCCGAGGAGACGGCGGAACTGCAGACGCTCTTCGCGGCTATCACCAACCAGTACCCCGACCTCACGAAGAAGGGAAAGCCGTTTGCCCGTTCCGATGCGGACGCCTGGGTCATCGCACTCGCCGAGATCCATGGGGCGCTGGTGGTCTCGCAAGAGAAGCCCAAGCCGGCCGCGGCCGTGCCCTACAAGATCCCCGATGTGGCACGGGCCCGGGGCCTCACGCCGGTGCCGTTGCATGACTTCCTCAACAGCCTACAAGGCCTTCCCACGGTGGCTGCCTTGGGACCGACGGTCGCAGGTTCTTCACCCGACTCCAAGGTGCCCGATCCTGCGCCGGCTGAAGGCGACGACGCCGAGTAGCGGGGTCCGAAGGAGCGCCCACTCCCTTCTTCATCCATCGAGTGGACCGAGTCGGCCCGGAACCCGGTCCACGGCGGGGTCAGCATGCCCGGCCGAGGCTGACCACCGCTGGTCAGCTCCTCCGCGTGGCCTTCTGTCCGGCGGCTCGTGCCTTCGATCCACCAACACGCCGCGCGCCGTCGCCACCTTCGCCCGCTTCGAGTGCTGGGGGCGTGAGCCTCGGCTTCCTGCTGGAAGGGGCCGGTCCGCTTCCTGGTCCGGATGCCGCGCGCTTTCCGCCGCGCTTCGGCACCGGCGGCGCCGCCTCGGCCATTTCGATCCCGAAGATCTCGGAGAGGCCCGCGTCGCCAAGGACCCTCTCCGCGGCCGGCCCCTTCTTCGAAAGCGGGAGGCCCTTGCCGGCGCCGGCGATGAGGTCCTTCTCGTCCACCTTGCGCAGCTCGAACAGCAGCTCGGGCCGCTCGTCGAGCCGGGCGCCCACGCCATAGAGCACGGCGGCTACGTGCTTGCACATCGAGGCCCAGTCGGGACAACTGCAACTGAACTCGATCTCGTCTGGCGATGGGAAGAGGCCCGTCTTCTGCTGGCAGATCCGCTCCATCACGCCCTTCGAGAGCCGGCCCTGTAGCAGCTCGACGAGCGAGTCGATGCCGGCTGCGCAGTCTCTACAGATGGCGGCCCAGCGCGCCTTGGGGACGGCCGCCACCTTCACCTCAACCCGGTACAGAGACGAACCGCTGACCCGCGCCTGCACCACCCCGGCGGCGATCTGCAGGTCGACGACCGAACCGTTCCTCACGTAGGTCCGACCCCGCGGCAGTCGGTTCGAGTAGTCGCTGTACCGCTCGAGGTTCTCGCACCAGCTCTTGCCCCAGAAGGTCTTGGCGATGGCCCGGCCGGCGATGCGGACCGGCGCCACCTGCTGACCCTTCTTGGCGAGCTTGGCCATCTCGCGCTCGGCCTTCGCCCGGCGTACGTGGACCGGCACGTAGGAACGCCAACCGTAGTACATCGATCACTCCTCGGCCGATGCGGCGTGGATATCGAGACTGACGAATCGGAGCAACTCGTCGTCTTTCATCTCGGTGAGGGACAACTCCGCTCCGCCTTCCAGCAGGTCCTTCGAGAGCTGCTGCTTCGATTCGATCAGGCGGTCGACCTTCTCCTCGACCGTCCCCCGGCAGACCAGCTTGTGTACCAGCACGCTCTTCACCTGGCCGATGCGGAAGGCTCGATCCGTAGCCTGGTTCTCGACCGCGGGGTTCCACCAGCGGTCGAAATGGACGACGTGAGAGGCGGCGGTGAGGTTGAGGCCGGTCCCACCCGCCTTGAGCGAGAGGACGAAGAAGGGCGTGGCTTCGTCCTCCTGAAACTGCAGCACCAGCTCCCGGCGCTTCTTCACTTCTGTGCCGCCGTGCAGGACCAGACCCGGCCGCCCGAACACGCCCCCCAGGAAGGCGGCGAGCGGCGCGGTGACCTCGCGGTACTGAGTGAAGACCAGTACCTTCTCCTGCCTGGCCGCGATCGTCTCGGCGATCTCGCGGAGGCGGGAGAGCTTGCCGCTGTCCGCCTCGGCCCATCCGCCATCGCCGAGCCACTGGGAGGGGTGGTTGCAGATCTGCTTGAATCGCGTCAGGAAGGCCAGGACGACCCCCTTGCGCTTGATGCCGGAGGCGCCAGCCATCTGCTCGGCCAACTCCTGCACCGACCGCTGATAGAGCGCGGCCTGCTTCCGGCTGAGCAGGCAGAAGGCCGTGAGCTCGGTCTTCTCCGGCAGGTCGTCGATCACCGACTTGTCGGTCTTGAGCCTGCGCAGGATGTAGGGCCGAACCAACTCGCGGAGCGGCTCGTAGGGATTGTGCGGTCTGGCCGCCAGGCGTTTGGCGAACGCCGTGAACTCCTTGGCGGAACCCAGCAGGCCCGGGTTCACAAAGTCGAAGATCGACCAGAGGTCGGACAGGCGGTTCTCGATGGGTGTGCCGGTGAGCGCGATCCGCGCCTGGGCGGCGAGCCTCTTGGCGGCGCGGGTCTGCCGCGCGGAGGGGTTCTTGATGGCTTGTGCCTCGTCGAGCACCACCAGGTGCCAGCCGAGCTTCTCGATCAGGGGAAGCCTGAGCAGCGATCCGTAGCTGGTGACGACCAGGTCGACGCCGGCGAGGTGTTTGGCCGACAGCTCCCGCAGCCCGGCGGCGGGCATCGCGGATGGATGAGCGATCAGCAGTCTGAGATCCGGCGCAAAACGACTCGCCTCGGCCGCCCAGTTGGCCAGCAGCGATGCCGGCGCGACCAGCAGGCTCGGTGGCTTCGCGCCGTCGCGCTGTCGCTTGAGGATCAGCAGCAACGCCAGCACCTGCATGGTCTTGCCCAGGCCCATGTCGTCCGCCAGGCAGGATCCGAGGCCAAGCCCCGTCAGGAGATGCAGCCAGCGAGTTCCCACCTGCTGGTACGGCCGCAAGGTCGCCTTGAGAGCGCCCCCTGGCTCGGCATGGGCGAGGCCCTGGGGGCTGCGCAGCGCCTTGAGCGTCTCGGCGAGCCAGGGGCCGGCGACGACTCGCGACCAATCGGGATCGGCTACCGGCGAGTCGCTCGCGACGTCGGCGCCCGCGAGCATCCGCATGGCTTCGCCAAGGGTGAGTCCACCAGCGGCGGCAGCGCGCTCGGCCTCGGTGAATCGATCGATCATGCGGCGGAGTTTGGCGGGATCGACTTCGACCCACTGGCCGCGGATGAGCGCCAGACCCTCGGTGCCGGTAAGCAGCCGCTCCACCTCGCCCGCCGTCAGCCGCTCGCCGTCAAGCGTCAGCTCCATCCGAAAGTCGAGGAGCGCATCGGTACCCAGGCCCGCCGGCTTCTTGCCGCCGACGCTCCCGGTCACCTGCGGTCGCGGCGGGCGGTTGGCCCTCCAGCCGCCCGGAACCCGCACGATCACGCCCGCTGATTCCAGGCGCGGCAAATCGGTGAGGAGCTGGAACGCCTCTCGCGGCGTCCAACGCAACGGGTGGAAGATCTCCTCTGCGTCGACCATCGCCCTGAGCCACGCGCACTGCTCAGCCGCACGCTGGACGGGCAGCAGCAGCGAAAGCAAGCGGTCGCGCTGGGCCGAGCCCGCGTACTCGCGCAAGGCCTGGCCGAGCGGAAGGTGCTGGGCCTTGCCGTGCGCGGAGAGGCGCGAGGTGTAGGTGGCCAGGAACGCGAACGGAGCCTCCTCGTCCCGGCGGTTCTCGGCCAGGTTGAAGTGGACGCGGCCGACCAGGTTCCAGGCCGGGCTAAAGCGCTTGAGCAGCTCCTGGACGGACAGCCCCGATCGGGCCAGCTCGCTGCGAAAAGCCGAGCCCATTTCGCCCCACAGGGCCTCGAGTACGGCGGGGGTCAGGTACTCCGCTCCGGTCATCGGTGGTGCCGCCGAGGCGAGCGCCAAGAGCTCGATCCGTGGTGGTGGCGGGAGCTGCGCCGCGGCACCATCCTCTTCGACGCCGGGTAGCGTGCAGACGGCGGTGACGAAGAGCGTGGCCAGCTCGCGCCAGTAGTGGAGCACCGCCGGGAGCGCCGTCCCGACCTCCCCTGCACCCAGTTGCAGAAGCCCTGCACCAGCCCCTTGCGCGAACGCGTCCTGCAACCGACGAGACTGCTCGGCCGGCAGCGCAGAGGCGTCCTCCGCGGGGACGAGCAGCAGTCGGCCGTGAGGCGTGAGGACCGGGGCTAGGCCGGCTGAACCAGCCGACGCGGGTTCGGTCCTGGTCACGACGCCACTCACTCGCCCTTGGGCACCGGCGGCAGGTCGTTCCAGTTGAGGATCAGGTTCCACACCAAACGGAAGTCGGATGCGGTCTGGTAGCGGTGGATGGGGTCGAAGTCGAAGGCCACGACGCGGCCCTTGCCGGTGGGGATGTCGAGGACGGCGGGCTTGCCGGCAAGCTCGCTAGCGCCCTTGATGCCGCCACTGACGACCAGCGGCTCGTCCTTCTCCTTCTTGTCGGCGCCGGAGTCCGCCGGCTTGGCCTCTGCCTCATCGTCGTCGGAGCGGGGTTTGGTCCCCCACTGCATGACCACCTGGCCTCGCCGCGGCCGGCGCACGTCGTAGACGGGTCGGTTCTCGCGGAAGACCGAAGTGGTCTCCGGGTAGCCGTAGGCGATGGGGTGCTCGGGTCGCGGGAAGCGAACCCGCAGCTCGCTGCCCGGGGTGAACACCTCCTTGACGCGCGCCCGGCGTACGTCGCGGGCCAGGCCTCCGTCTAACGCGAGCGCCGAGGCCCCGCCCAGGGTGATCAGAACCCCGCCCTGGCGCACGAACTCCTCCACATGGCCCACCCCGCGCCAGGTGAGTCCGCCGGTGATGTCGGCCGACGCGGTGGGAGTCCCCTGGGTGGAGAACTGGGGGGCCTTGGTGTAGGCGAGCGGCGAGAACTTGGGGTCGATGCCGCCGACGATGCCCTTGAGGCTGTCCCAGGTGTTGGGGAACAAGACGACATCGAAGCGCTGGCGCAGGCCGCCCTTGCGTACGTCCTCGTCCATGATCAGGGTGTAGGGGATCGCCTGCTGGTCGAAGATCATGCGGACCCAGCCGGCCGACTGGGTGTCGCTCCAGGTCTGGAGCACCGCCAAACGAGGCAGGTCGAGCGCATGACGGGGAACCGGAGGCACCGCGTCGGTGGCGTCCACGTGCAGGCCGAGGTCGGCGGCGGCTTTCGCCAGGACCGGTCGCAGGCCTGGCTGCGACGCGATCACCCAGGAGCCGGCGGGGTAGTCGTCCCCGCCGGAGGAGAAGGGCTTCTCGGCGACCTCCACCTTGAACTTCGCCAGGCGAACGCGCGCGGCGAGCAAGGCCTCCTGGCCGCTGTCCTTGATCAGGTAGAAGGCCCCGTCCTCCTCGAGCCCGCCGGGGAAGGCCACTGGCTCGGTCACCAGGGAAACCGGCACCGCCTTGACCGCCTCGTCCTCGATGGCTTTGACCTCGACGCCGAGCGCGGTGGGCAGGTCCCAGGCCACGTCGTCGTAGGGATCGTAAGGCGCGTCCTCGATCGGGTACTTCTGAGGCAGCAGGAGATCGAGGGCGAAGCCGCGATAGGGCTGGTCCAGGCGCACCAGGAAGCTGCCGGCGGGGAAGTCGCCCTCCTTGACCTTGAACGCTTGGGCGGCGCGGGAGATCTCGATCCCGTGCTCGCGGAGCAGGTTGACCATGGTGGCCAGGCGGCGGGTGTCGTCCTGTTTCTCGGGGACCGCGACGGCGAAGGGCTTGTCGGTCTGGCCCTTGAGCACGGCATTGCGGCCGCGGCGCCAGAAGTTCCGCAGCATGTCGTCGCCGTTGCGAGACGCGTACTGGAGGGCCAGCAAGACCCCGGTCTGCATGTAATTGGTGTTGTCGCGCAGCGACCACTTGAACCGCTTGGGCGGGGGTGAGGTGCGGTACCAGTCGGCCTTGGTGACCGGGCGTCCCGTATAACGCTCGTCTTCGGGGTCCAGCACGCGCTCCACCGTCTCCGCGGTGGCGTTGCCGAAGGTCTCGTAGCCGCGGCCGATGGCGTTGTGGTTGGTGGCCACCGAGTCGGCGAAGACGTGGGCCCAGCCCTCGCCGAAGCCCCAGGTCCAGGCGCCGGGCATGCCGAACGAGGTGAGGCCGGTCACCTCGTGGAAGGCCATGGCGTGCCACTCGGTGGTGGTGATGGGGTCGAGGTGGACGTTGTAGGGCCCGGTGCCGGTCCAGATGGAGAGCAGCGGTATCGACTCGTGCAGGTCATGGACCACCACCGGGTGCCACTTGAGGAAGGCGTCCTGGGTGGCGCGGGTCAGGGCCAGCTTGCGCTGGATGCCGTCTCGGTTGTTGTCGTGGAAGACGTACTTGCCCCAGTAGGGCGGTCCGGTAGGCGGCAGCTCGTCGTAGTCGGTCTTGCCCTTGAGGTGGCGATAGAACCAGTCGACGGCGCGGTCGTGGCCGTCGGGCTCGGCCACCGGGTTGATGAGGACCACGACATGGTCTCGGATGGTCTGGATGTGGGGGGCCTCGGAGACCGCGAGGCGATAGGTGAGCTCCATCAACATCTCCGGGCTTCCCGTCTCCTCCGAGTGCAGGCCACCGTGGAGCATGTAGAACGGCTTGGAGCGGGCGATGATGCGCTCGGCCTCCGCCTGGTCGCTCTTGCGGGGGTCGGCCAGGATCGCCATCTCGGCCCGACGGCGGTCCAGGTCGGCCAGGGTGGCCTGGTCGCCCACAACGATCAGCAGGATCTCGCGGCCCTCTTCGCTGTGGCCGATGGTCTCCACCCTGACCCGTGAGGTGGCCGCGGCCAGGGCACGGTAGTAGGCGTAGATCTTGTCGGTGCGGGTCAGCTCACCGGGAGCGCCGACGATGTGGCCGAGGAAGCTGGTCGGCGAGGGGACAACGGCGGAGCCGGGCACATCGGCAACCCAGGGCGAAAGGAAGCGGGTTTCGGTGGTGGCGGCCGCGATCGCTTCCCGCGAACCGGGCTCGGTCACGTCAGGGGATTGGGCGGTCGCGGAAAGGGCGGAGAGCAGGAAGACGGGAAGCAAGGAACGCCGGGCCATCAGACCTCCAAGCAAGAAGCAAAGACGAAGCCTAGCCGAAAACCGCGGGATCGGGGCGCTCGTCCGCTCATTCTGTGGTAGCTTCGAAGCCATCATGTCCGTGGACAGCTTGCTCTCTCCGGCCGACCGGGAGGCGATCGCAGCCGCCGTCCAGGAGGCCGAGCAGAAGACCTCCGGCGAGATCGTGGTCTCGGTGGTGGCGGCCTCCGACCAGTACACCCACGCCCAATGGAAGGGCGCCGCCCTGGGCGCGCTGCTCCTTGTCTTGACCGCCGCCGCGGTCCATGATCTCGGCGGCTACTGGGGTGGGCCGCTCCCGCTGTGGATGACCCTGCCGGCGGCGGGCGGCCTGGCCATGGGTTATGTGCTGGCGAGTCTCCCGGCGCTCCGTCGCCTCCTGGCCTCCCCCGAGGTGGTGGCTCGCCGGGTCGACGCTCGAGCCGCTCAGGCGTTTCTGGATGCCGAGGTCTTTCGCACCCGGGAACGCACCGGCATTCTGCTCTTCGTCTCGCTCTTCGAGCACCGGGTGGTGGTGCTGGGGGACAGCGGCATCAAGGCCAGGGTGGCCCAGCAGGAGTGGGAGAGCATCGTGGCCGGCGTCGTCAGGGGGATGCGCGAGGGCCGTCCGGCCGCCGCCCTGATCGAGGGTATCCGGCTCTCGGGCGAGCTTTTGGAGCGCCACGGCGTTCGGCGCGGCCCCGACGACGTGAACGAGTTGCCCGATGGCCCCAGGGCGGAGAAGCCCCTAACCCATGGCCGATAGCACCGAAGCCGGCAGCGTGGTGGCTCAGATCGTGACCGCGGAAGCGGTCTTCGTGGGGACCATCGTGTTGCCCGGCGTCCCCGGCTCGGCGGCCCACTTCCGATTCCTGGAGCTGCTGAACAACCCGCGCCTGGGGGCGTCTCACCCCGGCCAGGCGCGCGAGACGCTGATCCTCACCGGCGCCACCATTCTGCCCCCGACCGGTCCCGCCATCTCGGTGCCAGGTGAGCTCCAGGTCCGGCCCGACGCCATCGTTTGCGCCTTCGAGTACGAGAAGCACCAGCGGGCCGTGGATCCCCGCTGGTACGCGAGCATGGTGCAGCAGAAGCCGGAGCCGGTGGTGATGGTAACCGTCAACGGGATCCGCCTCGAGGGACTGCTGGCCGGCGGCGTGGCGGCCCTGGCCCGGCCTCAGGCCAAGAGGTTCCTGCCGATGGTGAACGCTACCTACGCTGTGATCGACAACCTGGCCACCCGACTGCACACGCCGTTTCTGGCCGTCAACCACCAAACGGTCATCGCCTTTTCTCCGGGTGTGGAGGCTCAAGCTGGGAGCTGATGGCGTGGGTCGGCCGGGGCGCGCCATGGCACTCTGGCCGGTCCTCGTTGCCCTGATCGCCTTGCCACGCGGCCTTGGCGCCGAGGTCGCGGTCCCACCGCGCCCCGATCGCTACGCCACGGACAGGGCGGGCGTCACCGACGCGGCACGGCTGGCCGCCTTGAACGAGCGACTGGCCCAGTTCGAGCGGGAGACGTCCTCGCAGGTGCTGGTCTACCTGGATGGCCGGCTGCCCGCCGGAACCACGATCGAGGAGTTCGCGGCCGCCGCCTTCAAGGCCTGGGGCGTGGGCCAGAAGGGCAAGCACAACGGCGTCGTCCTGATGGCGTTCGTGGACGACCGGCGTTTGCGGATCGAGGTCGGCTACGGCCTGGAGCCGGCGATCCCCGACGCTCGGGCCGATCGCATCATACGTGAGCTGCTGACGCCACGATTCCGGCAGCGGGACTTCACCGGTGGCGTGGAAGACGCCGCCGAGGAGCTGATGCGGGCGGCGCGCGGCGAGCCGTTCCGCGGCTCGGGGCG
>DATECU010000200.1:0-3380 GCA_035286745.1 Vicinamibacteria bacterium | reverse complement strand
CAGAAGGAGGACCCCCATGCGTGAGACAGCGACCCTGCCGGCGCCGGCGCCGGCCCGCGAGTGGGTCCGAGAAAAGCTGCTCCTGGGGCTCGATCTCGGCGACTACGTGCGAAGCCTCAAGACCGGAGGCAACGCGCTGGCGTTCTTGATCGTCGTGAGCGGCCTGGCCGTCATTGCCTATCGTTTTGCGAAGGGCCTCGGCTCGGTCACCAACCTGTCCCAGACCACGCCTTGGGGTCTCTGGGTCGGCCTCGACGTCCTCTGCGGCGTGGCGCTGGCCGCCGGCGGCTACACCCTGGCGGCGGCCGTCTACATCTTCGGCCTCGAGCAGTACCGCCCGGTGGTGCGGCCCGCGGTGCTCACCGGCTTTCTGGGCTACCTGTTCGCGGTCTTTGGCCTTCTGGTCGACCTGGGCCAGCCCTGGCGGCTCCCCTACCCGCTGTTCTACAAGCACGGCGTCAGCTCGGTGATGTTCGAGGTCGGCTGGTGCGTGTTTCTCTACCTGATCGTGCTCTTCCTCGAGTTCGCGCCCGCCCTCTTCGAGTGGCTGGGCCTCAGGGGTCTGAGGCGGCGCGCCGCCGAGATCACCATCGGCCTCACCGTCTTCGGCGTGGTGCTCTCGACGCTGCACCAGTCCTCTCTGGGGGCTCTCTTCCTGATGGCACCGGGCCGGCTCCATCCCCTGTGGTATTCGCCCTTCATCCCCATCTTCTTCTTCGTGTCTTCGATCGCGGCGGGCCTCAGCATGGTGATCATCGAGAGCGCCCTCTCCCACCGGATCTTCCGCGACCAGGCGGATCCTGAGCGTGGCGTGGATCTCGACGCCATCACGCTGGGTCTCGGCCGGGGGGCAGCGGTGGTGCTCTTCAGCTCCTTCTTCCTGCGGCTGCAGGGCCTGGCCGAGGGCGGCCATTGGGCCCAGCTCCGCACCGGCTATGGCCTGCTGTTCCTGATCGAGCTGGTCGGCTTCGTGCTGCTCCCCAGCTTCCTCTTCGCCCGGGCCGCCCGACGAGGCGACGTCTCCAGCGTGCGCTTGGTCGCGGTGCTCGCGGTCCTGGGCGTGGTCTTGAACCGGCTCAACGTGTCGCTGGTGGCCTTCGATTGGAACCGGCCCGCGCGCTACGTCCCCAGCGGCCTCGAGGTCCTGGTCTCCCTCACCATCATCACCCTGGGCATCCTGAGCTTCCGCTTCATCGTCAACCGGATGCCCATCCTGCGACCGCACCCGCAGTTCGCCAGCGATGGTTATACACAGCGCCTGACGTCGGAGCGGGGCGGGAGCCCCCCGCTTCATAGCGGCGACCGAGTTCATCTCGGGCACCGCGGATAGGAGACACCATGGAACCCACGCAGGTCTTCTCGGCATACCAGGCCAAGGTCCTCGAGTACCTGATCGCGGTGGGCTACCTGTTCCTGTTCGTGCCCTTTTGGCGTTATGCGCAGGGCCCGGCGGGACCAGCGGTGCGCCGGGCGCCGGCCCGGCGCCGGGCCGAATCGGGCGACTGGTTTGAGGTCCCCGACGGCGTGCAGTTCCATCCCGGCCATACCTGGGTGCGGGCTGGAGGCGCGTTGACGACGGTGGGCCTCGACGATTTCGCGCAGAAGCTCCTGGGACGCCTGGCGGCTTTCGAGCTTCCCCAGGTCGGAACCATGGTGAAGCAGGGCGAGCCGGCCCTCCGCGTGCGGGCCGAGGGCATGGATCCGGTCGACGTGCTGTCGCCGCTGGACGGCGAGGTGGTGGCCGTCAACCCCCGGATCCTCCAGCACCCGCCCCGTGCCAACGCCGATCCCTACGGCGACGGCTGGCTCTTCATGCTCCGGCCCTCGCGATGGGCGGCGAACGCCCGTCAGCTGCTGGCGGGGCCCCTGGCCCGCAAGTGGATGGAGGGCACCGCCGAGTCCCTGGCCCGCCGTGTCAGCCCGGAGTTGGGGCTCTTGGCCCAGGACGGCGGCGTCCCGGTCCACGGCATGGCCCGTGAGCTGGCGCCGGCGGCAGCGGAGGGATTGGCCAGGGAGTTCCTGCTCACCTAGCGGAGGTATCATGCGTTTCGGTTCTGCGGTTGCGGTAGGCGGGCTGGGGCTCTCGGCCCTGCTGGCGGCCTTGGCTTCCGGCGCGGGGCTCCCCCGGCTCCCCAAGGACTACGCGTTCCCGCGCTCCGCCGACAGCCCGGGAGTGGTGACCTTCAGCCATGAGAGCCACGTCGACGCGGCGCGGCCCACCTGTACCTCCTGCCACCCGCGGGTCTTTCGCATGCTCGAGCCGGGCGCCCCGGCGGCGGGCACCCGGGTGGGCCACCAGGCCATGGAGGCGGGCCAACAGTGCGGGGCCTGCCACAACGGAAAGGACGCGACCGGTCTCGACGACTGCGAGACCTGTCACCGCGCTGAGTGAGGGGGTAGTCCCATGACCGGATTCCTCGAGTCTGCTCTCGTCTTCCTGGCGGGGCTGCTGGCGCGCCTGGCGCTGATGGTGTTGGTGATGGCGGTCTTCGCGGTTCCCCTCCTGCTGGCCCTCAAGACCTGGGGCGGGGCGACCGCCCTCTGGCAGCGGGCCCACGGCCTGCGCCGGGTGGCCGGCCTCGTCTGGCGGTCTGGCCTTCGCTATGCGCCTGGCCACACCTGGGTTCAGGCGAACGGCCGGCTGCGCGTGGGTCTCGACGGTCTAGCCCAGCGGATCCTGGGCGAGGCCAGCGAGGTGATGCTGCCCCCCGAGGGCTTGGAGGTTCACACCGGAGAGGTGGTGGCGACGATCTCCTGCGGGGAGCGGCGAGCGCCTATCGTGTCCCCGGTCAGCGGCCGGGTGGCGGCCGTGAACCGGGCCTTGCTCCAGGACCCGTCGCGAGCCACCCGTGATCCCTATCGGGCTGGCTGGCTGTTCAGCGTGTCGCCGGCGGATCGAGCTTGGGAGTCGCTCCCCTCGGGCGAGACCGCCCGGCAGTGGTTTCGAGGAGAAGCCGAACGCCTGCACCGTCTCCTGGAGGGACACCTGGGCCTGGCCGCAGCCGACGGCGGCGAGCTCCTGCTGCCTCCGGCTTCCGCCCTGCCGGACGCGGAGTGGCGGGCGGTCACCGACGCCTTCCTGAAGTCCGCCTAACCCTGGCTGCGCCCGGAAGCGAAGGAGCATCGCGTGACCAAGAGGCGGCCGCTACTGGAGAGCGAAGACTGGATGGCTCTGTGGCTGGGCCTTCTCATCTTCGCCCTGTCGATGGGCCAGTTGATCGGTCTGGATCTGCTCGGCTGGTCGATGAAGACCAACGTCTGGATGAGCCTGGGCAAGGCCGTCCAGCCGGTCTCCGCCGGGTTCGCGGGCCTGGGCGGGGGCTGGTCGCTTGTGCTCACCTTCCTGTTCCTGCTGGGCCTGATGACGCTGGCGGCCAAGG
>DATECU010000199.1:0-23205 GCA_035286745.1 Vicinamibacteria bacterium | reverse complement strand
TCCCAGGCGAACTCCAGTAGGGCCCGGGATCGGGCCCCCGCTTCGCCGGGGAGATCTCTGCGCCGGCACAGCAGATCGGCAGTCCGCGCCAGCTCTCCCAGCACCTTGAGAGGCAAGATGTCGTCCGGGTCGAGAGGCCTGGGGAGCACGAACTGGGGAAGCTGCGCCTGCACCCAGATCAGCCCCCGCTGCCAAACGGCGCTCTTCTCTTCCACGAGGAGGCGAGGCTACCCGCGGTGAGCGACCCCTGTCAAAGCGATGGCGAGCCTGAGGACCTTGGGGTATGATCCGTCACTGCTGGCGCGTCTGCTTCCCGGCTGGGCAGGTGCCGCCCCTCGGCCGAGTGGGCGGAACGTCTTGAAACGACACGCTTTGCCAGAGCGCACCGGACAAGGTAGGTTCCACTCATGGGACTCCTCGACATCTTCAAGGGGAAAATGCTGGACCCCACGGCCTACGCCGGGGTCCACGCCGGCGGGGACGTCATCACCACCACCCTGGACGCGGTGGTGAAGTGGGGCCGCAAGTCCTCGCTCTGGCCCATGCCCTTCGGCACCGCCTGCTGTGCCATCGAGTTCATGGCCCTCTCGGCTTCCCACTACGACATCGCCCGCTTCGGCGCCGAGGTGCTGCGCTTTTCCCCCCGCCAGGCCGACCTCCTCTTCGTGGCCGGCACCATCCCCGACAAGCTGGGCCCGGTGCTCCGCACCATCTACGATCAGATGCCGGAGCCCAAGTGGGTCATCTCCATGGGCGTGTGCGCATCCTCCGGGGGCTTCTACCGGTCCTATCACGTCATGCAGGGGATCGACGAGGTGGTGCCGGTGGACGTCTATGTCCCGGGCTGTCCGCCCTCGCCGGAGGGTCTGCTGGCCGCGGTGATGAAGATCCAGGAGAAGATCAAGAAGGGCGAGCAGGCGAAGGTGCCGCAGGGGGCCCATCGCGCCGGGGCTTCGGGCGAGGGCGTCTACGACCGCCGCCAGCGCCGCGCGGCCTGGGCTCAGGACGACGCGGCCCGGGCCGACCAGGGCCTGCGGCCCCGCGGCGTCATCTCCTTCCGGGTGCTGCCCCAGGAAGCGGAGGCGGGGAAGCGCCATGGCTAGCGTGGTCGCGAGCCCTGCTGCCACCGCCCTTGACAGGCCGGCGGCCCGTGTCCTGAGAGATCAGTTAGGCGCTGGCCTGCTTGCCGCTTCGGAGTTTCGGGGCGACCTGAGCCTCACCGTCTCCCGCCAGGCCTGGGTCCAGGCGGCCAGCCTGCTTCGCAACCACCCTGAACTGGACTACAAGCTGTTCCTGGACCTCTGCGGTGTCGACTTCCTGGACCGGGAGGACTGCGCCGAACGGTTCCAGGTGGTGCTGCACGTCTACTCCGTCTCCGGCAAGCACCACGTGCGGCTCAAGACCTGGATCCCCGAGAGCGATCCCGCCCTCGACACCCTGACCGGGCTCTACAGGGGTGCCAACTGGTTCGAGCGCGAGGCTTGGGATCTCTACGGGATCGTCTTCGCCGGCCACCCCAATCTGATCCGCCTGCTGACGCACGACGCCTTCGTGGGCCATCCCATGCGGAAGGACTACCCGCAGGGCCAGCGCCACGTGCTGAAGACCGCCAAGGAGCGCCTGCTTCAGGTGCCGGAGGGCTCCGAGGGTCTGCTGGTCAACATCGGGCCTTCTCACCCAGCCATGCACGGGGCCTTCCGCGTCCAGGCGCTGCTGGACGGGGAGACCATCGCTCAGGCCGAGGCCGAAATCGGGTACATGCACCGCAACTTCGAGAAGATGGCGGAGGCACGCACCTACTGGCAGATCATCCCCTACACCGACCGCCTCAACTACTGCTCCTCCTTCATGAACGGCCACGGCTGGGCGCTGGCGGTTGAGAAACTGCTCGGGATCCAGGCGCCACCTCGAGCTGAGGCTATTCGCGTGATCCTCTCCGAGTTCTCGAGGATCATGGACCACATCGTCTGCATCACCACCAACGTGGTGGACCTGGGCGCCATCACCCCCTACTTCGTGGCCTTCCGCTCCCGGGAGGTCGTCTACGAGCTCTTGGAGGCCTGCTGCGGAGCGCGGCTCACCGTCTCCTACGTGCGCATCGGGGGCCTGGCCCAGGACGTACCCGAGGACTTCGAGGCCCGCTGCCGGAAGGCCATCGACAGCGTCCGCGAGACCACCACCCAGGTCGACAAGCTGCTCACCAGGAACGCCATCTTCGCCAAACGGTTCAAGGACGTCGGCGTGATGTCGGCTGAGGACGCGCTCTCCTGGGGTTGGGTGGGGCCCTGCCTGCGCGGCTCCGGCGTGGGCTACGACATCCGCAAGGACCACCCCTACTCGGGCTACCAGGACTACGACTTCGAGGTTCCGGTAGGTACGGTAGGCGATTGCTACGACCGCTATCTGGTCCGGCTGGCGGAGATCCGGCAGAGCCTCCACATCGTCGAGCAGGCCCTCGCCAAACTGCCGTCGGGCCCGGTGATCGTGGACGACCGCAAGGTGGCGCTGCCGCCCAAGGACGAGGTCTACGGCAACATCGAGTCCCTCATGAACCACTTCAAGCTGGTCTATGACGGGATCCTGCCGCCGCCCGGCGAAGTCTACGGCTACACCGAGGGGGCGAATGGCGAGCTGGGCTACTACATCGTGAGCGACGGCCGCAAGCACCCCTGGCGGGTGAAAGTGCGGCCGCCCTGTTACAACATCTACCAGGCCTTTCCCGAGATGATCAAGGGCTGGCTCTTGGCCGACGCGGTCGCCATCATCGGGGGCCTCAACGTGATCGCCGGCGAACTGGATCGATAGAGAAACCACAGAGGCAACAGAGACACAGAGACACGAGAGGACGGAAGAGCGACCGTGAGAAACCAGGCCGATCAGTTCAGAGTCAAACGGAACCAGACGGGGAGGGTTGGAGCCGGGCCCTCCTTCCTTCATGCTCTGTGCCTCTGTGTCTCTGTGGTTGCGTTCGGAGTCCGCTGATGCCCAAGTGCACCATTGACGGCAAGGAGATCGAGGTTCCCGAGGGGACGAACGTCCTTGCGGCCGCGCTCGGCAACGGTATCCACATCCAGCACTTCTGCTGGCACGCCGACCTCTCGGTGGACGGCAACTGCCGCACCTGCATGGTGGAGATCGAGAAGGTCCCCAAGCTGCAGATCGCCTGCAACACCCTGGTTCAGGAGGGGATGGTCGTCCACAGCCAGAGCCCCAAGGCACGGGAGGCCCAGCGTTCGGCGCTGGAGTTCCTGCTGGTCAACCACCCCATCGACTGCCCGGTCTGCGACCAGGCCGGCGAGTGCTACCTCCAGGACAACTACATGCGCTACGGCCTCTACGACGCCAAGGTGGAGGTCGAAGAGAAGATCAGAAAGCGCAAGGTGGTGGACCTGGGGCCCATCGTGCTCGACGCCGAACGCTGTGTGCTGTGCTCGCGGTGCATCCGCTTCGAGCGGGAGGTCACCAAGACCAACGGCTTCGAGTTCCGCGAAAGGGGCGGCCGCACTCAGATCTCGACCTTCGACGAGCGGCCCATCAGCCACCAGTACGCCGGAAACCTGGCCGATGTCTGCCCGGTGGGCGCGCTGCTCTCTCACGACTTCCGCTTCAAGATGCGGGTCTGGTTCCTGGAAGAGACCGAGTCGATCTGCCCCGGCTGCTCCACCGGCTGCAACATCACGATCGACCACCGCGACGGCGAAGGCCAGCGCCTGCGGCCGCGCCGCAACCCGGAGGTCAACAAGTCCTGGATGTGCGATCCGGGACGCAAGCTGGTCCAGGCGCTCGGCGGGGCAAGCCGAGTGAGCGGGGCTCGTCTCAAGCGCCCTGCGGGTTGGGAAGGTGTGCCGGTGAGCCTCGCGCTCGACGAAATCGCGAGCCGACTCAGGGAAGCCGGGCCGGCCGCCGCCTTCCTGGCCTCGCCCCAGGCCGGCAACGAGGACCTGTTCGGCTTCCGCGCCCTGGCCGAGGCGGTCGGTGGCAAGCTCGACTTCAGGGTGGGCGATCCCCAGGACAAGGTAGGCGTCCGGCTGGATCAGGTCCTGCAGCGGGCCGACCGCAACCCCAACACCCAGGGCTGCCTGGAGCTCGGCCTGGGCCGCACCGGGGTGCCGGCGATCCTGGACGCGTGCCGCGCCGGCCGGATCAAGGTCCTGGTCTTGCAGGGCCCGGAGCTGCTCCGTTTGGCGGAGGCGGCCGATGCGCTCCCCAAAGTCCCCTTCATCGCCGTGATGGCTACCCACGAGGGGCCCGAGCTGGACCGCGTCCAGGCCGTGCTGCCCGCGGCCATGTGGGCCGAGGTCGAGGGCACGTTCACCAACTATGCCCGCCGGGTTCAGCGATTCCGCCGGGCCTTCGCCGCCCCGGGGTCCGCCATGCCTCGCTGGGAGCTCGCGGTGGGCCTCCTCCATCGTCTTGGCAAGCCCTTGCCGGCCTCTTCGGCCCGCGAGATGTTCCAGCACCTGACCCGGGCGGTGATCGCCTACGCGGGCCTGGACCACAAGCTCCTGGGTGCCCAGGGCCGACCCCTTCCCGCGTCCGCTGCCGCATCAGAGGAGGTCCATGCCTAACGGTCACCTGGCCCCGGTGTCGCGAAGCACCGAGTCGCTGACGGGTGCGCCTCGGTTTCGTTTCCGTTCTCGCTGCTCCTCAGTGTCTTTGTGCCTCTGTGGTTTCCCTTCGCTTGGTTGCGGCCCTAACCGCGCCAGGTCTGTGGTGAACTCGAGGTAGCGGATGGCTGCTCGCGTGGTCACCGTAGATCGAGACCTCCCCACCGGGATCTTCCCCATCCTGCTCGGGCACTGGATCACCCTCAAGAACTTGGCCCGCACCCTCTTCCTGCGGCAGTGGTCCACCATCCAGTACCCCGAGCAGAAGCGGCCCCCCTCCAACCGCTACCGGGGCATCCACATCCTCACCCAACGCGAGGACGGTACGCCCAAGTGCGTGGCCTGCTACATGTGCGCCACCGTCTGCCCCGCCGAGTGCATCTACATCGAGGCCGGGGAGCGGCCGGAGAAGACCATCGAGAAGTACCCCACCCGCTTCGAGATCGACCTGCTGCGCTGCGTCTACTGCGGCTTCTGCGTCGACGCCTGCCCCGAGGAAGCCATCATCATGAGTCGGGAGAACGACCTGGTGGGCAGCACCCGCGAGGAGCTGGTGATCGACCGCGACCGGCTCATGGACCGGGCCAAGCTCATCGAGCACGGCGCCGGGTATCGACCCAGCCAGCACGACGTTCGGCGGCCGGTGCGCATCGCCGCCCTAGCCCGACTGAGGCAGGAGCACGGCATCGTCCCCGGCCCACCTCGCTGAGTCCACAGTCTAACGCACCAAACCACAGAGGCACAGAGACACAGAGGTACGGAAGCCCACCGGAACAGACCGACCGAAGCGGTCAGGTCCCCTCTTCCCGCGAGCGTGGAGATGGGATGAGTTTGTGCTCTTTGTGGTTGACGTGTCGTCAACCGGTTGCGTCCACCGTGTTAGCATCGAGCCGGACTCCCCAGTCATGACGGATCACGACCGCGCGGGGCTGCTCGCCATCCCGGAGCCGGGAGATATTACCCGCTTGCTCGAGGCCTGGGGCGCCGGCGACGGCCGCGCTTTCGAGCGCCTCTTCCCCATCCTCTACCCCGAGCTCAAGCGGTTGGCCAGCCGACAGCTCCGGCGCGAGCGCCCCGGCCACACACTGCAAACCACGGCCCTCGTTCACGAGGCCTTTCTCGATCTAGTCGGCCAGTGCCGCGCCCGCGTTGAGAGCCGCTCGCACTTCCTCGGCGTCGCCGCTTTCGTCATGCGCCGCATCCTCGCCGAACACGCGCGGGGACGCGCCGCGCTGAAGCGGGGCGGAGGCGTCGCGCCGGTCGAGCTCGGCGAGCACCCGGCCGCCGAGCGGGGCGGGATCGAGGAGATCGTGGCCGTCGACCAGGCGCTCGACCGGCTGGAGGAGATCGACGCCCGCGCCGCCAAGGTTGTCGTGCTGCGCTACTTCGGCGGTCTCTCTCACGACGAGACGGCGAAGGCCCTCGGCGTTTCGTCGGTCACCGTCAAGCGCGACTGGGCAGTCGCTAAGGCGTGGCTCAAGCGAGAGCTCAGCGCGACATGAGTCAGGCTTCCTGGCAACAGGTCAGGTCCGAGCTTCTCGCCGCTCTCGAGTTGACTGCGCAGGAGCAGAGAGAGCGCCTGGCCGTGCTGCGCGCGGCCACACCCGCAGTGGCGGGCGAGGTCGAAGCTCTGCTTGCCGCGGCGAAGGAGTCGGCCGACTTCCTGGAGGCTCCGGCCTGGGAGCGCGCCAGTGCCGACACCGGATCGGAGGCGGCGCCGGAGCGCGTCGGCCCCTGGCGCATCGAGGCCGAGATCGGTCGCGGCGGGATGGGGACCGTTTACCGCGCGGTCCGCGACGACGACCAGTACCAGAAGCAGGTGGCGGTCAAGCTGGTGCGCGGAGGGATGGATGCGGGGTTCGTCCTGCAGCGGTTCAAGGCCGAGCGCCAGATCCTGGCCAACCTGGAGCATCCGAACATCGCGCGGCTGGTCGACGGGGGGGTCACCGAGGAGGGCTGGCCCTACTTCTCGATGGAGTACGTCCTTGGCCAGCCCATCGACAAGTACTGTACAACCCTCGGGGTGCGGGAGCGGCTCGAGCTGTTCCGGACGGTGTGCGCCGCCGTGCAGTATGCGCACCAGCGTTTGGTGATCCACCGGGACCTGAAGCCGAGCAACATCTTGGTGAGCGCGGACGGCGTTCCCAAGCTGCTGGACTTCGGCATCGCCAAGCTGCTGGGGGCGGACGTCGCGGGATCGGGCGAGGCGACGGCGACGGTGTGGCCGCTGATGACGCCGGAGTACGCGAGCCCGGAGCAGGTGAAGGGCGAGGCGGTGACGACAGCCAGCGACGTCTACTCGCTGGGGATGCTGCTCTACCTTCTGCTGGCGCGGAAGCGGGCCTACGAGATCAAGACCCGGGCTCCGGAGGAGGTGGCACGGGTGGTGTGCCAGCAGCAGCCGGAGAAGCCGAGCGCTCTCACGGACCGGCCGCTGTCGCGCCAGCTCAGGGGGGACCTGGACACCATCGTGCTGAAGGCGATCCGGAAGGAGCCCGCCCGGCGCTACCAAACGGTAGGCGAGCTGTCGGAGGACCTGCGCCGCTACCTTGCCGGCCTGCCGGTTCTGGCGCGCGGGGACACCGTGGCCTACCGAGCGGGGAAGTTCGGGCGGCGGCACAAGGCGGCGGTGGTGGTGGCGGGACTCCTGGTGGCGAGCCTGCTGGGTGGTGCCGGGGTTGCCGTGCGTCAGGCTCGCATCGTCGAACGCTACCACCTGCGGGCGGAGAAGCGCTCCCGGGATGCGCAACGCCTGGCCAACAGCCTGGTCTTCGAGCTGCACGACGCGTTCGCCGACCTGCCGGGCGCGACCCAGCCTCGCGCTCTGCTGCTCAAACGCGCCTCGGAGATGCTCGACACGCTGGCCGCCGACGCGCCCGAGGATCCCGTTCTCGCCGAGGAGGTCGCCGCTGCCTACCACAAGCTGGCAGACGTCCTGGGCTCTCAGGCGGAAGCCAACCTCGGGGAGCGCGAGGCCGCGTTGTCGGCCCGTCGCAAGGGACTCGCGATACGGGAGCGGCTGGCCGCGGACGCTCCCGGCGACCTGAGTCGGCAGGGCCGGCTCGCCGAGAGCCATATCACCATGGTTGGAGCCCTCCAGGGTCTGGAGGCTGTCGAGCAGGCGAGGCGGGCCCTGCTCATAACCGAGCGGCTGCTTGCGCTCGAGCCTAGTAGCGCAGCCGATCAGAGGCTGTGGGCTCGTGCTCTCTATGCTGAGGGCTCCGCCCTGGTCGCGAGCGGCGACCTTCCGGCCGCCAAGGCGAGCTTCGAAAAGGCCACGGCGGCCTTCGAGGCCTTGCTGGCTGCCGCCCCCAAAGACGCGTCCAGGTTGCGGGGCGTGAGCATGGCGCACAAGCGGCTCGCGGCGATCTTGGCCAAGCAGGGCGAGCTGCCTGCCGCCCTCGCTCACTACCGCAAGGTCGTGGCCTGGGACGAAGCGCGGGCTGCGGAGAGCCCCACCGGCGTCGAGGCTCGATACGACCTCTCGGTCTCCCTCGTCGACTACGGCTGGGCGCTGGCGCGGAGCGCCGACCAGGCGGGCGCCATCGAGCAGTACCAGCGCGCCCTGGGGATCCGGGAGACGCTGGTCCGTGCTGATGGCGGCAACGTCCGTGCCCGTGACGGGCTGGCCTCGGTGCTGGCGCGGCTCGGCCACGCATCCATAGCCGCCGGCCGCCATCGGGACGCGCTCGCCTACTGCCAACGCGCCGAAGAGACCCTGGGTGCGCAGACGCAGAACCGTGATCTGCTTCCAAGCATCTACCAGGCGAGGAGCGAGTCCTACGCGGCGCTGCGACGGTGGGACCTGGCGCTGAGCTCCGCCCGAACCGCGCTGCAACTGGGCTCGGCGTCTTTGGCCAGCGAGCCGACCAACACCTCGTTCGGGATACGTGTGGCCTGGGAACAGCTCCTCCTGGGCCGTGTGCTGCTCGGCCTGGCGTCCCAGCCGGGGCGGGCCTCTGGGGCCGCGGCCTTGCGACAGGAGGCCCTGGCCGCCTACCGCGAAGCCGTGCGGCTGGCGACCGACCTTCAGGCCGCGGGTGCACTCCCCGTTGACGACCTTCCGTTGATCGACCAGGCCCGGGCCGGCCTCGCCCGATGCGAGCGGCTGCAGAGATCCACGGCCCACACAGCGGGGGCCGCCGTTCGGCGCCGTTGAGGCCAGACCCCTAGAAACCGTCCTTGAAGATCATGTCGACCTGGCCGTAGAAATTGGCCCCCCAGCAAACGAACGCGCCGTCTGTCTTCACTCCGCAGGTGTGGGCGTAGCCAGCAGTGACGTGAGTGAACGTTCCGGCGGCGGGCGCGCTCTGGCCGTAGAAGTTGTCCCCCCAGCAGGTGAGCGTCCCGGCCGTCTTCAGCCCGCAGGTGTGGGCGCGGCCCGCAGTGACTTGAGTGAACGTTCCGGGGGGGGGCGCACTCTGGCCGGAGGAGCTGTCGCCCCAGCAGGCGAGCGTGCCGTCCGTCTTCAGTCCGCACGTGTGCCCCTCGCCCCCGGCGACCTGGGCAAACGTGCCGCCGGGTGGCGTGCTCTGGCCGTAGAAGTTGAAGCCCCAGCAGGCGAGTGTCCCGTCGGTCTTCTGTCCGCACGTGTGGTTGTAGCCCCCGGCGACCTGAGTGAAGGTCCCGGCAGGGGGCGTGCTCTGGCCGGAGGAGGAGTTGTCCCCCCAACAGGCGAGCGTCCCGTCCGTCTTCAGCCCGCACGTGTGAAATTGGCCCCCGGCGACCTGAGTGAACGTCCCGGTGGGTGGCGTGCTCTGGCCGTAGTTGTTCCACCCCCAGCAGGCCAGCGTCCCGTCCGTCTTCACCCCGCACGAGTGAGAGTAGCCTCCGGCGACCTCGGTGAACGTCCCGGCGGGAGGCGTGCTCTGGCCGATGTCGTTGAGCCCCCAGCAGACGAGCGTCCCATCCGTCTGCAGCTCACACGTGTGGTAGCCACCGGCGGTCACAACCCGCCGGCGGAACTTCCCACTGGGGGGCGTGCTCTGGCTGGAGGAGATGTCACCCCAGCAGGCGAGCGTCCCGTCCGTCTTCAGTCCGCACGTGTGGAAGGCGCCTCCAGCGACCTGGGTGAACGTCCCGGCGGGTGGCGTGCTCTGGCCGTACCCGTTGGAGCCCCAGCAGGCGAGCGTGCCGTCCGTCCTCAGTCCGCAGGTGTGATAGCCGCCCGCAGCAACCCGGGCGAACGTGCCGGCGGCGGGGGCACTCTGGCCGTTGGAGTTTGAGCCCCAGCAGGCGAGCGTCCCGTCGGTCTTCAGTCCGCACGTGTGAAGTGCCCCCCCGGCGACCTGGGTAAACGTCCCGGCGGGTGGCGTGCTCTGGCCGTTGGCATTCTGGCCCCAACAGGCGAGCGTCCCGTCCGTCTTCAATCCGCACCCGTGGGAGTAGCCCGCGGCGACCTCAGTGAAGGTCCCGGCGGGGGGGAGGCTCTGGCTGTAGGCGTTGTCCCCCCAGCAGGCGAGCGTCCCGTCGAACTTCAGTCCACACGTGTGTAGGTCGCCCCCGGCGACTTGAGTGAAGGTCCCAGCGGGGGGCGTGCTCTGGCCGTTGGCGCTCTGGCCCCAGCAGGCGAGGGTTCCGTCCGCCTTCAATCCGCAGGTGTGATAGCCGCCCGCAGCGACCGCACTGAAGGTTCCGGTGGGGGGCGCGCTCTGGCCGTAGAAGTTCCATCCCCAGCAGGCGAGCGTCCCGTCGGGGCGGACGGCGCAGCCATGGTAGCCGCCGGCTGTGATGCTCCCCAGGGCTGGCCCCGGGGTCGCCGTGGGCGCCAGGACGAGACTCACGTTCCCGGCCGCGAGCACGCACACCGCTGAGCCTGGTCCCCACGCGAGTGAGGTCAGCGCCAATCTCGATGCGATGCGCAGACAGGCAACTCTCTTCAACATGGCAACCTCATGAACTGGTGACGCCTACTAGATCTGGCGGTTTCTCTCGCCGCCGCTGGCTCGGGATGCTCTCGGGCAATCGCCTCTGGCCGGAGCTGCTAGACCATCCGGGTCCGACGCGGCCGCGGAATGGCCGGCGAGGAGGCAAAGAGGTCATCCCTGTTCCGCAGCAGCCTTCGTCCGACACCGGCATGGTCCAACCTCCCACGCAAGAACCGTCAGGACCCCCGGAGGGGCACGAGTCGACACCGACCGGGGAACGGACCTGGTCCATCCCCGATGTCTCGAACGAGTGGCCAAGCGCACGCACCGCTCTCAAGAGCCATCGACGAGAGCCACCACGGTCGAAGACGCGGAACCCTAGAAACCGTCCTTGAAGATCATGTCGACCTGGCCGTAGGTGTTGTCCCCCCAGCAGGCGAACGCGCCGTCTGTCTTCAGCCCGCACGTGTGGCCGTAGCCCGCAGCGACTTGAGTGAACGTCCCGGCAGGCGGCGTGCTCTGGCCGAAGAAGTTGAAACCCCAGCAGGCGAGCGTCCCGTCCGTCTTCAATCCGCACGTGTGGTAGATGCCTCCGGCGATCTGAGTGAACGTGCCGCCGGGGGGCGTGCTCTGGCCTTGGGAGTTATCCCCCCAGCAGGCGAGCGACGCGTCCGTCTTCAGTCCGCACGTGTGATCCTGGCCTCCCACGACCTGAGTGAACGTGCCGCCGGGTGACGTGCTCTGGCCTTGGGAGTTGTCCCCCCAGCAGGCGAGCGTCCCGTCCGTCTTCAGCCCGCACGTGTGGGCGTAGCCCCCAGTCACCTGAGTGAAGGTGCCGACGGGGGGCGTGCTCTGGCCGCTGGTGTTGAGCCCCCAGCAGGCGAGCGTCCCGTCCGTCTTCAACCCGCACGTGTGCACGCCGCCTGCTGCGACCTCAGTGAACGTGCCGGCGGGGGGCGTGGTCTCGCCCCAGGAGTTGTTCCCCCAGCAGGCGAGCGTCCCGTCCGTCTTCAGTCCGCACGTGCGCAAGCTGCCCCCGGCGACCTGAGTGAACGTCCCGGCTGGCGGCGTGCTCTGGCCGTAGCCGTTCTGGCCCCAGCAGGCGAGCGTCCCATCCAACTGCCGTTCACAAGTGTGGTTCCACCCGGCGGTCACCAGCCGCCGACTGAACGTTCCACCCGGTGGCGCGCTTTGACCGGAGGAATCGTCCCCCCAGCAGGCGAGCGTCCCATCCGTCTTCAGTCCGCACGTGTGAAAGTCGCCCGCGGCGACCTCGGTGAACGTGCCGGCGGGGGGCGTGCTCTGGCCGTAGCCGTTGTACCCCCAGCAGGCGAGGGTCCCGTCCGTCTTCACTCCGCACGTGTGAGAGTCACCCGCGGCGACGTCGGTGAACGTGCCAGCGGGGGGCGTGCTCTGGCCGTAGCCGTTGTACCCCCAGCAAGCAAGCGTCCCGTCCGTCTTCACTCCGCATGTGTGAACGTTGCCCGCGGCGACCTCGGTGAACGTGCCGGCGGGGGGCGTGCCCTCGCCGTTGCCGTTGTTCCCCCAGCAGGCGAGCGTCCCGTCCGTCCTCAGTCCGCACGTGTGGAGGTGACCCGCGGCGACCTCGGTGAACGCGCCGGCGGGGTGCGCGCTCTGGCCGTAGGCGTTGTCCCCCCAGCAGGCGAGCGTCCCGTCCGTCTTCAGTCCGCACGTGTGGAGATCGCTCCCGGCGACCTCGGTGAACGTGCCGGCGGGGGGCGTGCTCTGGCCGTAGGCGTTGTAGCCCCAGCAGGTGAGCGTCCCGTCCGTCTTCAGCCCGCACGTGTGGCCGTCGCCCCCGGCCACCTGAGTGAAGGTTCCGGCGGGGGGCGTGCTCTGGTCGTAGGCGTTGTCCCCCCAGCAGGTGAGCGTCCCGTCGCCGCGGACGGCGCAGCCATGGCGGCCACCGGCTGCGATGTTCCCCGCTGCCGGTCCCGGGCTGGCTGCGGGCGCACGCACCAGACCCACTCCCCCCGCCGCGAGCACCCCCACCGCTGAACCTGCTCCGGAGGTGAGCAGGATCAGGAACAACCTCGACGCAATGCGCACGTATGTAGCTCTCTTCAACATGGAAACCTCATGGGATTCGTGACGCCACCGCTCGCGGCCAAAGCACCCCTACTTCAAGACGTGCGGTTTCGTGCTGGATCGTGTCACCTGCCCACGAACGACCTTGATCGGCGGTTGACCTTCGGCCGCCGAATCCCGACCCTTTCAGCACCTTGAGAGGGTCATGGGCTACGTAGCGAGGAACGCTATGGCCGCCGCGTGTTCTGAGTTTCCGCGAGACACGAGAGACATCGCGCGATGTCCCTACCCCATGCAGGTCTCGGAAGCACCCAAGTTCTTCGTTTCGCGCTACCTTACGAGAGCACCGCACGAGGATGCCGCGGCGGGCTTCCGCGAGTTCGTCGCTTCTTGGGCCCGGAGGAGCGGAGATGACGGCGACCCGTCACACTCGGCCGTGCAGCGGCCCGGGGGCTCCCGTTGCTCGCCGTCCGGCCGCTGACCGCCAACGTTGCGCCTGTCGGTTCCATAGGGATCTCGGTCGGAGCGGCAAGCGAGCATGCCCAATTGCTGAACCTGCCGTCCGAATCCGCAGATTTCTCCTTGACTGTGCCTGCACAAAGCCAGAGCTGCAGGCACCCGCCACAGCTGCAATGGCACAGTGTTTCGATTTCATGGTTCTCTCCTCCGCACTTGCCGCATGAAGGGCGACAAGGGGGCCAGGGTTACCCCAAGTTCGACGCCGCGAAGGCGAAGGTCTACTTCGCGAAGAAGTCCCAGGACCCGGTCATCGTGACCCCGTCCACCACGCGTGTCGTCATCGCACCCTTCATGCGGAGGTTGTCCACCTGTCCCTTCATCTCGAGATCGATGGGGGCCGCGTCCCAGACCGACGGGTCCGCGCCTGGGCCTGGACAGGACCACGTGGAGACGAACGGCGCGACGGAGTGGATGGAGCCGGCGTAGGTGCCGTCCGGGCTCAGCACCAGGGAGCCATCGCCAGGCTTGAGCGTCAGCGTCGTCGTACCCTCGATAGTGCACGACCCACTCACAGCCCTGTGGATGAGGATCAGCGAGCCGGACTGGATGATGTAGCTCACGCCGCCCGCCAGGGGAGCCGGTTCCGGGGCCTCATCCTTGATCCACGTGACGGGGCCCGCTAGAGTCCGCTTATCCTCCACACCAGCCTGGCTGGAGTCTAGGGAATACGCCACGTTGCCCTGCCAGAACGGCGCCTGGATGTCCACGGGGGTGGGGGCAGTGCTGCACGCCGCGGCGACGACAACGACCAGGACAAGCGGTAGCAATGGGCGTCTCATGGGACAGTGTCTCCTTGCGTTCTTTGCGGCCCTGCGGCCCCGATCAGCGTCACGCTGACGCCCCGACGCCCGGTGAACGCCTCCGGGAGAGAGCCTCCCCTCGGCGCCTGAAGCCCACGGGAGGCTCAAGTCCTAGGCTGCTGCGAGCGAGGGCGTCACCAGAATCGGCACGATGTAACAGCCGGCACCACCCCACCTCTTCTTCGTGAACTCTCCTCTACTGAGTGACGTGCGATCCGTCGCCCAAACGTGTCATCACGCGGCCCGAGCCGAGGGATTGACGGGGGCCGGCCGCCGCAAGGCTTGCGGGCAGTGGTTCCGGCAGGCGGCGTGCCGTCTGACGCCTTCTCCCGGCTGCTGCGGCCACGGACCCGGCGAGGTCGCGTGTCACGAAGCAGTTCTTCCCTCGTCTGCGGCGAGCCGCGCCGACGCACGGCGCGGGATCTCGGCGCCAGCACCGCCGTCGTCGCACAGCGCGGATTCCCGAGGCCCACTACCGATAGGCGTTTCTATCCATCGGGCAAGGGACCGGGTTGCCACCGGTGAGGTGCGGACCGTCATCTTGGCGACTCGTGGCGTGTCGCGCTCTATCGAGTCTCAGCGACGACCAGCCACTCCCCCGGACCCAGCTCTCGGTCGATGCGGAGCGGCGCGAGGTAGGCTCGCCGCAGATCCTGGTGGCCCGCCAGCGTCGCCAGGCGAAGGCCACGCTCGGCCAGGAATCCGTCGATCGCCTCGGACTCCAAGCTCCACTGGATCGGCTCTCCGGAGAGCTTCAGCATCTGGGCGGTCTTGAAGACCCGGCTGCCTCGTGTCAAGAGCTCCTTGCGGTCGGTGAAGCTGAAGATGAGGCGGCTTTCGCCGCGCTCCGCCACCAGGCTCAGCACCCGGTCGACCTCCAGGTCCGCCAGGAACATGAGCAGTCCCTCGGCCACGAAGACGGTCGGCAGGCTGCCATCCCAGGAAGGTTCCCGAGCCAGGGTCTCCCGGAGCGTCAGCTGAGCCAGGTCGAGCGGGACCAGCGCCAAACGGGAAGGAACGCCACCGTGGGCTTCGAGCGCCCGGCGCTTCACCGCTTGGGTCGCGGGGTGGTCCACCTCCACGAAGCTGACCCAGGGGAAGACGTCGAGGAGACGCAAGGCCAGGGGGTCGTAGCCGGCGCCCAGAACCACCATCTGGGACGCCTCCCGGAGGGCGAGGCGAACCTGATCCTCGATCCAGCGCTTTCTGAGCAGGATGCTGATGGGGCCCCCGGGCTCCATGCCATCGGCCAGGGCCTGCAGGATCGGCTTGCCCTTGTCCGAGCGCCAGAGCGCGAGTTGCTGCCGGGCCTTGACCGAGTGCTCGGTCACGAACCACTCGGAGTAGGGCTCTTCGGGATCGGCCAGCACCCGCCGAAGCTCTGGGTCGCTGGCTGCCGCCGCCTGATTGATGGCGATCCGAACCGCCGTCTCGCTGGGCTCTCCGGCCTTCATGGACCGCGAGATGCTAGCAGGGGCCAGCCCAGGCGGCCACTTCCCGGTCCAGCGCGCGAGCGCTGAGTCCGCGCGGACCCAGGCAGATCCGGTCCCGAGGGCCGGCCGGGGGCTTGCCCCGGCCGGGGTTCCCTGCCGCCGATCATCGCCGATGCCCGCCCCTGGGGCTCGGAAAGCGTGACCTGGTGCTGGCCGACGTGATCGCCGCACCGGTCGTCGGCGGCAGTCGCCCGGACACCCGCGTCTTGCGACTGCTCGGCAAGCGCGCCCTGGCAGCGGTGCAACAGGGCCTGGCGTTCCCGCTGCTCCCGGCCTTCCGCTGAGCCCGTCCCCCGCGCCTCCCGCGCCTCTGGCCGGGTTGCGGCGAAGAGCCTGACGTGGGAACCTGGGGAGGTTGGACAGGAGGGCCCCTTGAAGAAAGCGTTCCTCATCCCCGTTGTCGCGGCCCTGGCCGCCTGGTCGCTCCACGCCGGCCAAGAGCCGCGGTTAACCCCCCGCCTCGAAGAACGACTGGAGCGAACCCGTGGCGACGAGCCGCAAGCCGTCTGGGTCTTCTTCCGCGACAAGGGCCGGCAGAGCGCAGCAGCCGAGAACGCAGCTCGCTCGCTCCTGGCAGCCAGGGCACTGGCTCGACGCAACCTGCGGGGAGAGCGCGGCGGCGTGCAGTTCGAGGACCTGCCCCTCCAGGCGGACTACGTTGGCGAGGTCGCCCGCCGGGTGACCAAGGTCCGGCAGCTCTCGCGCTGGCTCAACGCGATGAGTGCCGAGGCCACCCCGGCGCAGATCCGCTCGCTGGCCGAGCTACCATTCGTGGCTCGGCTGGACGTGGTGCGTCGCTACCGCCGTGGCGCCCCCGAACCGGTGCGACCGTTGGCCGCCACGTCCGAAGCCGCCCGGGCCGCCGTCGGCTCCCCTCGGGACCACGATCTCGACTACGGCAGCTCCTTTGGCCAGGTCGACCAGATCAAGGTGCCCGATGCCCACGATCTCGGCTACCACGGCGAGGGCGTGGTGATCGCCCTCTTCGACGCCGGCTTCAACAACCTCCAGCACGAGGCCTTCCGGTCCATCCAGATCCTGGCCGCCCACGACTTCGTGAACAACGACGCCGAGGTGGCCGACGGAAGCGACATGGGCGAGGGTAGCCACGGCACGGAGACCCTCTCCGTGATCGGCGGCTACCGCCCGGGCGAGTTGATCGGTCCCGCCTTCGCGGCCAGCTACGTCCTGGCCAAGACCGAGAACACCGAGAAGGAGACGGTGGTGGAGGAGGACAACTGGGCCGCCGCCGCCGAGTGGGCGGAGGCCTTGGGCGTCGACCTCGTCAGCAGCTCGTTAGGTTACCTGGAGTTCGATCAAGACCGGGACAGCTACAGCCATCGGGACATGGACGGCGACACCGCCGTCTCCACCCAGGCCGCCAACCTATTGACCGCCAAGGGCGTGGTGGTGGTGAACTCGGCGGGCAACTCCGGCTCCAACCTCTTCCACAATACCCTGGGCGCCCCCGCTGACGGCAAGAAGGTGATCGCCACCGCGGCCGTGAACGGTTCGGGACGCCGAGCCAGCTTCAGCTCGGTGGGTCCCTCTGCCGACGGCAGAACCAAACCCGACGTGGCCGCTCAGGGCGTCGATGTGAAGGCCGCCAGCCCCAGCTCGGCTACCAAGTACGACGAGGTCGATGGCACATCGTTCTCCTGCCCTCTCACCGCCGGCGTGGTGGCGCTCATCCTTCAAGCGCATCCCACCTACACCGTCGACCAGGTCATCAGCGTGCTCAAGTCCACAGCCAGCCAGGCCAGCAAACCCAACAACCAGTTAGGCTGGGGCATCGTCAATGCCAAGGCGGCGATCCAAGCGCCACCGCCGTCTGGTGCGGTCCCGAGGTGATGGCGGAGAACGGAAGCGATCAGCGATCGGCAGTCAGCAACCAGCTCCGGACGGAAGACGGGAAGCAATCAGCGATCAGCAGTCAGCGAACGGCTACGGACGACCAGGAGCCAGAGCCGAGCGGCGGATCTTCGCAGGTCTCCCGGGGGGAGCCCTCCGCTGTAGCTGATTGCTGAAGGCTGAGTGCTGACCGCTACCGTCTAGCGATCATATCCTCTCCATCTCATACAGCCGCCTGACGCTGCTGAGGGTGGCGGTGAGCAGGGTCGCCACGAGGCCGGCGAGGGCCAGGCTGCCACACAGATCAAAGAGCCGGACTTCGAAACCCGCCAGTTGCAGGGTTGGCCAGCGGAGAACCGCCAGGTTGGTGGCAGCCAGGAGGATGCGAAGCTCGGTTCCTCCGACCCGCCCGTAGGCAATCCGGAACACGCCCAGCGCGTAGGTGGACAAGTAGACGTGGATGGACACCAGGTAGTACGCCACCACCAGGCCCACGGCCACGGCCACACTCAGGTGGCCCGACAACGCCAGGCCGGTGAGAAGCGCCAGGAAGCCCAGCGCGTCGACCAGGTGGTCGACATAGAAGCCGTAGCGAGGTCGCTGCCGGTTCCGGTAGCGCGCCAGGGTGCCGTCCAGGCTGTCGCCGAACCAGTTCGCGAGCAGCAGTAGGTTCACGACGTGGAGCCAACCGAGGTTGGTCCCTGATATGGCGTAGGCGGCCCCCCCCGCCAGCATGGCGGCGAAACCAAGCCCTGTCAGATGGTCGGAGTTGACACCGGCTGGCATGCGAGCCGCAAGCCAGCGGAGCACCCGCTTCTCGATGTCGGCGGTGAAGCTCCTGAGGTCGCGTTGCGCTTCGTGAAAGACCAGGCTCTCGGACATGACTGTCTCCTCTCGCTTCAGAAGGTAGTCGCGGGAGGCCCCTCTGACCCTAGGGCGCCAGTAGGGTTTTCCAAGGGATCCGCAAACGGCGGCGAGCGGACGGGCACCGGTGGGTGCCACCTGGCGTTGGCGAGCCCCGAGGGATAGCCGGCCAGGAGGGGTGGCGAGACTCCTTGGGTGCGCCTGCTTCTTGACTCTCATGACTATTATGACCATGATGACTCGATCAAGGAGGGGAGCCATGGCGCGCCTGACTTCCGTGTCGGTGAACGTGGGGGAGGCCAAGCGGCGGTTCTCGGACCTCCTCGCGCGGGTCGCCTACGGAGGCGAGACCGTGCTGGTGACCCGGCGGGGGCGACCCATGGCGAAGCTGGTTCCGGCCAGAGAGCCGGGGGCCGCCAGCCTGGCTGATGTCCGAGGCTGGCTCGAAGCTGACGACCCGTACCTGAAGGTGGTCGATGGCATCGTGGCCGGCCGAGCTCAACACCGGCCGCGGGTCGCGAGCGGAGTTCGCAGGAGGGCGGCTCGCCGGTGAGCGGCCTGCTCCTCGATACCAACGTGCTGTCCGAGGTGCTGAAGAAGCGGCCCTCGCCCCGGGTTCTTGACCGCCTGAAAGCCGCGCCGCGGGACTCCCTCTCCACCTCGGTGGTATCGGTGTGGGAGTTGCGCCATGGGGCCACCCGCCACCCGCAGGGCACTCGGCTGTGGGAGCGAATCACTCGCGAGGTGCTGTCGCTGCTTCCGGTCCTGCCCCTCGGAGAGGCCGAGGCCCTCTGCGCGGGCGACCTACTCGCCACCCTCGATGCCGGTGGCCGGCCCATCGGCATCGAGGACGTCTTGATCGGCGCCACGGCCCTCGTCCAGGGCCTCACCGTAGTCACCCGCAACGTGGCGCATCTCTCGCGGATCCCGGGCCTGACTGTGGAGTGCTGGTGGGACTGACCCGGGGCTCTCCGGCTTGGCGGCCAGAGCGACTGTCGGTCGGTCGACGCCAGAGCGACGAGTCGTTGGGTGAGCGCAGCGCCTACGCTTGTTGGCCTGGCGCATCCGCAGAACGCGCGCCTGGGACCTCACTCGCACCTCGGGCGCCGGGACCGCGCGAGGCCAGCTCGCCGCGGAGCAGCTTGCCCGCCTCGTTGCGGGGCAGGGCCTCAACCGCGGTGATGGTGGCCGGCACCATGTAGGCAGGGAGGTGCTCGCGGCAGAAGCGCTGCAGGTCCGCTTCTGCGGGCGCCCGTCCCCCGCGCCCCACCACGAAGGCGGCGGCCACCTCTCCCTTGAGCTCCTCGGCGACCCCAATGACGGCCACCTCCGCCACCTCGGGGTGACGGGCGATGACCTGCTCGATCTCTCCTGGGCTCACGCGGTGACCGCCGATCTTCAGGATCTCCTTGGACCGCCCGCGGTGGAACAGGAAGCCATCGGCGTCCCGAGTGGCGAGATCGCCGGTCCAGAGCCATCCCTCTCGCAGGATGGCGGCGGTCTCCTCGGGTTCATCGAGATACCCGAGAGTGACGTTCTCGCCGCGGGCTACCAGGTGGCCGGTCTCACCGGGCGGCAGCGGGTTCCCGTCGTCGTCCACCACCCGGAGAGTGACGCCGGGGATGGGGATCCCGATGGACCCCTTCTTGTCTGCGCCGAACTCGGGCGGTAGGTAGCTGAGTCGGGCGGTCGCCTCAGTCTGCCCGTACATCACGAAGAGCTCGGCCGGGCGGAAAGCCTCTCGCACCCAATCCGCGGTCTCGACCGCCATGGCGCCGCCGGCCTGGGTCAGGTAGCGCAGCCGCGGGAGCGAGAGGCTTTGGACGTCCACCTGGCGGCGGATGATCTCGAAGGTGAGGGGCACGCCCGCGAAACCGGTGCACCCCTCGGTTCCGAGTGCCTCCAGAACCACGCGCGGAAAGGCAAAGCGGTTGTCGAGGAACACCGAGCCGCCGACGAAGAGGTGCGTCTGGAGCACGCTCCGCCCGTAGCAGTAGTGGAGCGGCAGGACGAGCAAGGCCCGGTCCTGGGGGCCAAGACCGAGGTACTGCACGATCGAGCGCGTGTTGGCGTCGATGTTGCGCCAGGTCTGCACCACACCGCGAGGCCGTCCCGTGCTTCCCGAGGTGTACAGAATGAGCGCGGGCGCGTCAGGCGCCAGGGCGGGCGAAGGCGCCGGCGGCGGCGGGTCGAGCGATGGGTCGAGGCGGCCGTCCTCGAGGACGAGTTGGTGCGGCGCGCCGCGCAGCGCCTCGACAAGCGGGGCTGGGAGCGCCCCTCCGTGGACCAGCCAGAGCCGGTCGAACGCCCGCGCCGCGTGCACGGCACCCCAGGTTCGCGCGTCTCGGCCACACACGAAGGCGGCGCGCACCCGGGCCTGCTCGGCGATGCCCGTCTGCACCGCCGCCGGCCACTCCCGGCTCACCTCGACGGGTGTCGCCCCCAGCTGCTGGACCGCGAGGCTGGCCACCACCGTCGCCGGCGTGTGCGCCAGCGCCACCAGCACGCGATCCCCCGGCCCCAGGCCCGAGGCGGCGAGATGTCCGGCCAGCGTGCGCACGCGGTCGGCAAGGTGACGGTAGGTGAGCCGCATGGCTGCCGTGGCGACAGCCGGCGCCTGAGGATGGTGCTCCGCGTGCTCGAAGAGCCAGTCGGTGAGGAAGGGCGACCTCATCGGCCCTTCAAGGGCGTGGGGGCGCTCGACGATGGGGCCGCTGCCAGGACCGCCACCAAGGCGCGGGCGGCCCGGGCTCGGCCCTCCTGGTTCAGGTGGCCGCCGTCGTCCGTGTAAGCCCCGATCAGGCCGGCCACTGCCCTCCCCTTCCACGAGGCCGTAGCGGTCGTGCCGTCAGGCGCGGTAGACTCGATGCGAGCGAGGTCGAAGAGAGGTTCGCGTCCCTGGTAGGCCCGGCGCAGCAGGTCGCTCAACTCCTCGCGCCGAGCGTTCTCCAGCAGGCCGGCGGGAGGCCGGCCCAGCATCCACTTCGCCATCGCCATCAAGCCGGCCTGGTTGGTGGTGAGCGGTGCGGTGACGTGTACGAAGGTGGTACGCGGGTGGCGGACCTTCAGCTCGCGAAGGGTGGCCTGGTAGCGATCGAAAAGCGCCGACACGTCGGTCTCGGCCCCCACGTCCACGTAGCAGAACTTCATGAGGGCGAGGTCGGGGCTGGCCCCCGGTTCCAGCGCGGCGTCGAAACTGCGGAGCTTGCGCAGGGGGTCGCCGTTCTCGGCGAGCAGGACGTGCCCCAGGGTGCCCGGCGCCAGTCCGGCCACCCGGTTCCGCTCCTCGATGCGGAGGGCCACGCCGTGCCTAGCGGCTAGCTCGCGCATGCCATCGAGGAGGTTCGCACCGACGGACTGGTGACCGAAGAAGACGGTCCTCCCCGAGAGCAGCTCGAGGTCCCGTGCCACCCGGTCGTCGCCGCCCTCCGCGGTAGCCGTGCCGGCAGCAGCCGCGGCCGCGAGGCCGCAGAGCAGGAAGACAAGCAGGCTGGTGGTCGACACGCGATACCTCCTCGATCGGGCATCCCGGGCTCGAGGGAGGGGCGCTCGCCGGGTGCTAGGCGGAGTATACCCGCTGCGCGGCGCACCGGCTGGCTCAAGCCGGTCTTGGGAACTGCGGGGAGGCCCCGAGGTGGAGTATGCTGCTCGCCGTGACTTCTCGTTCTCCGGCGTTCTCACGCGACGTTCTTCGCATGGACGAGGCACCAGCCGTCGAGCGGATCGTGGTCTCGATCCGCGAGCAGGTCCTGGCGGGCCTGCGCCGGAGGGGCGCCGTGGTGGGGCTGTCAGGCGGCATCGACAGCTCGCTGGTGGGGTCGTTGTGCGCGCGCGCCCTGGGGCCGGACCGCGTGCTCGGCTTGCTCATGCCCGAGCGCGACTCCTCGGGCGACTCCCTGCGCCTAGGCCGCCTGCTCGCCGAGCACCTGGGAATCCGCTACCTCGTCGAAGACATCGGCCCCGCGTTGGCCGGTATCCGTTGCTACGATCGGCAGCTCGAGGCTATCCGGTTGGTGTTCCCGGAATACGGCGAGGGCTGGCGTTCCAAGATCACCCTTCCCTCCCTGCTCGAAGGCGATCGACTCAACGTCTCCTCCCTGACGGTGGCCGACCCTGAGGGGCGGCAGCGGACGTCGCGAATGACCCCGGCGGCGTACTTGCAGTTGGTGGCGGCCACCAACTTCAAGCAACGCCTGCGCAAGTCGCTCGAGTACTACCACGCCGATCGGCTCCACTACGCGGTGGCCGGCACGCCTAACCTGCTCGAATACGACCAGGGCTTCTTCGTGAAGCACGGGGACGGCGCCGCCGACTTCAAGCCCATCGCTCACCTCTACAAGACCCAGGTCTTTGCACTCGCCGAACACCTGGGCGTGCCCTCCGAGATCCGGAATCGCCCGCCGACCACGGACACCTACTCGCTCGCCCAAACCCAGGAGGAGTTCTACTTCGCTCTTCCCTACCCCCTGATGGACCTCTGCCTGTGGGCCCACAACCACCAGCTGCCGGCCGAGGAAGCAGCTCCCGTCCTCGGGCTCACCCCCGACCAGATGGAGCGCGTCTATCGGGACATCGAGGCCAAGCGGCGGGCGAGCCGCTATCTGCACCACGTTCCGCTGCTGGTCTCCGAGGACGGCTAGCGATGTGCGGCATCGCCGGCATGGTCGCACTCCGCGAGAGCACCCCGCCTCCCCGTCTCGAGGACCTCAGCGCCATGGTCGGGGCGCTCCGCCATCGCGGCCCAGACGAGTTCGGGCTCTACCGCGACCAGCGCGCCGGCCTCGGCCATGCCCGCCTCTCCATCATCGACTTGGCCGCTGGCCAGCAGCCCCTCTGCAACGAGGACGGCACGCTGTGGATCTCCTTCAACGGGGAGGTCTTCAACTACCTGGAGCTGCGCGAGGAGCTGCAGGTGCTCGGCCACCGTTTCCGGACCCGAAGCGACACCGAGGTGGTCGTCCACGCCTTCGAGGCGTGGGGCGAGGACGCCTTTGCGCGCTTCAACGGTCAGTTCGCCATCGCCCTCTGGGACGCGCGAGACGAGAGGCTGGTGCTGGCTCGCGACCGCCTTGGCGTGCGCCCGCTCTACCTCTGCGAGCACGCTGGTCGCTTGCTCTTCGCCAGCGAGGTGAAGGCGATTTTCGCCGCCGATCCG
>DATECU010000198.1:0-35263 GCA_035286745.1 Vicinamibacteria bacterium | reverse complement strand
GTCGACGTGGCCTGGACGCCGGCGGCCGACAAGGTCGCCTTTCAGGTGCAGGACCGCGAGCAGACCTGGCTCGACCTCAACCTGGCGGCAACCAGCGACGGCAAGCCTGCGACGCTCCTTCGCGAGACCACCGAGGCCTGGGTCGACAACCACGGGAGCCCCCGCTGGCTCAAGGACGGCAGCTTCCTCTGGCTCTCCGAGCGCAGCGGCTTCAAGCACCTCTACCACTACCAGGCCGACGGAACGCTGCTTCGAGCGGTGACCTCCGGCGAGTGGGAGGCGCGCACGGTTCACGGAGTCGACGAAATCGGCGGCTACGTGTACTTCTCCGGCACCGAACGCAGCCCCGTCGGCAGCGACCTCTACCGGGTGAAGCTGGACGGCTCCGGACTCACTCGCCTCTCGGCCGCGGCGGGCACGCACAACGCAAGCTTCAACCCCGGCTTCAGCCACTACCTCGATAGCTGGAGCGACATCAAGACCCCCACTCAGGTGCGGCTGCACAAGGCCGATGGCACCGAGCTTCGGGTGGTCGACGCCAACCCGGTGGCCGCGCTCGGCAACTACCGCCTGGGCCAGCCTGAGTTCGTGCAGGTCAAGACCCGGGACGGCTTCGTGATGGAGGCCGCCCTGATCAAGCCACCGGACTTCGACCCTGGGAAGAAGTACCCGGTCTTCCAGCAGACCTACGCCGGGCCTCACGCGCCCACCGTGCGCAACGGCTGGGGCGGAGCCGGGACACTCTTCTACCACCTGCTGGCACAACGAGGGATCGTGGTGTGGATCTGCGATAACCGATCGGCCAGCGGCAAGGGCGCTCGCTCGGCTTGGGCCAACTACCAGCGGCTGGGTGAGAGCGAGCTTGCGGACATCGAGGACGGCCTGGCCTGGCTCAAGGCACAGCCCTGGGTCGACGCCTCACGCATCGGCATCAACGGCTGGAGCTACGGCGGCTTCATGGTGAGCTACGCCCTCACCCACTCCAAGAGCTTCGCCATGGGAATCGCCGGCGGCTCGGTCACCGATTGGCGGAACTACGATTCCATCTACACCGAACGGTACATGCGAACGCCCCAGAACAACCCCGAGGGCTACGCCAAGACCGCTCCCCGGGCCGCCGCCAAGGACCTCCACGGGAAGCTGTTCCTGATCCATGGCGCGCTGGACGACAACGTCCATCCCCAGAACACCATGCAGTTCGCCCACGAGCTGGCCCGGGCCGGCAAGCCCTTCCGGCTGATGATCTACCCCAAGTCCCGCCACGGCGTGGGCGATCCTCTGCTCGTCGTGCACATGCGTCAGGCGATGCTCGACTTCATCGAGGAGACGCTGCTCGGGAAGTAGGCGGCCCGCCCTCTCCCCGGGAGGGGAGAGGGCTCGCGGCGAGAGACAGGCCTACTTGCCCTTGAGGCTCGCGTACACGATCCCGGCGAACTGCTCCGGCTTCAGGAAGCCCTTGCCCCACTTCTCGTCGAAAGCGGCGGTGGGCTTGGCGGCCTGAACTTCCTCCAGGGTCTTGCCCGCCGCCAGCATCGGCTTCACCCGGTCCCGAATGCCCGCCAGCATGTCGCGGTAGGCGATGAGGTCGGCCTTGCCGGCCAGCGGTCCGTGTCCGGGGATCAGCTTGGTCTGGTCGCCGCACAGCGCGAGGATTCGGTCGGCGGCGGCGATGGTCCCCTCAATGCCGCCGCCGCTCCCCACGTCGATGAAGGGGTAGAGGCCGTTGAAGAAGATGTCGCCGGTGTGAATGACGTCGGCCTTCTTGAAGTGGATCACCGCGTCTCCATCGGTGTGGGCCGGCGCCACGTGGAAGGCGGTAATCTCCTGGTCGTTCAGGTGGAGGGTCACCGTGTCGTTGAAGGTCACCACCGGCAGCGCCGCCTTGGGCGCCGCCGGCACCTTCTGGCCGAAGGCCGCCATGAACTGCTCCACGCTCATCCGCACCCGCACGTTGTCGTGGGCCACGATCAGGGCCCCCGCCTTGCCCAGGTTCTCGTTGCCCCCGGTGTGGTCCCCGTGCCAGTGAGTGTTCAGCACAAAACGGATGGGCTTGTCCGACAGCGCGGCGATGGCGGCCTTGATCTTGTCGGTGAGCGGCGCGTACTGATCGTCGATCAGGAAGACCCCGTCAGGCCCCGCCGAGACCCCCAGATTCCCCCCCGCACCGGTCATCATGTAGATGCCTTCGACCACCTTCTGCGGCACCACCGCGACCTTGCTCCAATCCCGCTCCTGCGCCGGCAGCCAGGACGCACCAGCCAGGATCAGGATCGCCAGAACGCCACTCGTAAGGGTGCGCATCAGTCGGCCTCCTTCAGTTTGATTGGGAGTTGGGATCATACCTTAGCGCGGCTCCGCCGCAACCGAAGCGGCGAAGCCGCGCGTCGAGAGTCGAGAGTTCAGAGTCGAGAAACGACGGACTTCTTCGCGCGCCGCGACGATTCTCGGGAGTAGTAGATCAGGACGACGCATGCAAGACCCCTGGCGCGAGGGAGGCGAACGCAACGCGACCGGCCGGCGCGACCGGCTAGAATGGAGGCCCCATGAGCGACCTCACGTCGGACACCCAGCCTCTGCCCGCCGTGCGCCTGCCCGATCCCCACCCCATCGACGGCTTCCCGCCCCAGCGACTCCGCGAGCTCTACCGCGCCCTGCTGCTGCCCCGCATGATCGAGGAGAAGATGCTGCTGCTTCTCCGCCTGGGCAAGCTCTCCAAGTGGTTCTCGGGAATCGGCCAGGAGGCCATCGCGGTAGGGGTGACGCTGGCCTTGCGGCCCGACGACTTCCTGTTGCCCATGCACCGCAACCTGGGCGTCTTCACGGCCCGCGACGTGGACCTCCCCCGGCTCTTCAGGCAGCTCCTCGGGCGACAGGGCGGCTTCACCAAGGGTCGCGACCGCACCTTCCACTTCGGCCACCTGGAGAAGGGCATCGTGGGCATGATCAGCCATCTGGGCGCGATGCTGCCGGTGGCCGATGGGCTGGCACTCGCCTCCAGGCTCCGGGGCTCCGACCGGGTGGCGGCCGCCTTCACCGGCGACGGCGCGACCAGCGAGGGCGATTTCCACGAGGCGGTCAACCTGGCCGCGGTGTGGAAGCTGCCCGTCCTCTTCGTGATCGAGGCTAACCAATGGGGCCTGTCCACACCCAGTCACGAGCAGTTCGCGTGCAAGGACCTGGCGGACCGTGGCATCGGCTATGGCATCCCGGGCGTGGTGGTCGACGGCAACGACCTGCTGGCGGTGTTCCGCGCGGTGACCGAGGCGGCGGCGCGCGCTCGCCGCGGCCTTGGCCCCACCCTCCTCGAGTTCAAGACCTTCCGCATGCGCGGCCACGAGGAGGCCTCCGGCATCGACTACGTGCCCAAGGAGCGGCTCGCCGAGTGGGCCCAGAAAGACCCGCTGGTCCGCTTCGAGAAGCTGCTCTTCGAGCACCGGGCGATCTCGGAAACCGACCGGGACGCCGTGCGCCGAGCTTACAAGCTGCGCATCGACGCCCTGGCCGACGACGCGCTGGCGGCGCCGGAACCGGTCGCGACTGCCGAGGAGAAGCTGGCCGACGTGTTTGCGCCCAGCCTGCTGGTCCCCCGCCCGGCTCCGCCGGAGGCGGTGGCGGCCGGACGCCCTCTCCGTTATGTGGACGCCATCGCCGACGCCCTGCGGGTGGCCATGCGCCGGCACCCCAATCTGGTGCTGCTGGGCCAGGACATCGCCGAGTACGGCGGCGTTTTCAAGGTCACCAACGGTCTGCTGGAGGAGTTCGGCAAGGAACGGGTGCGCAACACGCCCATCATCGAGTCGGGGGCCATCGGCGCGGCCCTGGGCCTGGCGCTCGACGGCTTCCTCCCCATGGTGGAGATGCAGTTCGGCGACTTCATCACCTGCGGCTTCAACCAGATCGTCAACAACCTCGCCAAGACCCACTTCCGATGGGGTGCCCGGATCCCGGTGGTAATCCGGGTCCCGGTCGGCGGTGGGACGGGGGCCGGGCCCTTCCACTCGCAGAACGTCGAGAGCTGGTTCACCAGCGTGGCCGGCCTCAAGGTGCTGGCCCCGGCCACCCCCTACGACGCCAAGGGTCTGCTGCTGGCCGCCTTCGAAGACGGGAATCCGATCCTCTTCCTGGAGCACAAGTTCCTCTACCGTTCGGCGAGGGGCAAGGTCCCCGAGGGCCACTACACGCTGCCTCTGGGCAGGGCTCAGGTGGTGCGCAGCGGACGCGATGCCACGGTGGTGACCTACGGCGTGGGCGTGAGCTGGGCCCAGGAAGCCGCCGCCAGCTGGGCCGAAAGGGGCAAGGAGATCGAGGTGGTGGATCTGCGTTCGCTCTTGCCCTGGGACGTGGAGACGGTGGTGGCGTCGGTCAAGAAGACCAGCCGCATCCTGGTGCTCCACGAGGCCCCGCTCACCGGAGGCTTTGGCGGCGAGGTCGCGGCGGTGGTCGGTCGCCAGGCCTTCGAGTGGCTGGACGCTCCGGTTATGCGTCTGGGCGCCCTCGACACGCCGATCCCCTTCGCCAAGGCCCTGGAGGCGATCTTCTCTCCGCAGGGGCGGCTGATGAATGCGCTAGGTGAGTTGCTGGCCTATTGAGCCCTCGGTCGGCAGCTGTCAGCTGTCAGCAGTCAGCTATCAGCTACGACGAGGTACGAGGCTGGGGAGAGGACCCGGGCGAACGTTGCCAGCCTTCGCGGCCGTCGTAGCTGGGCGCTGATCGCTGTCAGCTGAATGCTACCGTTCGGCCCGCGGGACGAGCATCGAGTTGGACGGTGCGCGACGCGCCAGAGCCGGACAGCTGACAGTCGGCTCGCAGGCCTCGGCCGTCAGTTACGGCCAAGCTCGATCCTGGGGCAGCCGGGCCTAGCCGGCTGGTGCAGCCATCAGGCTCAGGACCGGGCGGAGCGGCCAGTCCTGGGGGTCACCCGGGTAGAAAACGCGTTCCAGGAACAGGCCCGAAGGTGGAGCGGTGAGGCGGGCGGGCAGTGGGGAGGCCGAGGTGAAGAGGGAAGCGACTTCGGCCTGCGCAAGGGCGCCGCGCCCCACCTCGACCAGCACGCCCACCACCCGGCGCACCATCTTCCAGATGAAGTGGGAGCCCAGCATCCGGATCAGGATCAGGTCGCCATCCTCGGCGATGTCGAGCCGCTCCACCCGCACCGAGGTCGACTTCTCCTCCGGGTCGTCGTCGCTGAAGGAACGGAAGTCCCTGAGGCCCAGGAACAGCCGGGACGCTTCGCGCATGCGTTCGGTGCTGAGCGAGTCCTTGACCCAGTAGACGAGGGGCTTGCCAAAGGCGGTTCGGCGGCGCGCGATCTGATAGAGGTAGCTGCGGGCTACCGCATCGTGGCGGGCGTGAAAGCGACGGGACACCTTCTCGACCGCCAGGACATTGACGTCCGCCGGCAAATGGTCGTTGAGCGCGAAGCGCAAGGCCTCGGTCGGCAGCCGCGTCTCCAGGTCGAGATGGGCCACCTGGGCCAGGGCGTGGACGCCGGCGTCGGTGCGGCCGGAGCCGTAGACCTCGAAGTCGCGCCGGGCCGAGACCTCGAACACCGCTCGCTGCAGCTCTTCTTGCACGGTGCGCGCGTTCTTCTGGATCTGCCAGCCGCTGTAGCGGGTGCCCGCGTACTCGAGAGTGAGCTTGAAGCGCGCCATCGGGAGACGCGAACGCTATCGTCCCCGGCCTGTCCCGTCAAGCGCGCTTGTGGCACACTTCGCCGGTCATGACCGAGCGTCCCTTTCTCACCTCCCGCCTCTCCGGGTTCGGCGAGAGCGTCTTCGCCGAGATGACGCAACTGGCCACCGCCCACAACGCGGTCAACCTGGGCCAGGGCTTTCCGGACTTCGACGGCCCCGACTTCGTGAAGGAAGCGGCCATCGCCGCCATCCGCGCCGGCCACAACCAGTACAGCCGCTCCGGTGGCCTCCTCCCGCTGGCGCGAGCGGTGGCCGCCCACCAGCAGCGCTTCTACGACCTCGACTACCACCCCGAGGACGAGATCACCACCTATGCCGGCGCCACCGAGGCCATCTTCTCGACGCTGACCGCTCTCCTCGATCCCGGCGATGAGGTCGTCTTCTTCGAGCCGTTCTACGACTCCTACCCGGCCTGTGTGGCCCTGGCCGGCGCGCTGCCCAGGGTGGTCACCCTGCGCCCGCCGCGCTTCGACTTCGACCCGGACGCGCTCGAGGCCGCCGTCGGCCCCAGGACCCGCGCCATCCTGCTCAACACGCCGAACAACCCCTCGGGCAAGGTCTTCTCGCCCGCCGAGCTCGCACACATCGCGGAGCTGTGCCGCCGGTACGACCTCATCGCCATCACCGACGAGGTCTACGAACACCTGGTGTTCGAGGGCGAGCACGTCCCGCTGGCGACGCTCCCCGGCATGCGGGAGCGGACGGTGCTCATTTCCTCCACCGGCAAGACCTTCAGCTTCACCGGCTGGAAGATCGGCTACTCCTGCGCTCCACCGGGCCTGACGGCCGCGTTGCGCACGGTTCACCAGTTCGTGACCTTCTGCGTCGCCACGCCCTTCCAGCACGCGATGGCCGCGGCCTTGGGCGCAGCGGACGATTACTATCGGCGATTCCGCGAGGAGTATCGCGCGCGACGCGACCGGTTGGGCCGAGGGCTCACCGAGGCGGGCCTGGATGTTCTGGACCCGGCCGGGACCTACTTCACGCTCGCCGACATTCGCCCCCTGGGTTTCACGGACGACGTGGACTTCTGCCGCCAGCTACCGGGCCGTGTGGGGGTGGCGGCCATTCCCTCGAGCGCCTTCTTCGTCAACAAGGAGGTGGGCCGGCAACTGGTGCGCTTCGCCTTCTGCAAGACCGAGGCGACCCTGGACGCGGGAATCGAGCGCTTGAAGAGACTCCGCGCGCCCTGACGGATACGAAACCACAGAGGCGCAGAGACACAGAGAAGGAGCAAGCGAGGTCCGACTCGATTGGCGCCGGATTCGGCCGTTCGTCGCCCCTCCGCCCCATCCCCAACCTGTCGCCGCCGGTTGTGGCTGACCGCTGATCGCTGTTTGCTGATCGCTACCACAGGCGCGCATGGCCGTCTCGGCCGACCAAGCCCCTGCCCCCTTCGCCGTTCTCCGTGCCTCTGCTCCTCTGTGGTTGCATCCCTCACCTGCTGGCGGAGCCGCGCGGACTGGTGATGGCGCGGAAGAACTCCGTGGCCATGACCTCGTAGCCGTCGTCGTTGGGGTGGACGTGGTCGACGAACAGCGTCTCCAGGTTGCTCCCACCCCGGGCCGTGAAGCCCGCGTGCAGGTCGGCCAGGATCGCGCCCTCCTCCTTCACCATGGCCCGGATTCGCTCGTTGGTCTCCACGACCCACACGTTCCGCTCATACGCCATGCGGTCCGTGTAGGCGGGGTTGACCGGGATCAGAGTCCCCACCACCGGCACGCTGCCCACGCTTCGCGCCGAGCCGATCATCGAACGCACGCTGGAGACGGTGTGACAGGAGGGCACCCAGCGGCAGGAGTAGGAGTTCCAGTCGTTGGTGCCGTAGTGAATCACCGTGTAGGCGGGCCGAACCCTGGTGAGGCTGGCGCCGATCCGGTCGGCGCCCTGGTCGCTGCGCGTCGAGGCGACCCCCTCGTTCGCCACCGAGCCGGCGCCCCAATAGCCTCTGAGCACCGCCTCCAGCTCTCCACGATACCCGTCGCCGTCGCGGGATCCGTCTCCGACCGTTATGCTGTCTCCGAAGGCCATGTAGAGGTTCGGCCGCATGCGCTCGATGGGCAGCCCGACCGGATAGGCGAGCAGGAAGCCGGGGGGCGGAGGCACCGCCAGCGCGGCGACCGGGCCGCTCGTGAAGAAGGGCGGCAAGCTCTCGACCTCGGCGCTGGCCGTGGCCGATCCCTCGGCGGCATCGGCGATCAGGAACCGGCCCTCCGCATCCGAGCGAGCCGCGCGGTCACCGATCGCCACGCTCACGCCGGGCAGGCGGACCCGTTCCCGGTCGTCGATGACGCCATTGGCGTTCTCGTCGTAGAAGACAACCCCAGCGACCGGGAAGCGCTCGACGGGGTTGGGCGTCGGCGTGGGAACCGGCTGGGGCGCCGACGGGGAATGAGCGCAGGCGCCAGCGAGCAAGGCTGTAGCAGCGATCCAGGGTCGCATTCCCCAACACCATACCATGACGGGGCGCCCTCCCGCTGCTATGCTGGCCGGCACCCGCGATGAGCGAGACCGACGCCGTCTACGAGATGCTCTGGGATTGCGCCTACTGCGGTACCCGCAAGCTGCTGGGCAAGACCCACCGCTTCTGTCCCGGCTGCGTCAGGGCCAGGCCTGGTCGAGTCGCCGGTCTGGCCCGTCCCCAGCCTGCGCTCCGGGACCGACGCCCCGCCCAGGATCGCCTCCAAGGCCGGCAGCATGCCCGAGACCTGGCCGGCCTTGATCACGAGTCCCCAAACCGGCTCGAACTTCTTCCATCCGGCCGCGTAGGCGAGGTGACGCAGGCGGCCACGCCCGGTCTCCTTGGTCCAGGCCCCCCGCAAGATGGAGCCCCAGCGATAGAAGTCGCGATAGGCGCTCCAGTAGCCGGCCTCGATCTGCGCGGCGCCCAGCCGGCGGGGCTGGAACACCACGTGCCGGGTGTCGTAGAGGTCCCAGTGCCTGTGCAGGATGCGTCCCTCGGCTTGCATGCGGCCGAAGAGCGGAGTCCCCGGATAGGGGGTCAGGATGTGGAAGGTGGCGGTCTCGATGCCTTGAGCGATGGCCCATTCCACCGTGCGCTCGAAGACGTCCGGATCGTCCTCGTCCATGCCAAAGACGAAGCTGGCGTTGACCATCACCCCCAGGTCGTGGAGGCGCCTGACGGCCGCAGTGTAGTCGCGATGGAGGTTCTGGAACTTGCCGCGGGCCCTCAGGCTCTCCGCGTTCAGGGTCTCGAAGCCCACGAACAGGCTCCTGAGCCCCGCGGCGGCGGCCTTCTCGATCAGACCGGGCTTCAGCACCGACTGCACGGTTCCCGCCGCCTGCCACAACCGGCCCATTCCGCGCATACCGTCGAGGAGCGCGCTGGCGAAGCGGGCATCGCCGAACAGGTGATCGTCGAGGAAGTACAGGTGGCGACCCGGCAGCGATTCCATCTCGGCCAGCGCCACCTCGACCCGCTGGGTGTAGAAACCGCGCCCACCTTCGAAGAAGGCGCTCTTGTAGCAGAAGTCGCACTGGTGCGGACAGCCGCGAGACACCACCAGCGAGTTCGGCACCAGGTACAGGTGCCGCTTGATCAGGTCGCGGCGCGCCGGTGGCGCTCCGTGAAGCGATCGCCAGCGCGAGCGGTAGGTGGGCCCAGGACGGCCGGCCCGGAGGTCGGCCAGGAACTGGGGCCAGATGTCCTCGCCCGGGCCCAGGAAGACGGAATCGGCGTGGGCCGCCGCCTCTTCCGGCAGGGAGGTGACATGAAGCCCGCCCAGGGCGACGTGGACCCCGCGCGCCCGGTAGTGGTCGGCAATCCGGTAGGCGCGGCGGGCCGAGGTGACGTAGACCTCGATCACCACCAGATCCGGCCGATCGTCGAGGGCCAGGGCCTGGACGTGCTCGTCGACGATCTCGACCTGGTCCTCGGGGTCGAGGTGGGCGGCCAGGGTGGCGAGTCCCAGCGGCGGGAAGAGCGAGTACTTGATGGGCCGAAAGAAGGGGCTCTTGGCCTCGGTCAGCGCCGGCAGGATCATCTTGACCTTCAACTGGCGCTCTCTTCGCTCCATCGCACCTCCTCCGCGCCTCCTGGGCGCACCCCCCACACCTTGCGAATACCGGGCCGGGAGGAGCCTCCAGTGGGCCTTGGGCAGCGGAAAACCGGTGAGGAGTCGGTGAGCGGGCGGTGAGGAGAGGATGAGGAGCCGGGGCCATCGGACCGCCCGAGCGGGGCCTCGGCACGCCGTGGCGAATCGGCGACTCGGCTGTGGCGGATCGAGGACGTTCGCGCCCGGCAGGACTCGGTCCCGGGCGGTCCTCGCTGATGGTAGGCTCAGCGAAACGGCGGATGGAGGAGGACGACTTGACCGACGACGCACCCAAGAGCGCGCTGGAGCTGGCCATGGCCCGCCTGCGCAAGAAGGACCAGGACGAGGGGGTAGAGACAAGACCGGTGAGCGAGGAGCAGCGGGCGGCCATCGCGGACGTGAGGCGGGTCTCCGAAGCCAAGCTGGCGGAACGCGAGATCCTGCACAAGGCCGCGCTCCGGCGGATCGAAGACCCGGAGAGCCGGGCCGCCCTGGAGGGAGAGTATCAGCGCGAACGGGAGCGGATCCTCGCCGACCGGGACCGGAAGATCGAGGAGATTCGGCGGGAATAGGAAGTCGACTCCCAGCCGCAGACCGTCGCCAGGGTCTACCGGCCGCCCAGCTCCTCGAACTTCCGTCTGATTCGGCGATCGTCGGGATACTCGGCCAGAAGCTGCTGGAGGGCGGCCCGCGCGCCGTCCTTCTGACCTGAAGCGGCCAGGGCGTCGGCAGTCAGCATGGCGTGCCTGGCGCGCAAGCGCCGCTTGTCCGGAGGAACCGTGATCCGCCCCAGCGCCGAGAGAGCGGCGGTGGCGTCCTTGCGATCGAGAAGCTGGGACTCGGCCGCCAGCAGTTGGATCTCGGCGTCGCTGCCGAACCGTTTGGCGGCCAGCTCGATCAGAAGCGCCGCCTCCTCGGAGCGTCCCGCCTTGCGGTCCACCTGGGCCTGGAAGTAGAGGCCCGCCAGCAGCAACCGCCCCACGTCCTCGGGCCTGCCATCGCGGATCCCCACGCCTCCGGCATGGGCATAGACGAGGCGCCCCCCGTGCTGGCCGGTCTTCAAGAGGCACACCAGGCCAATCACCCCCAGCCCGGCCGAGGCGAAATGGGCCAGCTTCTCCTTCCGCCAGCGCTTGAGGCCCAAGCCCGCAAGCTCCGCTAGCGTCACCAGCAGGAAGAGGTTGCGGGTGAAGCCCGCCCATCGTTCGTGATCCGCCACCTGGTCCCGGGCTCCGGGGATTCGCTCCACGGGACCGTGGGCGTCACTGCCCGACTTCATCGCCGCCAGGGACGCACCGGTACCCAGCAGCAGAAGGGCGAGGGCCGCCGGACCTGTGAAGGCCAACTTGCCGGAGAGGGAGACCAGGCGCAGCAACACCCCCACCACCAGGAGGGCCATGGCGAAGTGCACCACTTGCGGGTGCAGTGCGGCTAACGGACCGAGCTCGGGCATGGGATCTCCTTCGTATTGCGGCGAACGGCAGCTATCAGCAGTCAGCAATCAGCAGTCAGCAATCGGTTGTCGGCAACGACAACGGCTACCGGCGGTCACGAGGTCACCAACAGGCGAATCGAACGCGAGCCCGAACGGTGGCAGACGGCGAATGCCGGCGACGCGCCGGGCGCTTCGGCGCCCGCGCGGTACCTGCTGCACCCCGTCCCACTCCATCAGGGGGTAGTCTCCTTCGTAGGGCGGCGGTCAGCTATCCGCTGTCAGCGGCTAAGAAGACGGGGCCACCTTCGTAGCTGAGCGCTGATCGCTGAGTGCTTCCCTCTTGCGGCCTCACACCACCGTCCCGTCCGGGATCACGCCCCCTTTGGGCACGATCACGATCCGGTCGCGGATGAAGTAGCCCTCACCGTCCTTCTCCTCCACCCCCGCCTCGTTGACCAGGCGCACGCCGCGACCAATGCGAGCGTTCTTGTCCACGATGGCTTTCCGCATCACGGTGTCGGAGCCGATTCCCAACGGGGGCAGCCCCAGGGCCCCGGTGCGCTCGATCTCGTCGAGCGTCTCGTAGTAGTCGGCGCCCAGCACCAGACTCTCCGTGATGCGGGCCCCTCGCCCCACCCGGCTGCGGATCCCCAGCACCGAGCGGTCGATCTCGGCCCCCACCACAATCGAGCCCTCGGAGAGCAGCGCGTTCTTGATCGTGCAGTCCTCCACCTTGGTCGCGGGCAAGAAGCGGGGGTGAGTGTAGACGGGGCGCGCAGCCTCGTAGAAGTCGAAAGGCGGCAGCGGCTGGCAGAGCGCCAGGTTGGCCAGGAAATAGGAGCGGATGGTCCCCACGTCCTCCCAGTAGCCGCGGTGGACGTAGGCGTGCACCCGATGCCGGGGCACCGCGTCCGGAATCACGTGCCGGCCGAAATCGACCAGTGAGGGGTCCTTGAGCGAGTCGTGCAGGACCTCGCGGCTGAAGGCGTAGATGCCCATGGAGGCCAGGAAGACGGGTCCCAGCCCGGGGACCTCGGAGGCCAAGCCCGGCAGGCGGTCCGCCGCTGGCTTCTCTTCGAAGTGCGTTATGCGTCCCTGGCGGTTGACCTTCAGGATCCCGAAAGCGGGAGTCTGCTCGGCCGTCACCGGCGTCACCGCCACCGTGACGTCGGCCACGTGCCGGCGATGGGCTTCCACCATCTTCCGGTAGTCCATCTGGTAGAGCTGATCGCCAGACAGAATCAGCACCTCACGAAAGCGATGGTTGTCCAGGTGTCGCAGGCTCTGCCGCACCGCGTCGGCCGTGCCCTGGAACCAGTCCGGGCTCTCCTCGGTCTGTTCGGCCGCCAGGATGGACACGAATCCGGAGGAGAAGAGGTCGAACTTGTAGGTCTGCGAGAGGTGCTTGTTCAGGCTCTCCGAGTTGTACTGGGTCAGCACGAAGATGCGACGCACCTCGGAGTTCAGGCAGTTGCTGATGGGCACGTCGATCAGCCGGTACTTGCCCGCCATGGGAACCGCCGGCTTGGAGCGATGAAGGGTGAGCGGAAACAAGCGGCTGCCCCGCCCACCTCCCAGGATGACGGCCAGGACGTTGTTCATGCCGGGGCATTCTGCCACGAGGGCCGAACCGTTGAAACTCTGGTAACCTTCGGGCCGTGAAGGAGTATCCCTACCCCGACCTGGATCGGCCCGGTGTCGTTCGGCGCGCTGCTGCCGGGGCCTGGCACGTGCCCTCGGGCTTCTGGTTCCTGGTCCGGCACCCTTCCCTATGGCCCACCGCCGCCCTGCCGGTGCTGGTGGCCCTGGCTTGCTTGTCCTCCGGCCTGGTTCTGGGTGCCTTCACCGTGCAGCAGCTGGAAGTTCATGTCCTCCCCGGCCGGCAGCTTGGCGGCGTCTGGGGTTTCGTGGTCACCATCGCCGTCTGGATAGGCGTGCTCGGCGCAGGGATGGCGTTAGGCCTGGCGGTAGCCCTTCTGCTTGCCTCCCCTCTGCTCGATCGCCTATCCCGTCTTACCGAGCGCAAGGTCCAGAACCGGCTGGGCGACCGCTCTCTGGGATTGCGCTGGGAGATCGCCCAGGCCCTGCGTGGGTCCCTCTACCTGCTGCTCCGGGCTCCCTTCATCTTCCTGCTGGGCCTCATCCCGCTCCTCGGTCCCGGTCTCGGCATGCTCTGGGGCGCCCACTCGTTGGCCTTGCAACAGACGGACATGGCCTTGACCCGCCGCGGCTTCGAGTTCGCACGCCGCCGCGCCTGGCACCGCCGCTACCGCGCCGAGAGCATGGGCTTTGGCCTGGCGGGTCTGCTGCTGCTGGTCGTCCCCCTGGCCGACTTCCTGATCGCACCGGTCCTGGCGGTGGGAGCAACCCTCCTGGTGATGGAGATCGAGGGCGAGGCCTAACGGGGTTCAACCACAAAGACACAAAGGGCACAAAGAACGACGGAATCAAGGCCCGGCTGCGGGAGTTGGGTCGTGAGCGAGCGTCACCACTCGCCGCCGCCCGTGGGTCGAGCAAGGCCAAGACACTCCGCGATTCGGCGCCCTCCCCCTTTGACCCTAGTCGAACTCGCGGCGCGGGGAGGGCTGAGCGTCGCCCACGCGGCCTGCCGCGATCTCCGCCTTGAAGTAGTTCTCGCCCTTCACCGGTGAGCCGGCCTGCCGCCTCAGCATGGCGATCTGACCGACGTGGGTCAGGGCGTCGGCGACGGGACCCTGGAACAGCTTCTCCTCCGAGAAGCCGAGCGGGGCGTCGGAGGCCAGGAACTCGTCCAGCTTGCGGAGACCCTCGAAGAAACGGGCAGCCTCCGCAGCCCACGGTTGCGGCTCCGCTTCCTGCCAGACGTGCTGGCCCTTCGCCAGCCGGAGGGCCCAGTCGAGGAGATCACCGATGTGGGCCAGGACCTGGAGCGGAGTCCGCGACGACTCCGAGAGCCGGAAGCTGCCGAACCCCCCGGGAGCGTCCCTCAAGGCCTTGCCTCCCCGATACGCCAGAGTGGCGAGCGTGTGGCGGAGAAAGGCGCGGGCGGGAACAGCGTCGGTGCTCATGGAAGACCTCCTCGATCGTCAGCGAGTTGGTCCGCACGTTCGAACGCGGATGCCCTGAAGGGGCTTCGTGGTCCTCCGGGGCGAGCGCTCGCTCAGGGAAGCCACCGCTGACAACACACTCGCCCGCCCGATCGTCATCGTGGCGATCCATCGGCTCGATGGCCTACATGACGCTCGTGAACATCATGGGAATCAGCGCCACCAGCTGATCGTGAAGCTCCTTCTCGGCGACCAGGCGATCCACCAACTCCTCCGGGCTTGCGCTCCGCACGAGTTCAACCAACGCATACGACGCGCCACGGTCGTGCCGCTTGAAGAGAGCCAAGAACTCCAAGCGGGTGGCCTTTTCCATGGCCGTGATGGCGGCGTAGTTCCAGTGGCTTGTGGAAAGGCCGCGCACCCGATAGGCGGCGAGGACCCGACGACCGTAGTCGCTATCGGTCTGATCTTCGGCAGGCTTCATGTCGTCCCACCTCTCGCTGACGACGAGGACGTTCGCATCAACCGCGCGCGTGGCGCGCTCTCGCGTGAGCCGCAAGTCCGGCCTTGAATCGCCTCAGCCTCTCCGACCCACGGACCGCCACGCTCCGCCGCCAGCATGAGGGGTTCCATTCCAGGTCCATTATGCGCGAGGCAACACGTCGATAGCGCCGACGACCACCAGGTAGCGGATCGGGCCGGCGTCGGCCACGACCAAGGTCATCTGTCGCTCAGTTGAGCGAGCGTCCGCCGGTCCTCCTCCAGCATCTCGATCGCGTAGGGTTGCTTCACGCCGTGGGCGTCGAGGAACTCGTCAGCCTGCCAGCGACTGAAACCCAGCAACTCCGCCACTTGACCACCGGTCAGACGACCTCCCCGGTAGCCTTCCAGCGCCACCGCCTCGACCACGCGGCGTGGGATCTGGGCGTCGGTCCCGATCTCCTTGGCGATCTCGTCCGGAAGCTGAACCACGACTTGCACTTCGCCTCCCCTTGACACTACTGGATCACGGCTCGGTGCAAGGACGACGGCAAGGGCCCTGAGGCCGCCGCCCCTGCTCTCTTCTTCTTGTCCTCTGGGCCGTCCTGGTGTTCCGCCCGACTAGCTAGGTGGTGGGTGCGGGCGGGCGCCGCGGCTTCTTGCCCCCCACCGTGACCTTGAAGTCCATCGACCGGCCATCGCGCTTGACGGTCAGGGTGGCCTCGCTCCCCGCATCGAGGTGGGCCACCTGGTCGCGGAACGCGCCGCCATCCTTGATCGCCTTACCGTTGACCTCGACGATCACGTCGCCGGCCTTGACCCCGGCCTTGCCTGACGGGCCGTCCTCGTCCACGCTGGTGACCAGGATGGCGCCCGCTTCGACCTTGAAGTGCTGGGCGAGTTGCTCTGCCAGCTCCTGGTAGCGGATTCCCAGCCGGGCGGGCCGGTCGCCGAAGAAGTCGTGGAAGTAGAAGCCTCGGCCGTCCTCGCGATCCCAGGCCCGTCCGGGAGCGGGCGGGACCGGAGGCACCGGAGGCACCTCGGGCAGCTCCGGCATCTCGAACTCGAAGCCGTGTTCGCCCAGCGGCCCGCGTCCTCGCCGCTCCTCCAGGGTGGCCGTCACCTTCACGGCGCTCCCCTTGCGGTTGATCTCCAGGCTCACCTTGCGACCGGGCGGCGTCTCCCGCACCAAACGCGCAAGCTGGGCCGCACTCAGCACGTTCTCGCCCTGATAGCGCAGGATCAGGTCTCCCGCCTGAAGACCCGCCTTCCCGGCCGGGCTCTGCTCCTCGACCTCCTTCACCAGGGCTCCCCGCTCGTCGCTCAGGCCCAGGCGGGTCAGGTCCTCGGACTTCACGTCCTCGAGCCCGACACCCAATCGAGCGCCGCCGCCAATGCGAACGATCTCGACCCGGCGCTGGTCGCTTGCACTGACGGGGGCGGAGGAAACCGTCGCCAGCGCGACAGCCACAGCGATGGCCCCCGCACCCCATCCCATCCAACGAGTCATGGACTGCCTCCCTTTGACCTTCGACGCCCTTCGCGTCTTCTGTCAGCTAGGACGCAGCGAACCGTCGAAAGGTCGGGAGCGGTGGCCGGCCGCGACGGCTCAGTGCTGGTGGCCGCCGCCGGCGCCGTCCTCTCCGGTGTTGAAGGAGTGACCGCATCCGCAAGTGGAGACCGCGTTCGGGTTCTTGATCGCGAAGCCGCCGCCCATCAGGTCTTCCTTGTAGTCCACCTCGGCGCCCTCGAGATGGCGAAGGCTCATGGGGTCGATGATGACCTTGATGCCCTCCTTCTCGATCACCTGATCGTCCTCGGAGGCCTCGTCCAGCACCATCCCGTAGGAGAAGCCCGAGCATCCACCGCCTTGAACGTAGATGCGCAAACCCCCGTTGGGGACGTTGTCCTTCTCCTGCTCCAGGATCCCCTTCACCTTCGCGGCCGCATTGGCCGAGATCGTGATCATCGGCTCGATCTCCTTCTCACTGGCGTGACGCCCCCCAAGACGGCGACCCCCATGGCCCCCGCCCCTTCAACCCCACGCTGTCTCTCTCGGATACAACCATCCTAACCCAGGAGCCGGAGCCGGGGAAGCCCCAGGCTCAGGCGCCGGTCTTTCGGAAGCGACTCGCCGCCAGGGCGAGGATCGCGGTTCCCATCACGGCCAGCGTGAGGTACTGCGGCCACAGGGCCGAGAACCCCGCACCCTTCAGGAAGAGCCCGCGCACGATCTCCAGGTAGTGCCGCACCGGGTTGGCCAGGGTCATCACCTGGAAGAGCCGGGGCATGCTGGAAACCGGGAACATGAAGCCCGAGAGCAGCACCGCCGGCATGTAGACCAGGAAGCTGGCCAGGAAGGCCTCCTGCTGGGTCCGCGACAGGGTGGAGATCAGTAGGCCGATGCCCAGACCGGAGGCGAGATAGAGCAAGCTGGCCAGCAGCAGCAGCAGCGGGCTCCCTTTGAAGGGGACGCCGAACCAGGCCAGGGCCAGGACGGTGATGATGGCCAGGTCCAGGAGGCCGATCAGGGCGAAAGGAATGGCCTTGCCCGCGATCAGCTCTCCCGGCTGGAGCGGGCTGACCATGAGCTGCTCCAGGGTCCCAATCTCCCGCTCGCGCACCACCGCCAGGGAGGTGAGGAGCAGACAGACCAGGAACATGATGGTTCCGATCACCGCCGGCACGTTGTAGTTCTGGCTGGCCAGGGCGGGGTTGAACCAGGCTCGCTCCCTGAGGTCGATGCCCGGGGGCGGCGGCCCGGGGGCGGTGGCCGCACCGAAGCTGCGCACAATGCGTTCGGCGTAGCCGAGCGAGACGGTGGCCAGGTTGGAGTTGCTGCCGTCCACCAGGATCTGCACGCTGGCATTCCGGCCGGCGACCAGGTCGGCCGCGAAGTCGCTGGGAATCTCCAGGCCGACGATGGCGTCGCCGTGATCCAGAGCCCGGGCCAGGTCCGCCGAGCGCTCGGAACGGCCCACGATCCGGAAGTAGCCCGAGGAGGTGAGGGCGGAGAGCAGGTCGCGCGACAAGCCGGTGCCGTCGTGATCCACCACGAAGGTGGACGTCATGCGGATGTCGGTGGAGACCGCGTAGCCAAAGACCAGGAGCTGGATGACGGGGGTCACCAGGATCACCCGCGTCATGCGCGGGTCGCGCAGGAGCTGGCGGAACTCCTTGCGCACCATCTCGAACACCCGCTCGGCGCCCCCTGGGAACCTCACGAGGGCAGCTCTTTCTTGAAGGCGCGCATGGCCAGGCCCAGACCCGCCACCGCGAAGACCACCATGAGCAGGGCCTGGGGCCACAGCACGGAGACCCCCACGCCCTTCAGGAAGATCCCGCGGGTGACCACGATGAAGTAGCGGGCGGGGATCAGGAAGGTGACGAGTTGCAGCGGCAGAGGCATGACCTCGATGGCGAACATGAAGCCAGAGAGGAGAAAGGCGGGAAGAAAGGTCACCACCATGGCGAGCTGAGTGGCCACCAACTGCGAGCGAGCCACCGCCGAGAGGAACAGGCCCAGGCCCAGGCCACCGATCAGGAACAGGATCGAGAGGACTGCCAGTTGGAGGACGTTGCCGCGAAAGGGCACGCCGAACAGGAAGACACCGAGGAGCGAGGTCACCACCACGTCCACGAAGCCGATGACCAGGTAGGGCAGGAGCTTGCCCAGGACCACCTCCGCCCGCGACACCGGCGTCGCCGCCAACTGCTCCATGGTGCCCCGCTCCCATTCCCGGGCGATGGTCAGCGAGGTGAGCATGGCGGCGATGACCATCATGATCACCGCCACCAGTCCGGGGACGATCATGTTGCGGCTGGTGAGCTCCTCGTTGTACCAAACGCGACTCTGGGTGGTGAGGACCGGGAGCGCCGCCCCTTGGAGCCTGCTGGTGTACGACTCCGCCACCGCCTGCGCGTAGGCCAGGATGATGGTGGCGGTGTTGGCGTCGCTGCCGTCGACGATGGCCTGCACTTCGGGGCGCCGGCCCGCACCCAGCTCGCGGGCGAAGTCGGGCGGGATCACCAGCACCAGTTGGGCCTGGGCCCGATCCAGCAGCGGCGCGATCTCCTGGGGCCGGGTGAGCCGGCGGTGCAGGCCGAAGCGGCCAGAGGCCCGGTAGGCGTCGAGCAGGGCGCGGCTCTCGGCCGACTGGCTCTGGTCCAGGACCGCGGTCTTGATGTCGGCCACGTCCCAGGTGATGGCGTAGCCGAAGAGAACCAGCAGCGCCACCGGCAGCACGAAGGCCATGACCAGGCTGCGACTGTCGCGCCGAATCTGGATCGCCTCCTTGCGCGCCATGGCCAGCAGCCGGGTGCGGTTCAGCATCGCCGGGTCACTCGCTGGGCGCGCCGCCGGCGGCGCGGACCAGGGCGATGAAGACGTCCTCGAGCGAAGGCTCGATCTCGGGCAGCTCCGGGTTGTCCAGGCCGACGGCTTCGGCGGCCAGCGCCTGACGGATGGATGCCCGCGCCAGCTCGGGATCGCGGACGGCGGCGTGCACGGCCCGTCCGAACATGCCCGCCTGGATCACGCCCGGTGCCTGGGCCAGAGCCTCGGCGGCCCGCGCACCGTCGCGGGTGCGAACCTCCAGGATCTGCTCCGTAAGCCCGTGCTTCAGGCGGCCGGGGGTGTCGAGGGCAATGAGTTGGCCCCGGTTCATGAGCGCCAAACGATGGCAGTATTCCGCCTCCTCCATGTAGTGGGTGGTCACGAAGACGGTGGTGCCGGCCTCGGCCAGGGTGTAGATGAGGTCCCAGAAGCTGCGGCGAGAGAGGGGATCCACCCCCGAGGTCGGCTCGTCCAGGAACAGGACCGGCGGCTCATGGAGCACCGCGGTGCCCAGGGCCAGGCGCTGTTTCCAGCCAAGGGGCAGCTCGCCGGTCAGCCGCTTCCGGGCCTCGCCGAGCCCGGCCATCTCCAGCACCCAGTCGCGCCGGGCGGTCCGCTTGCCTTTGGGGACGCCGTAGAGACCGGCGAAGAAGGCGATGTTCTCCTCCACCGTCAGATCGGCGTAGAGGGAGAAGAGCTGGGACATGTAGCCGATGCTGCGTTTGATGGCCTCGGTCTCGGTCATCAGGTCGAAGCCGGCCACCCGTCCCTGGCCCGAGCTAGGCAGGAGCAGACCGGCGAGCATCTTGATGGTGGTGGTCTTGCCGGCTCCGTTAGGTCCCAGGAAGCCGAAGACCTCGCCCCTCTTCACCTCGAAGCTCACCCGGTCGACGGCCCGGAAGCGCCCGAAGCTGCGGGTCAGCTGGGAGACCATGACGGCGGGCGACTCGCTCATGCCACCCTGGCCCGGGACACCTGGTCCACGAACACGTCCTCCATGGAGGGATCGATGGGACGAGCCTCGGCGGCGGCGAAACCGGCGGCCCGCAAGGAGGCAGCCAGGACCGCGGCGCCACCCGATGCCACGTCGACCGCCAGATGCAACCGCTCGCCGAAGGCGGTGGCGGTTCGCACGCCGGGCAGGGTCAGGGCGAAAGCCCTCGCCTCCCGTGCCCGATCCACCTTCATCTCCACCACGGCTCCCGGAACGGCCGCTTGCAGCTCGCCAGGTGTGCCCAGGGCCAACAGGCGGCCCTGGTGAATGAGGGCCACCCGGTCGAAGCGCTCGGCCTCGTCCATGTAGGCGGTGCTGACGATGGCGGTGACCCCGTGGGACACCATCTCGTGCACGATCAGCCACAGCTCGCGGCGAGAGACCGGGTCCACGCCGAAGGTCGGCTCGTCGAGCAGCAGGATTTCCGGCTGGTGGACCAGGGCACAGGAGAGGCCCAGCTTCTGCTTCATGCCGCCCGAGAGCTTCCCCGCCAGGCGGTCCTTGAAGGGGCGCAGGTTCGAGAACTGGAAGAGCCGCGCATAGCGCGCCCTCCGTTCTGAGCGAGGGACCTCATAGAGGTCGGCGTAGAACTCGATGTTCTCCAGCACCGTGAGGTCCGCGTAGAGACCGAAGCGCTGCGACATGTAGGCGAGGCTCCGCTTCACGCCCTCGGGGTCCTGGACCACGCTGACCCCCTGCAACCGGGCGTCGCCCGCGGTGGGAGGCAGCACCCCTGCCAGCATGCGCAGGGTGGTGGTCTTGCCCGCACCGTCTGGGCCCAGCAGGCCGAACAGCTCTCCCCGCCGCACCGCGAAGCTCAGGCCATCGACGGCGGTCAGCGAGCCGAAGCGGCGCGTCAGACCGTCGAGGGCCACTGCCGGGATATCCGCGGTCGCCATCTCACGACCTCTTCAGGGACAACGCCACGTCCGCCGGCATCCCTGGCTTCAGATCATGGCCGTCGTCGCCGGTGATGCGGACCTTGACCGCGTACACCAGCTTCACCCGCTCCTCGGTGGTCTGGACGCTCTTGGGGGTGAACTCGGCCTGGGGGGAGATGAACGTCACCTCGCCGGTGTAGGTCTTGCCGCGGTAGGTGTCCGAGCTGAGGGCGGCGGCTTGCCCCAGTTGCACGGCTCCAATCCGATCCTCCCGAACGTAGATCCGCACCCAACGGTCGTCGAGGTTGGTGAGGGTGAGCACCGGTGCGCCGGGCGACACCGCCTCCCCCGGCTCCCGATGCCGAACGCTGACCACGGCCGGGAACGGTGCGCGCAGGGTCATGTTGGCCAGGTTGGCATCGATGACGGAAAGCGCCGCCTCCGCCTGGTCCAGTTGTGCGCGCTGAGCCTCGATCCGCTCCGCCCTTGGGCCCTGCTCCAGCAAACGCAGTTGCTCCAGCGCCTGGGCCCTCTGATGGGCCGCCACCTCGCCCGCCAGGGCCGACTTGTCCAGCAGCTCGCGGCTCACCGCACCTGCCTGGTGAAGCGATCGCATGCGCTCGCGGTCTCGCTCCGCGTCGAGGAGGCGCTCCGCGGCCGCCGCCAGGGCCGACCGGGCCTGCGCCACCTCCTCCGGCCGCGAGCCACGCGTCAGTTCGTCGAGCAGGGCTCGGGCGGCGGCGATCTGGGCCAGCGCCTGCCTGCGCCGAGCCTCGGTCTCGGCGGTGTCGAGCCGCGCCAGCACCTGGCCCTGGGCCACCCGATCCCCCTCCCGAACCAGGATCTCCTCCACGCGGCCTGCGGCCTGGAAGCCCACCCGAGCCTCGACGGCCTCGGCGGTCCCCGACGCCCGGAGCAGCCCAGCGGGCTCTCGGGTGGCAAGAACCCTGAGGGTCACGGCCCCTCCCGCGACCGCCAACAGCAAGAAGACCAGCAGCAGACGCTTCTTCATGACCGCCTCGAATCCAACGAAGCAAGTAAATAGTTACTTACTTCAAGTAGAAGGTACGCCTGCGGGCTTCTCCTGTCAAGCGAGGAATCAGCAGCGACGCTCATTTCGGGCCTGGACTTGACAGAGTAACCATTCACTCACATCATGAAGGCATGGCGCGCCAGGCACCGATGCGGCAAACCGACATCGCCGATGCCATCTTGAGCGTCGCCGGCCGGGAGGGCATCAGCGCCCTCACCATGAACCGCTTGGCCAGGGAAATCGGGGTAACCTCGGGGGCTCTGTTCCGCCACTTCCCTTCTCGATCCGCCATGCTGGACGAGGCGGCCACCCGGGCCGTGACCCTGCTCGAGAGCACCCTCCCACCCCCCGGTCCGCCGCCTCTGGAGCGCCTGCGCTGGTTCGTGGCCGCGCGGACCGCCGTTGCCTCGGAGCACCGGGGAATCCCGCAGCTGGTGTTCTCCGAGCAGTTCGCCAAGGCGCTGCCACCGCGGGGCGCCAAGGCCCTCCGCGGCGCGGTGAGGCGGTCGTTCGAGTTCGTGGTGGAGGTCTTAGCCGAAGCAGCCAGCCGAGGCCAGGTCCGAAAGGACATCCCGCCCACAGACCTGGCCATCGCAGTTCTGGGAATGCTGCTGCTCAGGGCCTTGCTGGCGACGCTGTTCGACGGCGATGCGCCGTCCTCCCCAGCCGAGGACGCCTGGACCAAGGTCCAGGCGCTTCTCCTGCCCGTCTGATGTTGCTTACCTGAAGGAGTCGATCATGCCATCGAAGAAGCTGCTCAGCGCCGCCGCGGCGGCGTCTCTTGTCCTCTTGATTCTCCCGGTTCCCGCCCGCGCCCACTGCGACACCGTGGACGGGCCGGTGGTGAAGGACGCGAAGAGGGCCCTCGAAACCAAGAACGTCGCCCCGGTCCTCAAGTGGGTGAAGGCGGAACACGAGCGGGAGATCCGCGACGTCTTCGCCCAGGCCCTGGAGGTTCGGGCTCACCGAGGGCGGGCGCAGGAGCTGGCCGATCGGCTCTTCTTCGAGACGCTGGTGCGGGTTCACCGCGAGGGGGAGGGCGCTCCCTTCACCGGTCTCAAACCCGCCGGCATCGAGGTCGCCGAGGGCATCGCAGGGGCCGACGCCGCGCTCGACTCCGGCTCCGCCGACGCTCTCATCAAGTCTCTGTCCCAGGCCGTGGAGCGTGGAGCGCGAGAGAGGTTCGCCAAGGCAGCCGAGGCCAAGAAGCACATGGGGGAAAGCGTGGACAAGGGTCGCCAGTTCGTGGCCGCCTACGTGGACTTCATGCACTATGCCGAGCGCATCCACCAGGCCGCTGGTGCGGCCGAGCACGGGCAGGCGGCGGAAGAGCACCGCCACGAGTAGGCGGCTAGGAAGCGGCCTGGCGGTAGCGGCGTAGCTCCAGCTTGCCGATGTGATTGCGGTGCACCTCATCGGGGCCATCGGCGATGCGTAGCGTGCGCGCCCCGGCGTAGGCGTGGGCCAGGAACTCGTCCGACACCCCGGCGCCGCCGTGAGCCTGGATCGCCCAGTCGATCACACGGCACGCCATGTTGGGCGCCGCCACCTTGATCATGGCGATCTCCTTGGCGGCACCCTTGTTGCCCACCGTGTCCATGAGGTAGGCGGCGTTCAGGACCAGCAGGCGCGCCTGGTCGATCAGGATGCGGCTTTCCGCGATCCGCTCCAGGGTCACCGTCTGCTCGGCGATGGGACGCCCGAAGGCGACCCGCTGCTGGGTGCGCTGGCACATCTTCTGGAGCGCCCGCTCCGCCAGGCCGATGAGACGCATGCAGTGGTGGATGCGGCCGGGCCCCAGCCGTCCCTGGGCAATCTCGAAGCCGCGCCCCTCGCCCAGCAGGATGCTGGAAGCCGGCACCCGCACGTTCTCGAAGCGCACCTCCCCGTGTCCGTGCGGTGCGTGATCGAAGCCGAAGACGGGCAGACAGCCGAGGACTTTGACGCCCGGCGTGTCCATGGGCACCACGATCATGGACTGCTGACGGTGCCGATCGGGGTTCTGCGGATCCGTCTTGCCCATGAAGATGAGCACCTTGCAGCGGGGGTCGTTGGCGCCCGAGGTCCACCACTTGTGCCCGTTGATCAGGTAGTCGTCTCCGTCGCGCACGATGCTGGCCTGGATGTTGGTCGCATCGCTCGAGGCCACCTGGGGCTCGGTCATGGCGAAACCGGATCGGATCTCGCCCGCCAGCAGGGGCTTGAGCCAGCGCTCCTTCTGCTCCGGCGACCCGTAACGCACCAACACCTCCATGTTGCCGGTGTCGGGGGCGCTGCAGTTCATGGCCTCGGGTGCAATCGGGGACCGTCCCATGATCTCGCAGAGCGGTGCGTACTCCAGGTTGCCGAGCCCCGCCCCGTACTCGGACTCGGGCAGGAACAGGTTCCAGAGGCCCTGGGCACGGGCCTGCTGCTTCAGCTCCTCCACCACCCGGGTGGGCACCCAGGCCTGGCCCCGGCGGCGGTTCTCCTCCACCTCTTGGTAGAACCGGGCCTCGCCCGGGTAGACATGCTCTTCCATGAAGGCGCCCAGTCGCGCCTGCAAGGCTCGGGTCGGTTCCGAATACGCGAAGTCCATGGGATTCCCCCAATCCGATCGAAGGCGAGCCGTCAGCCTCTCGCCGTGAGCTTCTCCACCTGACTCCAGGCCTGCTCGGCTAACGGACGCGCTTGACGACCGGTCTCGATGGCGTTCCGGTTGGAAGCGTTGCCCTGCAGGGCCCGGGCCATGATGCCCTGGATGATGGCCACCAGCCGGAACATGCCGAAGGCCATGTAGTACTCCCATTCCGCGGGGGACACCCGCGCCCGCCCGACCCGGCGACAGTAGTCGGTGACGTGGTCCGCCTCGGTGGGGATTCCGAGCGCCTCGAGGTCCAGGCCGGCCAGGCCGCGGAACCCCCCGGGCGCGAAGCGCCAGGGCATGCAGTGATAGGCCAGGTCGGCCATCGGGTGCCCCAGCGTCGACAGCTCCCAGTCCAAGACCGCCAGGATGCGCGGCTCTTTGGGGTGGAAGATCAGGTTGTCGATGCGGTAGTCGCCGTGCACGATCGAGGTCTCGTCTCCGGCAGGCCGGTGAGCGGGGAGCCAGGCGATGAGGTTGTCCATGGCCTCGATGCGTTCGGTCTCCGCGGCTCGGTACTGCTTGGTCCAGCGCTCGATTTGCCGCTCGAAGTAGTTGCCCGCCTTGCCGTAGTCGGCGAGGCCGGCGGCCCGGTAGTCGACGCCATGCAGCGCGGCGATCACCCGGTTCATCTCCGCGAAGATGGCCCTGCGCTCCTCAGGCGCCATTCCCGGCAGGGAGGAGTCCCACAGGATGCGGCCTTCGACGTAGTCCATCAGGTAGAAGGCGGTGCCGAGCACGGATTCGTCCCCGCACAGGGCATGGGTCCTGGCCACCGGCACCTCGGTCCCGGCCAGGGCGCTGATGACCCGGTACTCTCTGTCTACCGCGTGGGCGGAAGGCAGCAGCTTGCCCGGGGGCTTGCGGCGCATCACATAACGCTTCTCCCCGGCCCGGACCAAATAGGTGGGGTTGGACTGCCCGTCCTTGAACTGCGCCACCTCGAGCGGCTCCGAGAAGTCGCTCAGCTGGCGGCGGATGAAGTCGGCCAGGCGCTCGGGATCGAAGCGGTGGGCCTCCCGGACCGGTGTTGTCCCCTCGGTCTGCCCGCTCACGCGGCTCCCTTGTCCGCCGCCGCGCCATCGCGGCTGCGCCTCAGCTTGAAGGTGCCAAGCCCCTTGGCCACCAACTGGCCGCCGGCTCGCACCTCGCCCTCGCAGAAGACGAGCGAACGCCCGCCGTGCAGGACCCGGCCCTCGGCCACCAACCGGCCCCGGCCGGCGCGCAGGAAGCTCACCGTAACGTCCACCGTCATGACGCCGGCACCGTGGTCAACCGTCGTACGCGCCGCCAAACCCATGCTCACGTCGAGCAAGGTCATCACCACGCCGCCGTGGGCCACTTGCCAGCTGTTGGCGAGATCTGGCCTCACCTCCAGCGACACCACCGCCCTCCCCGTCCCTGGTTCTTCGGCATGGGCCCCCAGAAGCTCCAGGAAGGGAATGCGGAGAGGGCCGGGCTTTCCCATGAGGGCCCAGTCAGGCGATGCAGGCGCCGCCGTCCACCGCCAGGTACTGGCCAGTGACGTGACGAGAAGCCTCCGAGGCCAGGAACACCACCGCGCCCTTGAGGTCCTCCTCCCCGCCGATGCGGCCAAGCGGCGTCTTGGCGATCACCGCCTGCTCGATCTGCCCCAGCAGTCCGTGAGACATCCGGGAAGGAAAGAAGCCCGGACAGATGGCGTTCACGTTGATGTTGTATCGGCCCCACTCGGTCGCCAGCGCGCGCGTGAAGTTGACGGCGGCGCCCTTGCTGGTGTTGTAGGCGATGGTGGTGATCTCCATGGATCCGCTCAGACCGGCCACCGACGCGATGTTGATGATCTTGCCCGCCCTGCGCGGGATCATGCTGCGCTTGCCGACCTGTTGACTCACCAGGAACATGGCGTTGATGTTGAGGTTCATGACCTTGTGCCAGCCTTCGGCGGGATAGTCCTCGGCCGGCGCCCCCCAGGTCGCGCCGGCGTTGTTGACCAGGATGTCGATGTCCCCGAACCTCTCCAGCACCCGGCCGACCATCTCGGGGATGGTCTCGAACTTCGACAAGTCGCCGGCCACCGTCAGCACTTCGGCGCCCAGCCCTTTGAGGTGTGCCGCTGCCTGGTCCAGCTCGTTTGCCTTGCGTGCGGTGATGGCGAGCCTGACGCCCATCTCCCCCAGGGCCTCCGCCATCTGCAACCCCAACCCGCGGGACCCCCCGGTGATCAGCGCCACCTTGCCGGTCAGGTCGAGAAGCGCCTTCACGCTCATGCCGTCACCCTAGAGATCACGGAAGCCCTTGCCCTCGGCCGCTAGGCGGCCGAGCAGCGCGGCAGGCCGCCACACCTCACCCTGCTGCCGCTGCCACTCCAGAAGCCGCTCATGGATCACCCCGGCCCCCACGGTGTCGCCCCAGTGCATGGGACCGCCGCGGTACACCGGCCAGCCGTAACCATAGACCCAGATGACGTCGATGTCACTGGCGCGGATGGCGATCCTCTCCTCCAGGATCTTGGCCCCCTCGTTGACCATCGGGTACAGCAGCCGCTCCAGGATCTCCTGGTCCGCAATGGGGCGCCGGGTGATACCCATCTCCTTCGAGACCTCGAGGATCAGGCGCTCCACCTCGGGGTCGGGCTTGGGCGTGCGATCACCGCTCTCGTACCGGTAGTAGCCGGCCCCCGTTTTCTGGCCAAAACGCCCCCTCTCGCACAGCCGGTCGGCGACCGGCGAGCTGGCGCCGAGGCTCTTCCGGATGCGCCAGCCGACGTCCAGACCGGCCAGGTCACCCATGGCGAAGGGACCCATGGCAAAGCCGAACTCGGCGAGGACCCGGTCGACCTCCGCCGGCAACGCGCCTTCGACCAGGAGCTTCTCGGCCTCGCGGCTGCGCTGGTGCAGCATGCGGTTGCCCACGAAGCCGTAGCAAACACCCACCAGCACCGGGACCTTCCCGATCTGCCGGCCCACCGCCATGGCCGTGGCCACCGCGGTCTTGGAGGTCCGGCGGGCCCGCACCACCTCCAGGAGCTTCATGATGTTGGCGGGGCTGAAGAAGTGCATGCCGATCACACTCTCGGGTCGTTTGGTGACCGAGGCGATCTCGTCCACGTCGAAGGTGGAGGTATTGGTGGCCAGGATGGCGTCCGCCTTGCAGAGGGCGTCGAGCTTCCCGAACAGCTCCTTCTTGATCGCCATGTCCTCGAAGACGGCTTCGATCACCAGATCGGCGTCGGCCGCCGCGCCGAAGTCGGTGCCCCCCGAGATCAGGGACAGACGTCGCTCGAGGTCTTCCCGGGTCAGCTTCCCCTTGGCGGCGCTCCCCTCGTAGTTCTTGCGGACCTGGCCGAGGCCACGATCCAGGGCCTCGCCCGCGATCTCCACCACCTGGACCGGGATGCCCGCGTTGGCGAAGCTCATGGCGATGCCGCCGCCCATGGTCCCGGCGCCGATCACCGCCACCTTCCTGACGGGCAGAAGGGGTGTGCTCGAGGGCACGTCGGGGATCTTGGCGGCCTCACGTTCGGCGAAGAAGAAGTACCGCTGGGCTGCAGACTGGGGGGAGGCCAGAAGCTCCAGGAACAGCTCCCGTTCGCGGGCCAGGCCTTGCTCGAAGGGCAGGCTGACGGCGGCTTCGACGGCCTGAATGCAGGCCTCGGGTGCCCGGAGGCCGCGCGAGCTGCGGGCTACCGATTTCCGGAACTCGGCGAAGACCTCCCCCTGGTCACGGATCGCCGCCACCTTGTCGTTGAGATCGCGTACCCTCCGCAGCGGCCGCTTCTCGGCCAGCAACCTCTCGGCAAAGGCCACCGCCCCCGCCGTCAGCTCGCCCTCCACGATCTCGTCGACAACCCCGAGCCGCAGCGCTTCCTCGGCGACGATGGGATCGCCGCTCACGATCATCTGCAGGGCCTTCTGGACGCCGGCCAGCCGAGGCAGTCGTTGGGTGCCTCCGGCCCCCGGCAGCAGGCCCAGCTTCACCTCGGGCAATCCGACGCGGGCCGCCCGCAGGGCGACCCGGAAGTGGCAGGCCAGGGCCACCTCGAAGCCGCCGCCGAGGGCGGTGCCGTGAAGGGCAGCGATCACCGGCTTGGGGCTGCCCTCGATGGCCTCGATGACGGTGGGCAGAATCGGCTCCTGCGGAGGCTTCCCGAACTCACTAATGTCGGCACCGGCGATGAAGGTGCGCCCGGCACAGGCGATCACGATGGCTCTGATCGCGGGGTCGGCGACCGCCCTCTGGACTCCCTCCTGCAAGCCCCGCCGGACGGCGTGGCTCAAGGCGTTCACGGGCGGGTTGTCAATCGTCAGCACGGCGATGGTGCCTCGCGTCTCCACGCGGACCGCTTCGTCCTGGCTCATGGCATCCTTCCTCACTGCGCTTTGCGCGGGGGTTGCGACGGCTGATCTCTGGTCGCCGGCGCCACCCTACGCATACTTCTTCCGCAGTGCGAGCTTGTTGATCTTGCCGACGCTGGTCTTCTCGATGGCGTCGACGAACTTCACACCCAGGTACTTCACGGCGTAGCGGCTGATCGCGCCCTGGGCGGCGAAGGACTCGGCATGGCTTACCAGGTCCTGCTCGGAAACCTCCCCCTGGGGGCCGGTCTTCCGGACCACCAGCGCCGTCGGGCGCTCGCCCCACTCCTCGTCCGGCACCCCGATGACGGCCACCTCGCTCACCGCGGGGTGTTTCGTCAGGAGATCCTCGAGCTCGAGCGAGGAGACCCACTCCCCGCCCACCTTGACGACGTCCTTGGCCCGGTCGGTGATCTTGACATAGCCGCGGCTGTCTCGGTAGGCAACGTCGCCGGTGTGCAGCCAGCCGCCGGCCCACAGCGCCTCCGAGCCCTCCGGGTCCTTGAAGTAGCCGGGCGTGAGCCAGGGAGCGCGAGCCACGATCTCCCCGGTGCTCTTGCCGTCGCGGGGCAACTCCCGCATCTGCTCGTCCACGATGCGCAGGTCGACCAGCGGCGAGCTCCGACCGGTCCGGCAGCGCAGCTCGGCCTGCTCCTCGCGACCGAGCTTGAGCATCTCCGGCGTCAGGTGCGCGACGGCGAGCGCGGGGCAGGTCTCGGACATGCCGTAGCCGGTCAGCACGTCGATCCCCCGCGACAGCGCCGCCAGGCACAGGGCCCTGGGCAGCGCGGATCCGCCGATCAGAACCGTCCAGCGGCTGAGGTCGGCTTGCTCGCTGGCCGGACTGGCCAGCAGCATGTGCAGGATGGTGGGCACGCAGTGGGAAAAGGTCACCTGCTCTCTGGCAATCAGCGAGAGCAGCATCTCCGGCTGGTACTTCCCCGGGTAGACCTGCTTGACGCCCAGGGCGGTGGCGTTATACGGGATGCCCCAGGCATGCACGTGGAACATGGGGGTGAGCGGCATGTAGACGTCGCCCTGGCGGAAACAGCCGTGGCGCGCGGTGGCCCCCCCGGCCAGGGTCGCCAAGCTGTGCAGCACCAGTTGACGGTGGCTGAAGCACACCCCCTTGGGCCGCCCGGTGGTGCCTGTGGTGTAGAAGATGGTAGCCCGGGTCCGCTCGTCGAAGTCGGGGAACTCGCGTTCCGGCGCCTCGGCGGCGAGCAGCGCTTCGTACTCCCCGTCGAAGGCGCCGGCCGGCGGCGGCGCCGGCCCATCGTGGAGCAGCACATAGCGCCGCACCTGGGGCATGCGGTCCCGGAGTTGGTCGAGAAGGGGCAGGAACTCCGAGTTCACCAAGAGCACCTGATCCTCGGCGTGCTCGATGGTGAACAGGATCTGCTCCGGCAGCAGGCGCACGTTGATGGTGTGCAGCACGGCGCCGATCATGGGCACCGCGAAGAAGCACTCCAGATAGCGGTGGCTGTCCCAGTCCATCACCGCCACCGTATCCCCGGCCTTGACGCCAAGCCTGCTGAGGGCGTTGGCCAGGCGACCAACCCGGGCTCGGAACTCACGATAGGTGTAGCGGACCTGGTCCCGGTAGACGATCTCCTGTTCCGGATCGTCCACCACCGGCGTGAGCAGCAGGCTCTTGATGAGGAGCTGGTAGTCGTGGGCCGGGACGGCAAGGGGGGAAGGCACGAGAGACCTCCACGGGTTAGTGACCTTTGCTAGGTGACCGAAGCGTGGTCATGGTCCGGGCTGGGCGCGGTGCGCCACGGGAGCGTTAGCCGCCGGGGTCCGGAACGACCCCCGGGGGCGGCGGGCGGCGTTCGAGGGAAGGCCGCAGGGCGCCTGCCCTGCGGCCTCCCGATCCCCGCTTCCACAGCGGTGATGGTCGCGTCTAGAAGCTCAGCTTTGCCGCCAGCTGAATCTGGCGCGGCGGCAGCGCCTGCTCGTAGAGGCCGTAGGTCGGGAGCGGGCTGCTCGGGTAGGCGCCGCTGCCGAAGATGGCGTTGATCTCGCTGTAGTTCGCGCGGTCGAACAGGTTGAAGGCCTCGGCCATCACCTCCAGCCCGGCGCTCTTGCCGAAGCCGAACCTCTTGCTGAGACGCAGATCGACGATGATCTGCTTGGCCATGGTCCCGCTGTTGCGACCCACGCTGGTGGTGGGATCGGCCGGGTTGGTGCGCGCGCGATCGGGCGGAAACGCCCCGCCGTTGCCGTCGCCGTTCAGGTCCGAGCCCGCCAGCGGTGTGTAGGGTCGGCCGGAAGCGGCGGTCACGATGGTCGAGAACTGCACGTTCCAGGGGAAACGGTACAGCCCGGAAACCACCAAACGGTGGCGCTGGTCGTGGGTGGCGGGCCCCTTCTCCGAGGCCGGATCGAAGCCCAGCGGCAGCCCGGTCGGATCGGCGGGGTTTCTCCCTTGGCCGTTGTTCTCGGGAATGAAGGCACTCTGGAAGTCGGTCGAGTTGTCCTCGGCCTTGGAAAGGGTGTACGCCAGCAGGAACTGGTAGTTGTTGCTCATGCGCTTGGTGAGCGACAGCGTCAGGCCCTTGTACCAGGTCTCTCCGAAGGAGGTGTACTGCAGGATCGAGGCCGAGGTTCCGGCCCTTCCTCCCGCGTCGTTTGGCCTGCGGCCAGCGCCCAAGGAGGGCATGACCGGGTTGTAGTCGATGGTCCCGACCTGGTTCTTGCCGCGCACGTAGACGAAGCTGGCCGAGAGGCTGATGTCCTTGCCCAAGGCTCGGTCGAATCCGGCGGCCCCCTGGTGGGAGTAGGGGGTCTTGAGGCCGGGATCGATGGAGATCTCGAGGCTGGGGTAGGGGGTCGTCGGCTCGGCGACCTTGTGGCCGGGCGCGCGCCAGGCGGACACGGTAGACGGGAAGGTGATCACCCGGGTGCGGACGTAGTTGCTGCCGTCGATGCCCACGGTGATGCCGCGGAGGCCGGTGATGTGGTTGTCAAAGAAGACCCCGTAGGCCGCATGCAGCGAGGTCTTGGCGTCCCCGGTGGGGTCGAAGGCCACCGCCAGCCGGGGGGCAAAGTTGTTGCCGTCCGACGGGAAGTCGTAGGAGAACGAGGTTCCGTTCAGGTCGGAGACGGTGTAGTGGACGTCTTCGAACATCTGCCGCTGGTAGCGCAGGCCCGGCTTGATCGTCAGGCGCGAGGTCACACGCCACTCGTCCTGCAAGAAGAAGGAGATGTCCTGGTAGGTGCTGGCCGGGTAGTCGGGCTCGCCGTACCCCTGGACATAGGCGGCGGGCAGCCCGTAGGCCACCGCCTCGGTGGCCGAGATCGGGCTGGAGCGGGCCGGCTGGCCGACCACCGGCAACACCGCGCCCGGCAGCGGCTGGAAGATGTAGCGGCCGCCGAAGTGCAGAGGCAGCGCGTTGTTCTTGTAGCGCACGCGGCCATAGTCGAGGCCGGCCTTGAAGGAGTGCTTGCCCCCGAAGTAGCTGAGCGTCTCCGTGAACTGGATGAGGGTGTTCTTCCGGGGGTTGGGTGTGAAGCGCTGGCGGCCGACGCTCGCCACCCCGGTCACCTCGAGGGTTGGCCCGCCCTCGAACAGGTCGTCACAGGGACCGGCGCAGTTGGGGTCCAGCGACCGGATCTTCTGATCCTGCTGCCCGAACTGGAGGCGAGCCTCGTTCACCCACTTGGTGGCGAGGATGTCGGTCTGGGAGAGAGCAACAGACCAGTCCTTGCGCAACTGGACGGCTCCCCGGCTTCTGGCGGTGATGCCGCCAAAGGGCTCGACGTTCTCATTGGTGGTGTCGGCGTAGTTGGCGCGGAAGGTGAGGTTGTGGTTGGGGCTCCAGTGGTGATCCAGCTTGCCCAGGAACTCGGAGCTCTTGAAGTCGTAGGTCACCGCCCCCAAGTCGACGGGGAAACCCGCGTTGCGCAGGACCACCGCCGCAGCCGGGTCGATGTTGACGTAGTTGCTGGCGGTGATGTCGGCACGCTCGAAGGACAGGAAGAAGAAGGTCCGGTCCTTCTTCAGGGGGCCACCCAGGGTGCCCCCGAACTGGCCCTGCTTGTAGGGCCCTTTCTCGCGCTCGATCGGGTTGCCGGCCACGTCGAACTTCTCGAAGTGGTCCTTGGCGTTCAGGCTCTTGTCGCGGAAGTAGTAGAAGGCGTTGCCGTGCCACTCGTTGCTCCCGCTCTTGGTCACGATGTTGACGACCCCCCCCGAGGCCTTGCCGAACTCGGCCGAGTAGGAGTTGGTGAGCACCTGGAACTCGCGAATCGCCTCCTGGCTGAAGGTGGCCCGCACCGATCCGACGGTCAGGTCATTATTGTCGAGGCCATCCACCATGATGTTGTTGGATCGCGCACGCTGGCCGCCGAACGACAGACCGGTCGTCGCAGAGGCTCCCTGCTGGGGCGTCCGGTCGTTGCTGACCCCCGGCGTGATCACCGTGAAGCTGATGAAGTTCCTGCCGCTGATGGGCAGGCCCTCGATCTGCTGCTGGTTGACCACCGACGAGACCGCGGTGTGGCTCAAGTCGAGGGCGGGCGCCTCCGCGGTGACCGTCACCTCCTCCGCGGCTCCCGCCAGCTTGAGCTTGAAGTCCACGGTGGCGGACTGGCCGATCGACAGCACCACCCCTTCCCGACCCTGGGCAGCAAAGCCCTCGATCGTCACGTGGATGCGGTACGTTCCCGGCGGAAGCGCCGCCACGTAGTAGCGGCCACTCGCGTCCGAGACGGCGGAGCGGGTGACGTTGGTGGCGACGTTGGTCACCGTGACCTTGGCCTCGCGCAGGGCGGCCCCGGACTCATCCGCGACCGCCCCCGCCAGGTCGGCGCCGGTGAGGCGCGCTTGCGCCCGGGCGGCCGCCGGAAGGACAAGGGGGACAACCAGCAGCAACAAGGTGCCGATTCGAGACCTCATGAGACCTCCAGACCGCGCCCGAAGCGGAACCCGCTGCGGCGCCTGTCGATTCGTGCGACGCCAGAGCCAACGCACTTCAGAACCAACGTCAGGGGAACTTGAAGACGATATATACAAGCCGCAGGTCGCGATGTCAATAGGCGTCTGCGAAATCCAAGGGCTGGGCAATGTCTCAAGCCGCTGTCCTGACAAGGGCGCGCACGGTGAAGGAGTCCTTCTTACGGCACCAGAGCCGTAAGAAGAGCCGCGACAGAAGAGGATGGCTGCACTCGGCCGCCAGCGCTGGCGCTGGGCGGTAAGCGCTCTTTCAGTACCAGAGCCGTAAGATTTTGAAAGGCGACTCTGCGTTCACTTGTCTTTCCCTCTTGCGTACCAATGTGGCTGGGTGTAGCCTCTTTCGCCAGGTTGGTAACCAAGCGGTCGAGCCCGCCCGCTTGTTGAGCCGCGCGCGCGGTAGGAGGATAACGCGTGTTTGCTTTCGAGCCGAGCGAGGAGCAAGGAGCGCTGGTCGAGGCCGTAAGGAAGTTCGCCTCCAAGGAGCTGCGCAGTCGCTCCCGGGAAGCCGACGAAAGGGGGACTCTCCCGCCGGAGGTGACCGGGACCGGCTGGGAGTTGGGACTGCTGCCCGGCAGCATCCCCGAGGCCTTCGGCGGGTTCGGAGAGCACTCGACGGTCACCGGCGTCCTGGCGGCCGAGGAGCTGGCGTTCGGCGATCTCTCCGCGGCCCTGGCCCTGACCGCCCCCAACCTGGTGGCCTTCCCGGTGCTCCTGTGCGGAAGCCAGCAACAGAAGACGGAGATTCTCCCCGAGTACTGCGCGGAGGCCTTCGTCCCGGCGGCGGCCGCCCTGCTGGAGCCACGCTATGGGTTCGACCCGGGGTCGCTGGAAACGCGGGCTCAGCGCTCCGACCAGGGGTACCTGCTGTCGGGATCGAAGTGCAACGTTCCCTTCGCGGCCGAAGCCGAACGGATGCTGGTCTACGCCTCGCTGGAGGGAAAGACCGAGGCCTTCCTGGTGAGGAAGGGCACCCCGGGCATGGTGGTCACCGAGCGAGAAGCCAACATGGGGATGAACGCCTGCCCCCTCTACTCGGTGGACTTCGTCGGCTGCCAGGTCTCCGCCAAAGAGCGCTTGGGCGGCGAGACCGGCTGCGATTTTGGGCTGCTGCTCAACGCCTCTCGAGTCGCCCTGTCCGCAATGGCGGTAGGCGTGGCTCGGGCCGCCTACGAGTTCGGCCTCGACTACGCGAAGAACCGTAAGGCGTTTGGTGAGGCCATCGCCCAGCGGCAGTCCATCGCCTTCATGCTGGCCGAAATGGCGACCGACGTCGAGGCGGCGCGCCTGATGGTCTGGGAGGCCGCATGGCTGCTGGACCAGGGCAAAGACGCCACCCGAGAAGCCGCGCTGGCCAAGAACTTCGCCGACGACATGTCCCTGGCGGTCACCGACCGGGCGGTCCAGATCCTG
>DATECU010000197.1:0-7832 GCA_035286745.1 Vicinamibacteria bacterium | reverse complement strand
AGGCCAGGAAGCGACTGCCGGCGCCGGCGGGAGCGAGCCGCACCTCCACCTGCTCCGGCGTCAGGATCACGCGCTGGCCCAAACCCGTCAGACGCCCTCCTCGGGCAGGCGGCGGAAGAAGAGATAAGTGAGGAGGGAACCGAACAGGATCACCGCAACCCCGATCTTGAGGGGATAGGGCACGGTCTTGGCGGAGAACTGGGAGAAGGAGCCCTCGATCAGCCCGGCCAAGACCAGCACCGCCGCCGCCGCCGCCATCATGCGCCAAACGGCCGGGAAGACCCGGCGCAGCGAGCTGGCACGACTTCGGTCTCCCGGGAGCAGCAAGGCCTGGCCCGCCCGGAGCCCGGCGGCCCCGCCGAAGACAATGGCGGGCAGCTCTAGGGCGCCATGGGGCCCCACCCAGGCGAAGAAGAAGGTGGTGACCCCGTCCAGGGTGTAGGTGGCGAAGACAGCTCCCAGGATCACCCCGTTCAGGAACAGGATCCAGATCCCACCCAGGATGGTGGTGGCGCCCAGGCTGAAGGCCAGGAAGGAGACCTGGATGTTGTGGGTGTAGAGCGAGACACCGAAGTGCATGGCCTTCTCGGTGGTGTCGATCCGCTCCTCCTCCCGCTCGATCCTCTCGACCCGCTCCCGCGGGCTCTCGGTGTAGAACTCCCGGGGAATCAGGCGCTCCCCGTTGACGGGATTCACGATCACGGCGGCGAAGCCGAAGAGGGTGCCCAGCAGGAAAGCGCCGCTGGCGGTCAGGATGGCGGCGCTCTCCAGGCGGAAGGTGCGGGGCACCTGGTAGCGGAAGAAGCGACCCAGCGCTCTCAGCATCCGCTCGCCATGCCGGCGCCGATAGACGAAACGATAGCCGCGGCCCACCAGGTCGTTGAGCCGTCCCAGAAGCTCCGGGTTGCCGGTCTTGGAGCGGGCCTGGTTCAGGTCCGACGACGCCTGACGATAGAGCTGCAGGAGCTCGTGCAGTCGGTCCTTGCCCAGCTCCCAGTCGGGGGACGCCTCGGCCTGCTCCAGCAACCGCTCCAGCCGGCTCCAACCCGGCCGCCTCTCCTGGATGAAGCGTTGCACGTCCATCAGAGGAGCTGTCTCCGCTTGACGTCGATGTAGGCGTTCATGGCCGCCACCCCCGCATCCCCGGGGGCCGTCTCCACCACCAACGCCCCCAGCCGCCGCAGCTCCCGCACCGTTTGCTCCCGGCCCGCCAGGAGATCCCGTGCGGCCAGGGTGCGCGACAGCTCGGCCTTGTCGGCGGGCAGCAGGCGACCGGCCGCCTCCAGGTCGGGATCGGTGAGCACCAGAAGCAACGGAAGGTGCTGGGGCGCCAGCATGCGCACTGTGCGTAACAGGGGGTCGTGTTCCAGCTCCGGCAGCGCGGTCAGGATGACGATCAGCGTGCGGTGGCGAAGCCGGCGCTTCAAAGCCGCGCCCAGGGCGAGGTAGTCGGTGTGGAGCCGGGTGTCGGCCACCGAGGCCAAAAGCTCGGTGAAGCGTCGCAGGTGGCCGCTGCCACGGCCCAGGCCCAGCCCGGCATCCACCTCGGTCGCGAAGGCCAGCACGCCTACCTTATCTTCCATCCGATTGGCGAGGTAGGCCAGGAGCACCGCCGCGTTCACCGCATGGTCGAGCTTGGTGAGGCGCGCCACCCGCGTCTGCATGCGGTGGCCCCGGTCGACGGCGACCAGGATGTCCTGGGCCCGATCCAGCCGGTACTCCCGGGTGATGAGCTTGCCGTGGCGCGCCGATGCCTTCCACGCGATGTCGCGAAACTCATCTCCGGTCACGTGCTCCCGCAGCCGGTCGAACTCACGACCCTTGCCCAGGCGCGCCGAGATCCGGGCTCCGAAGCCGCGCAGGGCGAAGGCGTTGAGCTTCTGGTGCAGACGCCGCACCGCCAAGAGGTCCGGCACCACCGTCAGCTCGGCGACCCTGGCCACGGCGGTGAGGCGCTCCGCCAAACCCAAGAAGGTCAGGCTCATGTGTACCGGGGACAGCGGGGCGCGGCCCCGCGCCATGCCTCTGAGCGGGAAGGCCAGGCTCAGGGTCTCCCCGGGCCAACACAGGCCCTGGCGAGTGACGCTGATCTCGTCCACCAGCCGGGGGAACACCTGACGCAAGCTGAGACGCACCGATCGTCGGGCGCTGGTTTGCACCCGAAGCGTGAGCTGGTCCACCTCGCCCAAGGAGAGCACCAGGCTGCCGGGTCCGCTGACCTCGACTCTGATCCGTCGCAGCAGCAACCACTCGGCCAGAGCGGCCCCCAGCAGCACCAGCCAGCCGGCGACGAGCAGGAAGACCATCTCGCGCCAGACCGGTACCAGCAGAGCCAGCAGACAGAGCAGGCCCAAGAGCCGCAGCAACAGCGGCCCCGGCTTCATCAGCGCGGGACCTCCACCGATTCGCAGATCCGCCGCAGCAGGTCGTCGAGGACCAGCCCTTCCATCTCGGCCTCGGGGGACAGGGTCACCCGGTGGACCAGCACCGGCCGCGCCATCTCCTTCACGTCGTCAGGGGTCACGAAGTCACGTCCGCGCAGGGCCGCCAGGGCCCGGCTGGCCTCCAGGAGCGCTAGCGAAGCGCGCGGGCCGGCACCGATCTGGACGCTGTCGTCCCGCCGGGTCGCGGTCACGATCCTGAGGATGTAGCCCTGAATCCCCTGCTCGACTCGCACCCCCTGGGCGATCACCCGGCGGGAGACGCCGAGCTCGTCCCGGGTCATCACCGGCTCCAGGGCGGAGACCACCTGGTCGTGAAGGCGCCGGCCCTGGGCGTAGGCGCCTAACATCGCTGCCTCATCGGCGGCCGCCGGGTAGTCGATGCTGATCTTCATCAGGAAGCGATCTCGCTGCGCCTCGGGCAGCGGATAGGTTCCCTCGAATTCCACCGGGTTCTGGGTGGCGAGCACGGTGAAGACGGGCGAGATCTTGTAGCGCACGCCGTCCACCGTGGCCGCCGCCTCTTGCATGCACTCGAGCAGCGCCGCCTGGGTGCGGGGCGGCGTGCGGTTCACCTCATCGGCCAGCAGCAGGTCGGCGAAGATGGGGCCGGGCCGAAACTCGAACTGCTGGGTCTTGGGGTTGAGGACGCTGGTGCCCAGCAGGTCGGCCGGCATCAGATCGGGTGTGAACTGGATGCGGCGAAAGCGGCACCCCAGCAGTCGCGACAGGACCAGGGCCAAGAGCGTCTTGCCGGTCCCCGGCACACCCTCCAGCAGGGCGTGGCCACCGGCGAGCAGGCACGCCAGCACCTGCTGCTTGACCGCATCCTGCCCCAGGATCACCGTGTCCATTCCCTCACGAAGCCTTTGCCAGCGGGAGAGCGCGTCCTCGAGTGGGGTCATGCTTGAAGCCTCCGGAAACCGTCGTTGATGCTCTTGAGGGTGCGGGCGAAAGCGGCGGCCGACAGGTCTTGCGCCTGACGATTGGGGAGACTCCCCGCCGAGCCCGCCAGAGCGGCCAGCCGGGTCTCCAGCGCCGCGCCGCCAAGACCGGTCCGGTAGGCCACGGCCCGAGCCAGGGTCTCGCGATACAGAAACGCCGCCTCGTCCCGGCGCAGTGAGCGGTCGTAGAACTGGCCCAGGGAGTCGAGCAGGTCCACAGCATCGGAGCGGGTCTCCCGGTAGTCGTCGACGGCGGGGCCCAGCCGGCGCCGGCCGCGCCAGAAAGCCGCCGCGCCTAATGACGCAGAGAGAACGAGCAGAGGACCGAAGCCCAGGCGAAGCAGGAGATGGAGCAGGCCCGGCTCGCTGCCTACGCCGTGGGCGTGCTCGTCGAAGTAGACCGGCCGGCCCGGTCCCGCCAGGGCTTCCAGGAGCGCCAGATGGTCGCCCTGGCCCAGGCGGCCGTTCTCCAGGATCTCGGGCGCGGCCAGCAGCAGGACCTCACCCCGACCCAGGGGCAGGCGCGCCAGCAGGGGCCGCTCGCCCAGCAGGAACAGGGCGTGGCTGTCCTGAAGCAGCGAACCCGCCAGCACCCGCCTGGGCTCGGGGTAGACGGCGTTCACTCCCTCCCACAGTGGAAAGACCTTCTCGGCCGGCGCCTGGGAACCGGTCAGGATCTCGATCTGGGCCGGCCCCAGCGTCTCCGCCAAGGCCAGGACCAGGCGGCCACCGCCACGGACCCACGCCTCCTCGGCTCGACCCAGGAGTGGTTTTTGCCGCGCCGGCCCGGGCCTGGTCTGCTGGCCACCCTTTTCGGCTTTGGTCCCTTCGTCCTCACCAGCCTCTTCGGGGTCGCCGTGCCGCGGGGGCGGTGGGTCCGGCCGCACCCGGAAGACGACCGCCCCCGGCGCCAAGTCCGCAGCTCCCAAGGGTTGGGACAGGACACCGGCCCCGCCGCGGGAGCGCAAGTAACGGTAGGCGAGCGACAGTCCATCAGGTGAGGTGTTGTCGATGGAGCCGGCGGCGAACTCGGACCGGTTCAGGGGACGGGACAGGTGGAGCCAGGCCAGGGAGGCGGCGAAGTAGCCAAGAGCGCCCAGTCCCAGCCATGCGCCTCGAAGCCCCTTCATGCCCTAGGCCTCCGCGCCCCGAATCGCCTTCAAGATGTGGCGCGCCTCTTGCGCGGAGCGGGCCAGCGCCTCGGCCGGGCTCTGGTCATGGCCGTACCACTCGCGGTCGAAGATCCGGGTCAACTCCAGGAAGGCCGGCCGGAAACGTGCCTCGGGTGGGACCGCCGACGCGTACTCCCAGTTGGTGAGGCTCTTGCGATAGTGGAGCGCACCGCAGCGGAAGAGAGCCATCAGGACCGCGTGGTAGAAGGCCCGGATCGCCTCTCGCCGCCGCCCCGCCGCCGCCAGCTCGGCCGCGTAGCGCTCCCATTCGTCGGCCTCCCGGGACAGCGGGTTCTCGTCCGAAGACGAGGTGGCCAGGGCCTGCGAGCGGGCTGGTCCCGGGCTCCCCGGGCTCCGGCGCAGAGCGCGATAGGCGAGGACGCCCAAGACCGCGATGACGATCGCCACCAGGGCCACGACACCCAGGTTGAGGTTGAAGGCGGAGGCCTCGGGGGCGGCAGGCCGCGGTTGGGGCCAGAGCTTGAGCAGCAGCTTCAAGAGCCTTCGCAAGCCACGACCGAGCCACTCCCGTGCCGACTGGAGCGCCGCCAGCACCCGCTCCGGAAAGCTGAGGGGTCTGAGAGCCAGCTCCGCAACCAGGCCTCCCTTCTCGATCGGCCGCGGCGTCTGTTCGGCGCGGAGGCGTTCGAGAAGCGCGCGGTCCGAGGCTGCCGGGCCGGGTGGCGTACTGGACCTCGGTAGGCTCTTCTCCAGGACGGCGATCCGGCGCCCCAGGGCAGCCGCCTGGGCCGTGTCCGCCACCGCTTCGACCGCAGCCAACAGGGAAGTGTCGGTCGCCAGCAGTTCCCCTCCCAGAACGATGCGCGCCGAACGCAAGGAGCCGGCTCCCGAGCGGGCATCCTCCAGCCGGCCGTCGCCGAGCGCCGACCGAATCGCCTGAAGCCGCACCGCATACTCGTCCACCGTCAGGCGCTCTTGGGCCGTCGAAGCGGAGGCCGCCAGCAGCACCGCCAGCAGGGCACCGAGCGGCTTCACGCCGCCTCCCGCCGCAGTCGAGTGAACCAGAGCCTGAGGTCCTCCCCGCTCTCCCGGGAGCGGACCTTGTGCACGTGCACCACCAGCGCCGCCAGCCAGTAGGGCTCGACGACCAGGATGGCGCCCAGCAGCAGCACCCAACGGAAGCGCGACGAAGACAGGTCGAGCAGGCCACGCCAGGACGTGAGGTCCAGGCCGGGTACGCCGCCTGCGAGCCACAGGCCGAAGCGGAACACGAAGTACAGATTCACGGCTGCGATCAAGAGGGCCACCCCGAAGACGAACAGGAGACCGAGCAGGACCACCAAGGGCGTGCAGTGCCGCGCAGTCTCGCGCAGCGGTTGGAGCAGGCCCGGCCGCTCGTTGAGCGGAGAGGTGGCGGCCGCCATGCCGGCGAGCAGGACCAGGAGGGGCAGTCCCACCAGTGTCCAGCCGAGGGCGAAGAAGAGGATCTCGAAGACCAGGGCCGCATAGACGTAGGACAATCCAGCCGCGGGGGCTATGCGCAGAGCCTCCCAGCCCGGGGACTCGAGGGAGCGCAAGGACAGCCCGGCGGCGCGAACGAAGACGGCCCGACCCCAGAGCGAGAGCAGGAACGCCAAACCCGTGAGAGTCGCCAGATCGAGGAGGTGAGCGCCGTACTGGCCGGCCTCACCGCCCAGATCGAAGACGCGGACCGCGAAGTGGATCTGGAGCAAGCGCAGGGGGAGTGCGGTCAACCACAGCACGCCCATCCAGGGCGAGGCCAGGCGCACCGTCAGCGCGAAGGCGTCATCTAACACCTCCGGCAGCGACAAGGTGGAGCGCTTCACGACAGGCCTGCCAGGAAGACGCCGGTCCACACCATGAGCCGGATGGTGGCGAGAAACAGAAGGCCGCTGGCCAGCAGGACAGAGACCCAGACGAAGGAAGACGAACGCGTCCTCACACCGTGCCGGCGCGCCGCCAGGCAGGTGACGCAGTGGTTGATGCCGTCCCACTCGGTGGCGCACTCGCGGCAGACCACCTTGCGGCAGGCCATGCAAACGGCATGGCCGGGCCGATCGGAATGGTTGGCGCAGGCCCGCGCGGGGATGGCCATGAAGCGGGACTCTATCAGAGGCGGTGTCGCCTGGCGCGCCACGCGAGGACGTTAGCCGAGCAGGCGGTCGACCTCCTCCGCGATGGCCAGGGCCGAGGTGAGGCCGGGTGAGTCGATGCCCACCAGGTCGACCAGTCCGGGAAGGCCGCGGGCGCTCTCCTCCGCGATCACGAAATCCCGAAAGGGGTCCTGGGGGCCTTGCAGTCTGGCCCGAATGCCCGCCAGGTCCGGGGACAGGTCCTCGTCCTCGATGGCAGGCACCAGCCGTCTGATGGCGGCACCGAAGGCCGCCCGGCGCGATTCGTCGACCGCGTAGTCGAACCGGCGATCGGGCAGGTACTCAACGTCGGGGCCGAAGCGCAGCCTGCCGTCGAGACCGAGGACGGCGTGGGTGCCCAGGCTGTCGTGGCCGGGGACAGGATAGACGAGCCGCGCCAGCAGACCGGCCTTGGCAGGGCGGACCGCGAAATAGCTGCCCTTGCTGTAGCGCTGCCGATAGCCGGCCGCCTCGAGGTCGATGCCGGCCAGCCCGGCCACCGTGTCCGCTTCCAGGCCGGCGGCGTTCACCACCCGCTCGCTGGTAAAGGACTCGGTCAGCTCTCCAGTCCGGACGCTCAGCCGGTAGTCCTGGGTTCGGCGCTCCAGGCCGAAGAGCGTGGCTCGGGGTTTGAGGATGGCGCCCCGCTTCTCGGCCGAGTGCAGCAGGAAGTCCATGAGGCCGTGCGCGGAGACGATTCCGGTGTTGGGGGAGAGGAGGGCGCCGACCGCTTGGACGTTTGGTTCCATCTCGCGCGCGTCGCGAGCCGAGATCCGCTCCAGTGCCACGCCGTTGGCCTGGCCCAGGGCCAAGAGCCGCTCCAGGGCCTGTAGCTCGCCGGCTTCGACAGCCACGATGATCTTGGTGAGACGGCGGTGGGCAATGCCGTGGCGGGCGCACATCTCGTAGAGGAGAGCGTTGCCGCGGACCGAGAGCCGGGCCTTCCACGACCCGGTGGGGTAGTACATCCCGGCGTGGATGACCTCGCTGTTGCGGCTGCTGGTCTCCTGGCCGTGCCTTTCGCGCCGTTCCAGGATCAGCAGGTCGGGGAAGCGGGGCGCCAGCCGCGCGGCGACGGCCAGGCCGACCACTCCGGCGCCCACCACGGTCAGCGGGACATCAGCCATCTACTCGATCAGCCCCCAGAGCTTGAGCACCGAA
>DATECU010000196.1:0-38578 GCA_035286745.1 Vicinamibacteria bacterium | reverse complement strand
CGACTCGACCGAGCGTCCTGGGTGGTCAAGGGCGGCGTCAACCTCCGGGCCTGGTTCGGGAGCCTCCGCTACTCGGAGGACCTGGATCTCGACTTGGTCCGAGGGAGCGTCCTCTCGCTGCGGGAGAAGGTGGACAAGCTGCTGGCCTCCGGGCGTTCCGGGACATGCTCGGCGCCCAAGGTCTTCGGCTGGTGCGGAGCGCCAAGCCGAAACAGACGGAGACGACCGAGCGGTGGAAGTTCGAGCTCGAAGCGCAGGGCGGCGCCCTTCCTCTGCACACCCGCGTGGAGTTCAGCCGCCGGGGGGGCCACCGAGGAGTTCGTGCTGGCGCCGGTGCGTCCTGAGATCGTCCAGCCCTACGGGCTGCCCGCGCCGACCGCGAACCACTACACCGCCCGCGCCGCGTTGCGACAGAGGATCGAGGCGCTGGCGGGTCGCGCGCAGACCCAGGCTCGAGATGTCTGGGACCTCGACTACCTGCTGCGCACAACGGGTGCGACACCAGGGCCGCTCACGCCCGCCCAAGGCAAGACGCTGGCTGCGGCTCTGGAGCGGGCGATGGGCCTTCCCTTCGAGGTGTACAAGGCCCAGGTCGTGCCCTACCAGGTCCCTCACGTCGTTTATGTGGCGTCCCTGGCCCGGACCAAGCGAATCAAGACCGAGGTGGCGGACTACTCGATCCACCGGTTGGCCCCTCGGTTCTTCGGGGGGGTTCGAGCTCGTGCACGGCGTGCAGCTCGCCCGGCCCGAGAAGGCTCTGCTCGACCTGCTCTACTTGACCCCTGCCCGCAGCCGCCTCTTCGCCGCGCTCCCCGAGGTCGAGCTGCCGCCGCGCTTCGGCCGGCGGGAGGCGGGCCGCTGGCTGCGGAGGATCCCCAGCGGCCCCAGGCGAACCCTGGTCCAGCGGAAACTCCGGGCGTTGCTTGGCGTGGCTGATCACCAAGCCGGCGGCTGAGCGCCCTCCACCGCCCCTTGAATCGCGCCCGCGCCTCGGTCATCCTTGGGGCGCATCATGATCGTCGGCCAGCGGATCCGACGTCCCGACGCCCCCGACAAGGTCAAAGGCAGCGCCCTCTACATCGAGGACCTGGCCTTCGCCGGCTCACTTTGGGGCGGCGTCCTCCGCTCGCCCCACCCCCACGCCCGCATCATCCAGGTCGACGTCGGCAAGGCCCGGCTGGTGCCCGGCGTGCGGGCGGTCCTGACCGCGAAGGAGATCCCCGGGCGCAACCTCATCCCCATGATCCAGGCCGACTGGCCGGTGCTGGCGGGCGAGTTCGTCCGTCACGTGGGGGAGGCGGTGGCCCTGGTGGCGGCCGAGACCAAGGAGGCGCTGGCCGAGGGGCTCCGGGCCATCGCCGTGGAGTACGAGCCGCTGGTGGCGTTGCTCGACATGGAAGAAGCGCTTCGGGTGGGCGAGGTGATGGCCCACTGGAAGATCCGCCGGGGCGAGGCTTCGGTGGCGCTCTCCGGCCGCGACGTGGTGATGGTCGAGGCCACCTATCGCACGCCCTATCAGGAACATGCCTACATCGAGGCCAACGGGATGATCGCCATGCCCGACGGCCAGGGCGGGGTGACGGTTTGGGGTTCGCTCCAATGCCCGTTCTACGTGCAGAAGGCGGTGGCCTCGGCGCTGGGCTTCGAGCTGAACCGGGTGCGCATCGTTCAGACTGTGACCGGCGGCGGCTTCGGAGGCAAGGAGGACGCTCCCTCGGCGCCGGGAGCCCACGTCGCCCTGCTGGCCATGGCCACCGGCCGGCCAGTGCGCCTGATCCTGAGCCGCGAGGAGGACATGGCGGTGATGTCCAAGCGCCACCCCTCGCGGGTGCGGGTCCGGCTGGGGGCGACCCGGGCCGGGGACCTGTTGGCGGCGGAGGTCGACTACCTCTTGGACGGCGGCGCCTACGCCACCCTGTCGCCAGTGGTCCTGTTCCGGGGGGCGGTGCACGCCTGCGGCCCCTACCGTGTGCCTAACGTCAAGGTCGACGCGCGGGTGGTGCGTACCCACCAGGTCCCCTGTGGGGCTTTCCGTGGCTTCGGGGAGCCGCAAGCGGTCTTCGCCATCGAGAGTGCGCTCGACGAGCTCAGCGGGCGGCTGGAGATGGACCCCCTGGAGCTGCGCTTCCGCAACGCCCTCCGGGAAGGCGACGAGACCATCACCGGCCAGAAGCTGACCGAGGGCGTGCGCTTTCGTGAGGTCCTGGAGAGCGTGGCCATGGCCTCGGAGTGGGGCCGCAAGCGCGAGCTGTTCGCACGCGACCAGGGCCGCCTCCGCCGCGGCATCGGGCTCGCGGCCTGCCACTACGGGGTCGGCCTGGGCGCCATGGGCAAGCATCTGAACCCGGCCGGGGCCAACCTGGTGGTGGCCGCTGACGGCAGCGTGACGGTCGCCGTGGGCACCACCGAGATCGGCCAGGGCATGGTGACCGTGCTCTCCCAGATCGCCGCCGAGGCCCTGGGCTGTCCGGTGGAGCTGGTGCGGGTGGTGGAGGCCGACACCTCGCGGGTTCCCGACAGCGGGCCCACGGTGGCCAGCCGCACCACGGTGATGAGCGGCAACGCCATCCGCGACGCGGCCCAGAAGATCCGGGCCGTGATGACGCCGGTGATGTCGGACAGCGGGCTCCCGTGGCGTGAGGCTGTGGCGTTGTGCGTCCAGCGGCAGGTGGGGCTGGCCGCCCACGGCTGGGCCATCCCGCCCAAGACCAGCTTCGACCTGGCCACCGGCCAGGGCGACACCTACATCTGCTACGCCTTCGCCGCCAACGTGGTGGAGGTGGAGGTGGACAGCGAGACCGGCGAGACCCGGGTGCTGGCCGTCTACTCGGCCCAGGATGCGGGCCGGATCGTGAACCCCACCACCGCCGAGGGCCAGGTGGAGGGTGGGGTGGTGCAGGGCCTGGGTTATGCGCTGGTGGAGGAGCACGCGGTCCGCGAGGGGCGCATCCTGAACGACCAGTTCTCCACCTACATCATCCCCACCTCGCTGGACGTGCCGGAGATCACCACCCTGTTCGTGGAGGAGGAGTTCTCCTGGGGCCCCTACGGTGCCAAGGGGCTGGGCGAGACGCCCATCATTGCGGTGGCTCCGGCGGTGACGGCGGCCATTCACCACGGGAGCGGTGCCCGGCTGCGTGAGATCCCGGCCACGCCGGAACGGGTGTGGCAGGCCCTTGTGCCACAGGAGTGAGGTCGGTCTGGTGTCTGAGCTGATCGAGGTCGCGCTCTCGGTGAACCGCCAGCAGGTGAAGCTGCGGGTGCCGGTGGGAGCGCGGCTTCTGGACCTGCTGCGGGACCAGCTACGCCTGACGGGTGCCAAGGAGGGCTGCGGCAAGGGCGAGTGCGGAGCGTGCAGCGTGATCCTGGACGGCAAGCTGGTGGCGTCGTGCCTGGTGATGGCCTATCAGGCCGACGGCTCGGTGGTGGAGACCGTGGAAGGCCTGGCCCAGGGGGACCGCCTGCACCCCCTGCAAGAGGCCTTCATCGAGAAGGGCGCCGTGCAGTGCGGGGCCTGTATCCCGGGCATGGTGATGGCCGGCAAGGCGCTGCTGGAGGCCACGCCTAACCCAAGCCCTCAAGAGATCCGCTCCGGGCTGGCCGGCAACCTGTGCCGGTGCACCGGCTACGCCAAAATCTTCGACGCGGTGCAGGCGGCGGTGGGTTTGCCGCGGAGGGCGGCGGTGGGGGTGGCGCCGCCGCCGGCCACCCCGCCCTACTTCCGGCCCCGCTCGCTGGAAGAGGCGCTCGAAGTGCTGATCCAGCGTGCCGGCGAGGTGCGACCGGTGGCGGGGGGGACCGACCTCCTGGTGAAGGCGAAGGACGGCCTGGTGGACCCCAGCGCGCTCTTCGACCTGAGCCTGGTCCCCGAGCTCCAGGGGATCGAGGAGCGGAACGCCTTCCTGCGCCTGGGCGCCGCAACCACCCACGCCCAGTTGGCCGCCTCGCCGCTGGTCGCGCGCTATGTGCCGGCTCTGGCCCAGGCTTGCGCCCTGATCGGGGGGCCGCAGATTCGCAATCAGGGCACGCTGGGGGGCAACCTGGCCAACGGCTCTCCGGCCGCCGACACCGCGCCCCCTCTCTACGTTTCGGATGCGCTGGTGGAGGTGGTGTCGGTTTCCTCCCGGCGCGAGGTGCCGATCGCCGAGTTCTTCACCGGACCGCGGCAGACGGTTCTCACCCCCGACGAGCTGATCGTGGCGGTGCGCGTGCCCAAGCGGCCGGGAGTGCGGGCCGCCTTCGTGCGCCTGGGGCAGCGCCAGGCCCAGGCCATCTCCAAGGTCTCGGTGGCGGTGGCCATGACTTTTGCGGACGGCAAGCCGGATTGGGTGCGCGTCGCGCTGGGCGCGGTGGCGCCCACCCCCATCCGCGCCCGCGAGGCCGAGAAGGCGCTGCTGGCGGGTGGGCCCGAGGCCCTGCGGGCGGCCCGGGAGATGGTCCAGGCCGAGGTCAAGCCCATCAGCGACCTCCGCTCCACCAGCGCCTACCGGAGGGTCATGGCGGGCGTCCTCCTGGAGCGGGCCATTCGCAAGCTGGTGGAGTCGTAGGGCAGCGGGAGACCGCCAACGGCATCGGATGACCCAGGCGGACGGCGGCCGAAGGGTCGCCGGCGGCGGGAGCCTGGACGGGTTCTGTTTGCGATAGATAGCAGTTCTGCTATCGTTCGCTTATGAACTTCGGATCGCTGGTTGGTCTGGTGGGGGGGGTGCCGTACTTTGACCTGCCCCTCTTGGTCCAGGGCTCCACCGAGAAGCGGGAAGCGATCCGGGTCCAGCTTTCCCGCTGGATGCGTGACGGCAAGGTCCTCGGCTTGCGGCGTGGGATGTACGCCCTGGCCGATGCCTACCGGCGGGCACCGGTGGCGCCGGCGAGCCTTGCCAACCAGCTCTATCGCCCGTCGTGTCTCAGCGGCCTGTGGGCCTTGGCCTACCACGATCTGATTCCCGAACGAGTGGTCTGGCTGACTAGCGTCACACCCCGGGGGCCCCGCCGCTTCGAGAACCGCTTCGGCGTCTTCGACTACCGCAACCTCAAGCAAGAGGCGTTCTTCGGGTACCAGTGCGTTCGGCAGCGGGGGCACGAGTTCTTCGTCGCCGAGCCGGAGAAGGCGCTCCTGGATCACTGGCACCTCACGCCGGGCGAGTGGACGCCGGAGCGCCTAGCGGGAATGCGGTACCAGAGCTGGGCCCGGCTGAGTCCGGAGCGGCTCCGGGACTGGGCGCACCGCTTCCGTAGCCCGCGTCTGGAGCGAGCGGCCCGTCGTTTCCTCGAGCTGGCGGCCGAGGACGAGAAGGGCACGGTCGTTTTGTGAAGGAGCAGGCGCTGGCCCTAGCTCGGGCCGCGGGGGACCCCGAGCAGAGCCTGAACCGGCTGCGGGAGTATCTTCAGGCCCTGGTCTTGAGGTCGCTCCACGAGTCCGAGGCCTTTCGGTCGCTGGCATTCCTGGGTGGCACCGCCCTTCGCTTCCTCTACGACCTCCCTCGCTTCTCTGAAGACCTGGACTTCTCGCTGCTGTCGGGCCAGGACTATGCGGGAAGGGAGTGGATGACCGGAGTGAAGCGGCACCTCGCGCTGGCCGGATTCCAGCCCGAGGTCACCTGGAACGACCGCAGGACCGTGCACACCGGCTGGGTGCGCCTGGCTGGGATTCTGCACGAGGCGGGCCTGTCGGCGACCCCAGCCCAGAAGCTGGCCATCAAGATCGAGGTCGACACCCGCCCGCCCGCCTTCGCCCGCTGCGAGCGGAGGGTGGTGACGCGGCACCTGATGTTCTTGCTCCAGCACCACGACCTGCCGTCCCTGATGGCGGGCAAGCTGCACGCCATCCTGAGTCGCCCCTATGCCAAGGGGCGGGACTGGTACGACCTCCTGTGGTACCTATCGCAACCTTCTCCGATTGCTCCTAACGAGGCCCTCTTGCAGGCCGCTCTGGATCTAACCCATGGTGCGGCCGCCTGCGACGCGCGGTTCTGGCGATCTCTGGTTCGGACTCGATTGCAGTCGTTCGACATGGAGGCGATTGCGGCCGATGCGCGCCCCTTCCTCGAACGGCCCCAGGAGGCGGCGCTGCTGAGCCGCGAGAACCTGTTGGGGCTCCTGGGGTAGGGAGGAGCTAGGGTCCCTCGGTCGCTGGCAGCACCACTCGAACGGTCGCGCCCTGACCGGGGACGCTCACCACCTCGATGCCGCCTCGGTGGCCTCGCACGATGCCGAGAACCGCGGCCAGCCCCAGGCCGCGCCCCACGAACTTGGTGCTGAAGAAGGGGTCGAAGATCCGCTCCATCGTGGCTTGGTCCATCCCTTCCCCATCGTCCGCGACCTCCAGGCACACATAGGCTCCCGGCGACAGGGCCTCCTGAGTGTGCTGCGTATAGCGATCGCTCTCAGCGCCGAGCTGCAGCCGACCAGTCGCCAAGCGGACGGTGCCCACCTTGGGGCCGATTGCCTCGGCCCCGTTGATGGTCAGGTTCATGAGCAACTGCTGCATCTGGCCCAGGTCGGCACGCACCGCGGGCAGGTCGGGGGCCAGCGCGGTCTCCAGCTGTGTCTGGCTGGGAACCGCGGCGGCCAGCAAGGCGAGGCTCTCCTGCACCACTCTGGACAGGTCGACAGGCCGGAGCTGGAAGTGCCCGCGGCCGGAGTAGGCGAGCATCTGACGGGCCAGGTCGGCGGCTCTGTCGCCGGCCTCGAGCGCCTTGTCCAGGTGTTGCCGGGCGCGGCTGTCGGGGGCAAGGCCCTCCCGGGCCAGGGAGATCCGGCCCAGCACGGCGGCCAGCAGGTTGTTGAAGTGGTGAGCCACGCCCCCCGCCAGCCGGGCGATGGCTTCCCGCTTCTGCGCCTGACGCAGCCGTTCCTCGCTCTGGCGCAGCGCTTCCTCGGCCTGCTTGCGCGCCGAGATGTCTTCCTTGACGGCGATGAAATGGGTGATCGCGCCCGCCGAATCGCGCACCGGGGTGATGGCGGCCTGTTCGTGATAGAGGGTGCCGTCCTTGCGACGGTTGATAACCTCGCCCTGCCAGACCTGGCCCGCCAGGATGGTGCCCCAGAGGCTTTCGTAGAAGGGTTGGTCGTGGACACCGGAGCGCAGCAAGCGGAAGCTCTGCCCCACCGCTTCCTCCGCGGAATAGCCGGTGAGCCGGCTGAAAGCGGGATTCACCCAAACGATCCGGCCGTCACGGTCGGTGATGCCGACCGCGTTGGCCGCGGCGTTCAGGGCGGCTGACTGGATGAGGATCTGCTGCTCGGTCCCCCGGATGGTGGCCTGGGCGGGCTGGGCCTCCAGCTTGAGTCGCCCCAGCGCGCGAGCGCCCCGCCAGACGGCGGCCGCCAGCGTGGCCGAGCTCAGGAGCGCGGTGACGGCGAGCGCGAACTCAAGCCCGAAAGCGCCACCCTCGACACCCGCCCAACCCAGCAGACCGAACACGAAGGGAGCAATGACGACGGCTGGAAGGGCGTGCCGGGCGGCCGGCTTGCCGGCCTCGGGGGTGGAGGGCGGCGCCATCGGTGGAAGGATACCCCAAGGGACCTGGCTCCCTGGCTCTCGGCCCACGGCAGTACAATCCGCCATGCTCTTTGGACCGACGTTCGCCGAGATGCGGGAGCCCTCGCTCCTGCCCACCGACCTCCGGGAAAAGGCGCGGGCCGCTCGGGCGACCCCCCTCGACCCCCTGAACCTCTTCAACCTCTCCTGGAAGGCCACCGGCGAGGTGCCACACTTCGTGCTGCCCGAGGCCCTGACCGGCGTGGCGGCGCCCATCGTGGTGCTCTCGGGGCGCTTCTTCCCGACCGGCTCGCACAAGGTGGGCCCTGCCTACTCGATCCTGGTGGAGAAGCAGATCGAGGGCCGCTGCGCTCCCGGTCGGCAGACGCTGGTCTTTCCGTCGACCGGCAACTTCGGCATCGGCGGCGCCTGGGTGGGGCCGAGGATGGGCTACCGCTCGCTGGTGGTGCTGCCGGAGGAGATGAGCGCCGAACGATTCGAGAAGATCCGCGCCTACGGCGCCGAGGTGATCGCCACCCCCGGCTCGGAGTCGAACGTCAAGGAGATCTACGACAAGGTCAAGGAACTGCGCGGCGATCCGGAGAACCGGATCCTCAACCAGTTCGAGGAGTTCGGCAACTACCGCTTCCACTTCCACTGCACCTCGTCCGCGGCCCTCGAGGTGCTGAGCACCCGCGGTCTGGATCTGGGCGCCTTCGTCTCCGCCATGGGCTCGGCGGGGACCATCGCCGCCGGCGAGGCCCTCAAGCGCTGGTTCCCCGGCTCGGCCACGGTCGCGGTGGAGCCCATCCAGTGCCCAACGCTCTACAACGTCGGCTTCGGCGCCCACCGCATCGAGGGCATCGGGGACAAGCACGTGACCTGGATCCACAACGTGTTGGCCACCGACCTTCTGGTCTGCGTGGACGATGAGGAGTGCCTTCTTGGCTTGCAGCTCTTGCAGGAGGGCACCGCAGCTCTGGTGAAGGAAGGCGTGGATCCGACGCTGGCCGGGAGCCTGGTCGACGGCTTCGGGATCAGCGGCGTGTGCAACGTGTTGGCGGCGATCAAGGTGGCGCGGCACTACGGCCTCACCGCGCGCCAGGCGGTGGTCACCGTGGCCACCGACGGCTTCGACCGCTATCCCTCGGTCCTGCGGCGGCTCGATCGCGAGCGGGGGACCATGAGCGACGCCGAGGCCGGCCGGCGGCTCGCCGTCTTCCGCGGCCAGAAGGGCGACTACGTGCTGGAGGGCACGCGGGTGATTCGCCGCCGCTGGCACAACCAGAAGTACTTCACCTGGGTCGAGCAGCAAGGCAAGACGGTGGCGGAGCTGCGCGAGCTGGAGGACCCGGGGTTCTGGATCGGCCAGCAGGAGCGGGCGGCGGAGTTGGACCACCGGATCCTGGAGCGGCGCGCATCGTGAAGCCGCGGCCGGCCGGCCGCCAGGCAGGGCCCGGCTTCGTCTCCGGCCTCACCTGCATGAGGTGTGGCCAGCGCTATGCGCGTGGACTCGACGGCCCTTGCCCGCGTTGCGGACCGGAGGGCGTCCTCGACATCGAGTTCGACCTGGCGTCGGTCAAACGCTCGCTGAACCGCCGCAGCTTGGCCGGCCGCTCCCACCATCTCTGGCGTTATGCGGAGCTGCTGCCGGTGCCGAGCCAGGCCCGGCGGCCCCCGCTCGCCGCGGGCTGGACCCCACTGCTCGATGCGCCGCGCCTGGCGGCATGGGCCGGAGTGCGCGGTCTCATCCTCAAGGATGAGGGCCGGAACCCCACCGCCTCGTTCAAGGACCGAGCCAGCGCCGTGGGTGTGGCTCGGGCGCTCGCGCGCAAGGCAACCGTGGTGGCTTGCGCCTCAACCGGGAACGCAGCTTCATCCCTGGCGGGAGCGGCGGCCAGCGTTGGGCTGCCGGCGGTGATCTTCGTCCCCCAGTTCGCTCCCGAGCCGAAGGTGGCCCAACTCCTGATCTTCGGGGCCCGGGTGATCCGGGTGCAGGCCGACTACGACGCCACCTGGGAGTTCTGCCAGCGAGCCTGCGACCGCTATGGCTGGTACAACCGCAACGCGGCCGTGAACCCCTCGCTGGTCGAGGGCAAGAAGACCTGCGGTCTGGAGATCGCGGAACAGACGGGCGCGGGGGTTCCCGATTGGGTGGCGGTGTCGGTGGGGGACGGCTGCACCATCGCCGGCATCTGGAAGGGGCTCCGCGAGATGCACGCGCTAGGCTTCATCCCCCGGCTGCCGCGTCTCCTGGCGGTGCAGGCCCAGGGCGCGCGCCCGCTGGTCGACGCCTTCAGGGAGAAGCGCGATCTCATTCCCGGGCCGGCGGAGACGCTGGCCGACAGCATCTGCGTGGGCCACCCGCGGAACTGGAGAAAGGCGCTGGCGGCCGTGCGGCAGTCGGGGGGGACCTTCATTGCCGTGCCCGACGAGGCGATCCTGGAGGCCATGCGGGTGACCGGGCGGCTTTCCGGCGTGTTCGGCGAGCCGGCGGGTGTGGCGGGCGTCGCCGGCCTGCGGCTGGCCGTCAAGGACGGGATTGTCGGCCGCCGTGCCACGGCTCTGGCTGTGATCACCGGGAGCGGCCTCAAGGACGTGCGCACCGCACTCAAGGCCGCGGGCGAGCCGGACAGCCTGAAACCCGACGATGACGACCTGGCCGCGTACCTGAAGGCCCGCCCGATCTCCGGTACGTAACGCAACCACAGAGGCGCAGAGGCACAGAGAACGGATTCGTATAGCGGAGAGCCGGGTGGTGCGGTACGGAGGGCGGGGAGAGGGGTCCCCCCGAGGTGCGAGCGGAGAGGATCGGAAGAGCTTGGAGCTGGCCGGAGGCTTGGCGCAGCAACTCCCCTCTCCCCGCTTGCGGGGAGAGGGATAGGGTGAGGGGGAGCCCATTCCCTATCGGCGCGCCTCTGTGGTTCCCGTTCGTTGCCGTAGCTGACAGCTGATCGCTGAACGCTGACCGCTACCGGTCGTGAGAGGGCGTCAGTGCCCCAGGAAGGGCACGCGGAAGAACAACCAGAAGCCGTTGGCGCCCAGGAGCGCGCCCAACGCGGCGGCGCCCAACGCGGCGTAGAAGACCGGGCGGGCATGGGTCAGGATGGCCATGGCCGCCAGTACGATGGCGATCTGCAAGAGGACGGCTCCGAACTGGAAGTGGGGGTGCTTGCGCTGGTTGAGGTCGCGGCTTTGCTCGTGGCCGCGGGCCACCAGCTCGATCTCCTTCTTCTCGGCCGTGTAGCGCTCCTCCTCCTTGCGCATGTGGTCGAGCAGGGCCTCCTTGTGGCTCAGGGCCTCGGGGGACAGGCTTCCGCGCTTCTCCAGGAGATCGTCCTCCAGGTGCTGCTTCTCGATGCGGTAGAGGTGCTCCCGCATCACCTTCGACTGGTAGAACGCCCACTGGTCGGAGACCTGTTGCTGAGCCAACTGGACATCCTGGCTGGCGTTGCTGCCGCCCATGCCCACGACCGCCAGTGCCACCGCGATCAGGGCCGTGGTCACCGCTGCCCTGCGGACGAACAAGCGGTCCGCGGACTCGTCCTTGTCTCCGGTGTTCGGTCCGACCTCTGAGGACGCCATCCCACCTCCCCCAATCGCGGAGGGCCTGCCCTGATGTTAGCCGAAGCTCAGTCGAGGTTCTTGCGGAAGCGCAACGAGGCGAGGGTGAGCACCGCCGTGCCGATGCCGAAGAGGGCGAGCGCATCGGGCCAGAGGACGTCGATGCCGGAGCCGCGGAGGAAGATGCCCCGGATGATGTTGCCGTAGTAGCGGACGGGAATGCCGTAGGTGACGATCTGGAAAAAGCGCGGCATGTTCTCGATGGGGAAGACCAGGCCGGAGAGGTAGATCATGGGCACCATCAGGCCGTAGATGGAGGCCATCATGGCCTGCTGTTGGGTGTTCACGATGGTCGAGACCAGCAAGCCGAGGCCCAGCGTGTTCATGAGATAGAGCAGGGTGAGGCCGGTAAGCAGGAGGAGCGAGCCGGCCAGGGGCACCCGGAGCAGCAGGGTGGCGAAGCCGACGATCAGCAGCATGTCGAAGATGCCGATGACGACGAAGGGCAGGAGCTTGCCCAGGATGAGCTGCCAGGGCCGGAGCGGGGTGACGATGATCTGCTCCAGGGTGCCGATCTCCTTCTCGCGCACCACCGCCATCGAGGGCAGGATCATGGTGACCAGCATCAGCACCAGCGCCAACACCGCCGGCACGTAGAACCAGCGGCTGCGCAGGTCGGGGTTGTAGAGGATGCGAGGCCGCAGGTCGATGCGGCCCAGGGTGCGCGGAGGTCGCCCGCTCCTGGCTGCAGCCCGTCGCTCTTGGCGTGCGAGCCGGGAGGCCGCCAGCTCCGCGCCGACGGCGGCCACGATGCGCGAGGCGTGGGAGAGGCCCACCACCGCCGAGTTGGCGTCGCTGCCGTCGGCGATGGCCTGGACCTGCGGCCGCCCGCCGCCCTGGATCGCCGCCCCGTAGCCGGCGCCGATCACCACCGCCACCTGGGCCTGGCTTCGCACCAGCCAGGGCTCGATGCCCTCCGCGGTGTCCTCGGTACCCACCAGCTCGAAGTAGCCGGAGCCGGTGAAGCGGCGCAGCAGGGCGCGGCTCTCGGCGCTCCGGTCCTGGTCCACCGCCAGCAGAGGGATGCGGGTAACGTCGAGGTTGGCCGCATAACCCAGCATGATCAACTGCGCCACCGGCCCCACCAGCAGCACCGGAATCATCTTGCGGTCCTGGCGGAGCTGCAAGAACTCCTTGACCACCACCCGGAACAGGGCGTACACGGCTAGACCTCCCGCCGGGTCAGCCGCGCGTAGGCGATGGCCAGGACCACCACCGCGTACAGAACCAGGAAGGCCAGGTCGCGTCCGTAGGGTGCGAGCCCGGCACCCTTCAGGATCACCCCGCGCAGGATCACGTTGAAGTAGCGGGCGGGCACCGCGTAGGTGACGAGCTGCAAGGGCTCGGGCATGGAGCGGATGGGGAAGATGAAGCCGGACAGGAAGATGGCGGGAAGCATGGAGGCCACGCTGCCGGCCTGGAAGGCCATGGCCTGGGTGTCGGCGAAGCTGGAGACCAGCAACCCGAAGCCTAACGCGCCAATCAAGTAGATCAGGGTGGCCAGGAACAGGTCGAGGTAGGGGCCGCGTACGGAGACCCCGAACAGGAAGCGAGCGGCCAGCAGGATGAGGACGGTCGCCAGGAGCGAGATGCCCAGGTAGGGTAGGGTCTTTCCCACGATCAGCTCACCGGGGTGCAGCGAGGTGACCCGAAGCTGCTCCATGGTGCCGCGCTCCTTTTCCCGCACCACGGAGAGGGCGGTGGAGAGCACGGCGGTGAGCATGAGGATGAAGCCGATCAGGCCGGGCACCAGGAACTGGGTGGAGCGCAGCTCGGGGTTGTACCAGACGCGGGGATCATAGGCGATGGCCGGCTCGCCGTCGCCGAAGCTGTCCCGCCGGATCTCCAGGTTGGCCTCGCCGACCAGGGCCTGCGCGTAACCCAGGACGGTGGTGGCGGTGTTGGCGTCGGCCCCGTCCAGCACCAACTGCACCGAGGCCGTGCGTCCCGCCGCCAGCTCGCGGGCGTAGCCCTGGGGGATGCGCAGGATGGCGCGCGCCAGGCGGGTCTCGGTGACGCGGTCCAGCGCCGCTCCCGCCGGCAGGTCGGCCACTCGATCGAAGTAGCCGGAGTTGACGAAGGAGGAGATCAGGGCTCGGCTGCGCGCGCTCTGGTCCAGGTCCTGGATCGCCAAGGGTACGTGCCGAACGTCGAAGTTGAGCGCGTAGCCGTACATCAGCAGCATCATGGTGGGCACGCCCAGCAGCATGCCCAGGGTTAGCGGGTCGCGGGCCGCCTGGCGCAGTTCCTTGACGGCGATCGCCCACACCTTGCGCGGCTTCACAGCTCTCGACCTCGGCGCGCCGCTTCCTCGCTCTCGATGCAGTGGATGAAGACGTCTTCCAGCGAGGGCACGATGCGTTCGACGGCGAAGGGAGTGAAGCCCCCCGCGTCCAGCACCCTGGCCGCCTGCCGTTGGCCGTCCTCGGCCTCGGCGACCACCAGGTGCAAGCGGGTGCCGAAGAGCGAAGCCTCCAGCACCCAGCTCTCCTTCTCGAACCGCTCGTGTGCTTCCAGGAAGCGTGGGCAGTCGACCTCCAGGAGGGCCCGGCCCGCGAAGACGTTCTTGAGCTCGGCCACCGACCCCAGCGCGACCAGCCGTCCGGCGTGCATGAGGGCGATGCGATCGCAGCGCTCGGCCTCGTCCAGATAGTGGGTGGTGACGATGATGGTCACGCCCTGCCCAGCCATGGTGTCGATCAGGGTCCAGAAGCGCCGCCTGGAGACGGGGTCGACGCCACCCGTGGGCTCGTCGAGGAAGAGCACCCGGGGGCGGTGCAAGACGGAACAGGCGAGCGCCAGCCGCTGCTTCCAGCCACCGGGCAAGGAGCGGGTGAGCAGGTCTTCCTTGCCGGCAAGGCCGGCCGTTTCCACCGCCCAGGCGGCGCGTTCGGCGAAGGTCGCGCCCCGGAGGCCATAGATGCCGCCGAAGAAGCGGAGGTTGTCGCGGACCGTGAGGTCGTCGTAGAGGCTGAAGCGCTGGGTCATGTAGCCGATGCGGCGTTTGACGCCCTCGGGGTCCCGGGCCACCTCCAGATCCAGCACCCGCGCCGAGCCGGAGCTGGGGGTGAGCAGTCCGCAGAGCATGCGGATGGCGGTGGACTTGCCGGCTCCGTTGCTGCCCAGAAGGCCGAACACCTCGCCCTCCCGGACCGCGAAGCTCAACTGGTCCACGGCGACGAAGTCGCCGAAGCGCCTGGACAGGCGATCGACCTCGATGACGACTCCCGGGAGCATCACGCCTACCGCCCCAGCGCTCGATCCAGTTGGGCCTGGGCCAGCCGGAGCTGGGCTCTGGCCGAGGTGTGGTCGAGCCCCGCCCTGAGCAGGGCGGTCTCCGCATCCAGGAGATCGGAGGAGGCGGCGACACCCTCTCGATACCGGTCCCCGCTCACCCGCTGGTTCTCGCGTGCCGATTCCAGCGTGCGTTCGGCGACCCCTAAGGCGGCCCGCGCGGTGCCGAGGTCCAGGATCCGGATCCTCACCTCCAGCCCCACCCGGCGCGAAAGGTCCTCGAGCTGATGGCGCAAGGCGTCGGCCTGGGCCCGGGACTGGGCGACCGCGGCCGCGGTCCGGCCCCCGTCGAAGGCGGTCCAGGCCAGGTTCACGCCCAGGCTCCAGGTCCCCTTCCATTCCGCCTCCAGGGGCATCACGCGGGAGTTGGGGTTCGCGTAGTCGTAGGCGGCGTTCAGGCTGACCTGGGGGTAGGCGAGGGAACGGGTGGTCTTGACCGCGGCCTCGGCGGCGGCCACCCGCGCCCCGAGCGAGAGCAGCTCCGGGCGGCGGCCGGTAGCCTCGGCCAGCAACGCGCCCGGCTCGCTCGTGGCCTCGCCGGGGGCCGGCGCGTCCAGGAGTTCCGTCGGATCGAGGCTGCCGTCTGGCGGCAGACCGGTCAGGCGCAACAGGTTGGCGTTGGCAACCGAGGCCAGGTTGCCGGCCTGGAGTCGCGCCAGCTCGGCTCGGTCTCGCTCCACCTGCACCGCCAGCAGCTCGTTGCGAGCCGCCAGGCCCTGGGCCAGCCGGTTCCGGGCGTCCCGCAGGTGGGCGTCGTAGGTGGCCAGGGCCTCGCCCACCACCCGGTCGCTCTCCCGGGCGGTGACCAGGGACAGGTAGGCGGTCGTCACCTCCAGCACCAGGTCCTTGCCCGCGCCTTCGGCGTCCAGGCCGGCGGCCGCGTGTTGCTCTCTCGCGGCGTCGATGGCCGCCGTCAGCCGCCCCCCGGTGAAGAGCGGCAGCGCGACCTGAGCCCGGGTTCGATAGGCGTCGGGGAGGTTCGGAAACAGGGTGCGCGTCCCCAGGCCCGGTGCGGTGATGGTCAGCTCGGGCACCCCGGAGTTCCGAGTGTAGGAGGCGACGGCGTCGAGCTGTGGCAGGCGGGCGGCGCGGGCTCCTCTGAGGGCGGCCTCGGCACCGCTTTGGACGGCGCGAACCTGAGCCAGGCGGGCCGAAGCGACGCGAGCGCGCTCGATGGCCTCGGTCAGGCTGAGGCGGATCACAGGCGCCGGCCCGTCGTCGGCGACGCTCTCGCTGCCGAGCCAGGAAGCGAGGGCGAGGCTCAGGGCAACCAGGAAGGCGCGGGCGTGAGGCGTGCCCCGCCGCGGCTTGATCGGCGTCATCAGCGAACCTCCGGGCGGGCCGCCGTCTCGTCGCGGCGGATGCGCGCAATGAAGATGTCCTCCAGCGACGGCGCCACGGCCCTGGCCGACAACACGACGACCCCAGAGGCGGCGAGATCTCGGGCCAGCTCGGCCGCAGCTTGCCCGGCGGCATCGCCGGACACGCCGGGCAGCGAGGCGTGCAGGCGCTCGCCAAACGACTGAACGTCGGCGATCTCGGGGCGCGCGGCCAGAAGCTCCGCCGCGCGCCGCTTGGGCTCGGCCAGCACCTCGATCATCGCTCCCGGGGCGGTGGCCCTGAGCTCATCGGGGGTGGAGACGGAGAGGATGCGGCCGCGGTCCATCAGGGCCACCCGCTGGCAGCGTTCGGCTTCGTCGAGGTAGGGGGTGGTGAGCAGGATGGTGAGACCCTCGCGTTGCAGGCGGGCCAGGACCTTCCAGAAGTCGCGCCGGGAGACGGGATCGACGCCGGTGGTCGGCTCGTCCAAGACCAGAAGCTCCGGGGTGTGAATCAGCGTGCAGGCGAGCGCCAGCTTCTGCTTCATGCCGCCGGAGAGCCGGTCCGCCAGACGGTCGCGGAAGGCGTCGAGCCGCAGCATTTCCAGGATCTCGGTCCGGCGCGGCCGCCAGCCGCGTACCCCATGAACCTCGGCGAAGAAGGCGATGTTCTCGTCGACCGAGAGATCGCCGTAGAGGGAGAAGCGCTGGGAGAGGTAGCCGATGCGCTCGGACAGGGCCTCGCTCTGGGCGATGGGGTTGAGGCCGCAGGTGATGGTCGAGCCGTGGTCGGGCTTCAGCAAGCCGAGCACAACGCGTAAGGTGGTGGTCTTGCCGGCGCCGTCGGGCCCGATGAGGCCGAACATCTCGCCCCGCCGTGCCTCGAAGTCCACCTCGGAGGCGGCGGTCACCTGGCCGTAGCGCCGGGTCATGCGTTGGAGCCGCACCATCACGGGCGGCGTTTCGGTCACTTCGCCGCTCCGGTGCTGTTGGTGGCGCGCAGGCTGGCCTCGGCCGGCATGCCCGGTTTGAACAGGCCGTCGGCGTTGTCGAGGCCGAGCTTCACCCGGTAGACGAGCTTGACCCGCTCGTCCCGGGTCTGCACGTTCTTGGGGGTGAACTCGGCTTTGGAGGCCACGAAGATGACGCGACCCTGTCGCGTCTGGCCGTCATCGGTTCGCACCTCGGCCGGCTGCCCGATGCGGATCCGGGCCAGGTCGGGCTCGCTCACGAAGATGGTGAGCCAGGCGTCGCGCAGGTCGGTGACCACGCAGAGCGGAGCCCCGGCCGTCACCAACTCGCCAGCCTCGGCCAGCTTCTCGCTCACCAGGCCGGCCAGAGGGCTCACGATGCTGGCGTCCTTCAACTGCTGGTCGAGTTGGGCCAAGCGAGCGGAGACCGCGGCTAGTCGCGCCCGGGAGGCCTCGATCTCCTCGGCGCGACTGCCGGCCCGGAGACGGGAGAGGGCCTGCTCCATGGCCCGCCGCCGCGCAGCCGCCATGTCGCGGCGGGTCCGGGCGTCGTCGCGGGCCTTGGTGGTGCCCGAGTCCTTGTCCAGGAGGCCCTGCATCCGTTCGAGGTCGCGTTCGGCGCCGGCCAGCTCCGCCTCCACGCTGGCCAACTGGGCGGTCAACTCGGCCAGGTCTTGCTCCCGGGCTCCCGCCAAACGCAGCTTCAGCTCGGCCTCGGCCTGTCCGCGTTCGGCCTCGATCTGCCGGCGGGTGAGCTTGAGATCGGTGGTGTCGATCCGGGCCAGCTCCTGACCGGCGGTCACCGCATCGCCCTCGCGGATGGCGAAGCTCAGAAGCCGCCCTCCCACCTTGGCCGAGATGCGCACGTCGGTGGCCTCCACCTGGCCGGAGGCCACGATCAGCGCGGGGTCCTTGCGGTTGCCACAAGCGGTGGCCAGGACGGCGAGGCTGGCAAGGCCGAAGGCGGCTCTCATTCGCGTCATGTCAGCTCCTGGCGGGCTCCCTGGCCGGCGCGAGCAGCAGGGTTCGCGCCAGGGACTCCGTGAGATGGGCGATCAGATCGTCGAGGGTGGGGGCTTTGACGCTGAGCGGAAAGGTCGCCAGTTGTCGTGCCCGGAAGCCCTCGCCGACGAAGAAGAGCATGACGGGTCCGATCATGCTCAGGTGGACCAACAGGGGATGGGCGGGCCGAAAGCGGCGTTGCGTCACGCCTTCCTCCATGGCGGTCGCCACGAAGCGAAGGATGGCCAACAGGGCCTTGGTGGGACCGTTGCCCATGTTGCGGCCCCCGCCGGTCACCTCGCGCAGCATCAGCCGCGGCAGCGCCGGCCGTTCCGCGAAGAGCCGCACCAGGCCGCCGTAGAAGCCAACCAGGCGCTTCAAGGGGTCGGTCTCGGCCTGGCCCAACTCCGCCATCCGGTCGAGCAGGCCGGAGAAGAGCTCGAGCAGGACCGCTTGATAGAGGTCCTGCTTGAGCCCGAAGTGATAGTAGATCATGGCCTTGTTGGCGCCGGCCCGGCGTGCGATCTCGTCCACGCGGGCGCCAGCGTAGCCCTTCTCCACGAACACCGCGGTGGCGGCTTTGAGCAGGCTGTCGCGGGTTTCCACCTGGGCCATTAACCAACCGTTTAGTTAATCCAGGAGCATGGTAGGGCCGGAGGCGGACGCCTGTCAAGCTACCGCGGGTTGTCGATCATCCAGACGTTGCCGGTGGTCTCGGCGTACTCGTAGACGATCCGATCTCCGTTCGGCGACCAGGCCGGGGTGCGCACGTAGGTGTTGAGCTTGGCGTGATGGGTGAGACGCCGCTGTTCGCGGGTCGACCGCGACACCGACCAGATGTTCCAGAACCCGTTGCGCAGCCCCGCGAAGGCGATGGCCTCGCCGTCCGGCGACCAACTGTGCGGCCAGCTCTCGCCCTGGTCGAAGGTGAGCTGCACCGGGGCGCCGCCGGAGGCGGAGATGACCGCCACGTGGGTGCTCTCGCCCCGCTTCACCTCGAGGGCGAGTCGCGCCCCGTCCGGTGACCAGGCGGGGAAGCCCATGGTCTCCGCATCGAAGGTAAGCTGGCGGGGCTCGCCTCGCGGGAGTGAGGCGAGCCAGGTGTTGATGGTGCCGGTCCCCCGCTTCGAGTTGAAGGCGATCTGCCGCCCGTCCGGCGACAGCCGGGGCCAGTCGATGTCCTGATCGACGTCGAGGAGCAGTTCCTCCCCCGTACCGTCCACCCTCACCGACCAAACGGCGAAGCGCCCGCTGCGGTCGGAGAGGAACGCTAGGCGGTCGCCGCCCGGGAACCAACTCGGCAGATCGTCCTCGGCTCGGTGGCTGGTGAGAGGGACCGCGCCGCCGCCGGCGGCGTCCATGACCCAGATGTCGGTGGGGTTTCCGGGCCGGCCGCGATCGAAGGCCAGCCGCCGCCCGTCGGGTGAGAAGGAGGGGCGCGCCGTCTTGCCGGTCTCGGCGGTGAGGGGGCGCGGGCCTCCCGCCGGCTCTCGCGAGGCCGGGGACAGCGGAACCCACCACAGGTTGCTGGTCAGGGTGAGGGCGCTGTAGGCGACTCTCCGCCCGTCACGCGAGACGGCCGCATGTCGGAGCCGCAGCGGCCCCAGGTTCACGACCTCCGACGGCAAGCCTTCCGGCCGACCGTCCCCGGGCGACACCGGGACCTTCCAGATGCCATAGGTGAAGCGGCCGGACCAGGAACAGTAGTACACGCTCCTGCCGTCGGGCGCGTAGGCTGGATCGAACGCGTACGGCTGATTCTGCACCAGGCGCGCGAGGTGGCCGCCGGAGGCGGCCACCGACCAGATCTCGGCGATCCGGCGGTCCGCGGTAGAAAACACGATGCGCCGGCCGTCGGGAGACCAGGAAGGCGCACCGTGGCCTCCGGGTGGCTCGCCAGGGCGGGTCAGCGGGCGCGCCGCGCCGCCGTCCCGGGAGACGACCCAGATCGTCGAGGGCGACAGCGCCGGGACCGCGTTCGCGGCCAGGTCCACCAGAGGCTGGGACTGGAAGGCGATGCGGTCTCCGTCCGGCGACCAGGCCGGGTGCGATCCGAGATCGACCAGCTTCCTCGCTTCGCCGCCCTTCGCCGGGACGATCCAGATGCCCGCGCCGCTGGCGTGATAGGCGATCCACTCCCCATCGGGCGACCAGGCCGGCTGGACGCTCTCCCCCTCGGAGGTGAGGGCCGTCTCCGAGCCCCCCGGCGCCAGCGTCCTGACGTAGATCCGGAAGCCGCCGTTGCGGTCCGAGGCGTAGGCGAGGGACTTGCCGTCGGGCGAGAAGCTCGGGAACACGTCGAGGCCGGATGAGGTCGTCACCTGGACGGGCGTGGGCGGAGGAGCCGAGGCTGGACGGGACCGGTCGCGCCACAGGAGGGCCAAGGCCGATGCGAGGACGAAGCCGGCGATCGCCACCCCCGCGCGCCGGACCGCCCGGCTCCGGCGGGACGGCTCCTCGCCGGCCAGCGCCTTCGCGACATCCGTCGCCGAGGCGAAGCGCAGGGAGGGGTCGGTCGCCATGCACCGTAGGATGACGGCCCTGGAGCGGCGATCCAGGCGAGCGTCGTCGATGGACTTGTGGTGCGAGGGTGGTCTCGCCCCAGTCAGCATCTCGTGGATCGCGACCCCGAAGGAGTAGATGTCCGAGGCCGGCGTCGCCCGGCCACCCTTCGCCAACTCGGGGGCGAGGTAGCCCGCGGTTCCCGAGAGCAGCGGTCGTCCCTCCTGGGAGAGGAACGGGCCCTCGCTGCTGAGGCACGCGATGCCGAAGTCGGTGATGACGGCCCGAGGTCCCTCGGCAGAGGGGACGAGGATGACGTTGCCGGGCTTGAAGTCGCGGTGGACCACCCCCGTGCGATGGGCGGCGGCCAAGCCCTCGCCGAGCTGCGCAACCAGGGGATAGGCCTGGTCGGCGCTCATGGGCCCCTGGGTGCGCAGGCGCTCGGCTAGCGTCTGGCCCGGGAGCAACTCCATGGTGAGGAACGTCACCTCCCGCCCGGTGGCTTCGCCCCGGTGGCGCCCGATGTCGAAGATCCGGCAGACGTGCCGGTGCGTGACCTTGCGGGCCAGGTGGATCTCGCGCTTGAAGCGCTCCAGGGTCCCCTCGGCCGCGGCCAGCTCCTGGCGAATCGCCTTCAGGGCCACCCGCCCGCCGACCTCGAGATCTTCGGCCTCATAGACCTCGCCCATCCCTCCCCGACCCAGGAAGCCGACAATGCGGAAGCGATCGCCCAGGATGTCGCCGGGGAGCAAGAGGGCCGACAGGTGGGCAAGAGCCGGGGTCGCGATAGCCGACGTCGGCGCCAGGTCGGGGTCGTCGGGGGATGGGGAGGGCACCGGCAATGGGCTGGCGTCCGCGTCAGGCGCCGTGGGGGCGCCGGCGGGAGGGAGGGGCCGCGGGTCCTCGGGGGGAGTCATGGTGGCGAACCAGGCACCGCGATTATAGGACCAGGCTATGCTCAGCATCCGAGGTCCTTGCGTTTCGGGTCGGGGGGTTCGGGGGGCGGGAGCCCCCCGGTTCAAGAGCGGCGCCCGAATTCACTATCCGAAGTCTTGCGTTTCGGGTCGGGGGGTTCGGGGGGCGGGAGCCCCCCCGGTTCAAGAGCGGCGCCCGAATTCACTTCGGGCGCCGCGTATAGAATGCAGGGCGATGCTGCTCAGCAATTGCCGGCTGGCCACCCTGGACCCGCCGCGGGTCGAGGAGGCCCATCTTCGCATCGAAGCTGGACGGATCGCCGAACGAGGCCCGGGACTCACGGCGCGGGCCGGGGAGGAGGCGCTCGACCTGGGTGGGGCGCTGGTGATGCCCGGCCTGGTCAACGCTCACACCCACCTCTACAGCGCCCTGGCCCGGGGCATGCCGGGGCCGGCGGAGCCGGCGCGCAGTTTCGTGGAGATCCTGGAACGCGTTTGGTGGCGCCTGGACCGGGCGCTCGACCCGGAGACGGTCTACCTCTCGGGTCTGGCCGGGGCCATCGAGGCGGCGCTCTCCGGCACCACGTTGCTCTTCGACCACCACGCTTCGCCAGCCTTCATCCGGGGCTCGCTCGGCGTCCTGGAGCGAGCGGTTCGCGAGGTGGGCCTGCGCTCGGTGCTCTGCTACGAGGTCACCGATCGCAACGGCGCGGAAGGGTGCGAGCAGGGGATCGCAGAGAACGCGGCCTTCGCTTCCTCGGATCAGGAATGGTCGCGTTCCCTGATCGGAGCCCATGCCAGCCTCACCTTGTCCGACGAGACCATGAGCCGGCTGGGCCGGCTGGTGCAGGAGACCGGGCGGCCGTTGCACATCCACGCCGCCGAAGACGAAGCCGACGTGGAGGACTGCCGCCGCCGAACCGGGGCCGGCCTGCTGGCGCGACTCTCCAGGCACGGCCTGCTGACGCCGGGCACCCTGTTGGCCCACGGAGTCCACCTGACGCGCAAGGAGCTGGCCGAGGCCCAGGCCGCCGGCGCCTGGCTGGTCCACAACCCACGCTCCAACATGAACAACGCCGTGGGTTATGCACCGACGGATGCCTTTCGGCAGGCCGCGCTGGGCACCGACGGCATGGACGGAGACCTCCTGGCCGAAGTCCGCGTCGCCTACCTCAAGATGCGGGAAGAGGGCCGACCCGACGCCTTCGCCGCCGCTCGCGACCTGCTGGCCGGCGGGCACCGGTTGGCCGCTTCGATCTTCGGCCTGCCCTTCGGCCGTCTCGATCCCGGGGCCCCGGCCGACCTCGCCGTCTTCGACTACCAGCCCCCGACGCCGCTCGGCTCGGATGAGTTGACCGGGCACCTGCTCTTCGGTCTGGACCGCAGCCATGTCACCTCGGTCATGGTCGGCGGCCGCTTCGTGGTGCGTGATCGCCGGCTGGTCAACGTCGACGCGCCCGCGGTCTTGGCGCGGGCCCGAACCGCTGCCCTGGGTCTCTGGCGGCGGATGCAAGCCCTGGAGGGGTGACCGTCGACCCGTTTTCGCCTCCGCCTGGGGCCAGGGTAGACTCACCGCTTCGAAGCGATCAACCAACGGAGAGTGCCGATGCCACGCGTCGTCCGCTGCGGTCTCATTCAAGCCAGCAACGTCAAATCCCCGGCCGAGGCCAGCCTGGCCGAGGTGCGGGAGGCCATGATCGAGAAGCACCTCAAGATGATCGACGCCGCCGCCGAGAAGGGCGTTCAGATCCTCTGTCTTCAGGAGCTGTTCTACGGTCCCTACTTCGCCGCCGAGCAGGATCCCCGCTGGTACAAGCTGGCCGAGCCGGTGCCCGATGGGCCGACCGTGAAGCTGATGCAGGAGCGGGCGAGGAAGCACCAAATGGCGATGGTGGTGCCGATCTACGAGGAAGAGGCGACCGGCGTCTACTACAACACCGCCGCCGTACTCGACGCCGACGGCAGCTACCTGGGCAAGTACCGGAAGAACCACATCCCCCACTGCCTGCCCGCGTTCTGGGAGAAGTTCTACTTCAAGCCCGGCAACCTGGGCTATCCGGTGTTCAAGACTCGATTCGCCGCCGTAGGCGTCTACATCTGCTACGACCGCCACTTCCCGGAGGGCGGTCGGATGCTGGGCCTGCACGGGGCCGAGATCGTCTTCGTGCCCTCGGCCACCACCACCGGCCACTCCGACAACCTGTGGCAGATCGAGCAAACGTCGATGGCAATCGCCAACGGCTATTTCGTGGGCACCAACAACCGGGTGGGCCGCGAGGCGCCCTGGAACTTCGGCGAGTTCTACGGATCCTCCTACTTCTGCGATCCCTACGGGAGGATCCTGAGCCAGGGGAGCCGCGACCGGGACGAGCTGGTCACCGCCGATCTGGATCTCGACCTGCTGGACAAGGTCCGGACCCACTGGCAGTTCTATCGAGACCGGCGGCCGGAGACCTACGGCGACATCGCGAGGGATGTGCTCTGACCGACGGTAGCGGTCGGCAATCAGCAGTCAGCGGTCAGCTACGGCGTGCAACGAACGGGAACCACAGAGGCACAGAGGCACAGAGAGGGAAAGGAAGAAGCTCCGGCCAGAGGCCGAGCCGACGGCGATCGGCTCGCGAGATGAGCATCGAGGTGCCCGACGCGCGACTCGCGAGGCCCGAATCGTAGTCCAATGACAATGGCCGAGCGTCGGAGCGCGGAGCGGCACCTCGATGCCAGCGCGGGCCGGAACTGGAGCGCAGCCGTGCGGGCAACCGTAGGGCTGGCAGGCGGAGGAATCGAACAGCATGTTGGACTGGGTGCTCAGGGGTGGGACGGTCGTCGACGGGTCGGGCGCGCCGGGGTTCCGGGCCGAGGTGGGCATCGCCGGTGACCGCATCGCTGCGATAGGCGACGGCTTGCAGGGTCGCCAGACCCTCGACTGCACCGGCCAGGTCATCGCCCCCGGCTTCATCGACACCCACAGCCACTCCGACCTCAGGATCCTGGCCGAGCCCACGCTGCCCATGAAGCTGCTGCAGGGGATCACGCTGGAGGTGCTGGGGCAGGACGGCATCTCGGTGGCGCCGGTCAAGCCCGAGGAGCGAGCGGCCAGCAGGCAGCGGCTGTCGGGCTTGCTGGGGGACTTCGGTGTCGCCTGGGACTGGTCGACGGTGGCCGACTACCTGGGCTGCCTCGAGGCGGCTCGGCCCGCGCAAGACGTGGCCTACCTGGCACCCCACGGCGCGCTCCGGCAGTGGGTAATGGGCGGGGGCGATCGCGAAGCGGGGCCCCAGGAGTTGGCCGGCCTCCAGCAGGCCCTGCGGACCGCGCTCGCCGAGGGGGCCTGCGGCCTCTCCACCGGCCTCATCTACCCACCTTGCTGCTATGCCGACACCGCCGAGCTGATCGCTCTGGGTGAGGTGCTGGCGCCCGGCGGGGAGCCCTTCGTGGTTCATCTCCGCAGCGAGAGCGACCACCTGCTGGATGCGGCCCAGGAGATGGTGCGGGTCGCCGACCAAACCGGCTGCGCCGTCCACATCTCCCACCTCAAGATCGCCGGAGCCGAGAACTGGAAGCATGCCGAATCCCTGCTCGCCATCTTCGAGGAGGCTCAGGCCCGCGGCCGACGCATAACCGCCGATCAATACCCCTACGCCGCCGGGAGCACGCTGCTCTCCGCCATCCTGCCGCCCTGGGCCCACGACGGGGGTCTGGAGCCGGCGCTCTCCCGTCTCCGCGATCCGCGCGCCCGAGCCGCCATGCGTCAGGCGATGACCGCCTCCGGCTCTTCGGACTGGGACAACTTCTGGAGGTGGACCGGCCCGGCGGGGATCGTGATCGCCGACGTCCCTTCGGGCCGACATCCGGAGGTGGTGGGAAGGAGCCTGACCGAAGTGGCCCACCGCTGGTCCAGGGACCCGGTCGAGGCCGCCTTCGACCTGCTGCTGGAGGAGAACCTGGGCGTGGCCATGATTTCCATGTCTCAGGACGAGCCGATCGTGGAGCGCTTCCTCACCCTGCCTTGGGCCTCTGTCGGCAGCGACGGCCTGCTGGGGGGGCGCCCGCATCCTCGGGCTTTCGGCAGCTACCCGCGCATCCTTGGGCGTTATGTGCGGGAGAAGGGCATCCTTTCCCTGGCCCAGGCGGTGCGCAAGATGACCTCAGAGGCGGCGCGTGCCTTCGGTTTCACCGACCACGGCTTCCTGGGCCAGGGTCTCCGGGCCAACCTGGTGGTGTTCGATCCCGAAACCGTGGCCGATCGGGCGACCTTCGAGAACCCGCTGCAGTTCGCGGTGGGGATCCGTGAGGTGATGGTGGGTGGAGAGCTGGTGGTGCGCGGAGGAGAGGTGACGGGCGCTCGCCCCGGGCGGGTGGTGCGGAAGAATCCGGTAACCAAGACACCAAGGGCAGCCAGGAAGGCGAGCGAGTAGCGCATGCTCCGGTTCGCGTGCCAGCGGTAGGGGGGAGAAGGTGGCCGAGCTGATTCCTGCACCGTTTGCCAACCTGCTGCGACGCATGCTGCGGGAGTTCGAGAACGAGGGGAAGGTGTTCGATCTGCCGGCACGCAAGTTCTGGCATGGCTCTCCCGACCTCGACACCTCGGTCGCCTTCCACGGGCGGCGCGCCTCCAACTCCCTGGGGCCTGCCGCCGGGCCCCATGGCCAGATGGCGCAGAACGTCGTGCTGGCGTGGCTGGCGGGGAGCCGGATCCTGGAGCTGAAGACGGTTCAGATCAACGACCGGCTGACCATACCCCGGCCCTGCATCGATGCCCAGAACGTCTGCTACAACGTGGAGTGGAGCCAGGAGTTGCGTTTGGCGGAGAGCCTGCGCGAGTACGTGAAGGGCTCGATGCTCCTGGACATCCTGCGCGAGATCAACCTGCTGGGCCGCCCCAGCGATCCGGAGAAGGCGGAGAGCCTGCTCGACTTGAGCGTGGGCTACGATCTGGCCGGCATCCAGTCGCCGGCGGTACGCGGGTGGATCGCGTCCATGAAGGATGCTCGCGCCACCGTGGAGGAGCTGCGTCAAGACATCCCCGACGATCTGCGCCGTTTTCGCGACCTGGACTTCACCACCGCTCTTTCCGACCAGATCACGCTTTCCACCTTCCACGGCTGCCCGGCTTCCGAGATCGAGAGCATCGCCCGCTTCCTGATGAGCGAGATGGGCATCCAGGTCACGGTCAAGCTGAACCCCACGCTGCTGGGCCGCGAGACGGTAGACGGGTTGCTGCACGACGTGCTCGGGTACCGCGAGATCGAGACCAGGCCCGAGGACTTCGAGAAGGACCTGGAGTGGGCGCAGGCGCTGGAGATCGTGGACCGGCTGACCGAGCTGGCCCGCTCGCTGGGACGCGGCTTTGGCGTCAAGCTGTCAAACACGCTGGTGGTGAGGAACCACCGTTCGGTGTTCCCGGCATCCGAGGGCGTGATGTACCTCTCCGGCCAGCCCTTGCACGTGCTCACCCTGAACCTGCTCAGTCGCTTCCGTCAGGTGCGGCCGGAAGTGCCCGTCTCTTTTTCCGCCGGCGTCGACAACCGGAACTTCGCGGACTGCGTGGCGCTGGGCCTGGTGCCGGTCACCACCTGCACCGACCTGCTGCGGCCCGGCGGCTACGGGCGGCTCCCCAAGTACCTGGAGAACCTGGAAGAGAGGATGCGTGGCCTGGGTGTGCGCAACCTCGGGGACTATGTGGTCAAGGCCGGCGGCCGGGGCGAGCAGGCGATCCGGTCGCTGCTGCCGCCCGGAGATCTCCAAGCCGCCCTGCTGGCGACCCTGGGGACCGAGCGGGTCGACCTTCGGGCGCCGTTGGCCGAGGCCGGACGGGAGGATCTGTATCAGCGTTTGGTGCAGAAGGCGGCGGTTCTGAGCACGCCGCCGCTGGTCGCGAAGGCAACCGCCGATCCCCGCTACCGGGCCGAACAAAACCGGGCGGTGCCCCGGCGCATCGGCTCGCGGCTGTGGCTCTTCGACTGTATCAACTGCGACAAGTGCGTGCCCGACTGCCCCAACGACGCCAACTTCGTGTACGAGACGGGGCCCTTGTGTCTCGACTACCACAACTACCGAGTCAGCGGCGGAAAGGTCGAAGAGGTCGAGGGCGGGCGCTTCGAGGTCGGCAAGGCCCACCAGATCGCGACCTTCCAGGACTTCTGCAACGAGTGCGGCAACTGCGACACCTTCTGCCCCGAAGACGGCGGGCCCTTCATCGAGAAGCCTCGCTTCTTCGGGTCGCTCGACGCCTGGAAGGAGATCGACCACCGCGACGGTTTCTACTGCCGGCGCCAGGACGAGGTGGATGCGGCCTGGGGCCGGGCCAGGGGCCGCGAGTACCACCTGGAGGTGGACCGGCTCAAGGACCGAGGCCTCTTCACCGATGGGGTGGTGAGGCTGGAGCTGCGCCACAGCGAGCGCCGGGTGATGGCGGCAACGGCGCTGGCTGGCGCCCCCGAGGGGCACGGGTTGGACTTCTCCGCCTACCTCAACATGGCCCTGGCTGTGGACGGCGTCCTCGACCGCCAGCGCGCCAACCCCGTGAACGCGGCGACCCCGTAGGCCCTGCCGCGCGACGGAATGGCCGGATCGGGCCCGGACCGTGGCGCTGGAGCGGCCGGAGTTGGGGTAGGCTTCGCGGATGCAGATGGTCACCTACGATGACGTTGCCGCTGCCGCCGAGTGCCTCCAGGGCATCGCCCATCGCACGCCGGTCCTCAGCTCGCGCACTCTCGACCAGCGCCTCTCGGCCACGGTGTTCCTGAAATGCGAGAGCTTCCAGCGCATGGGCGCCTTCAAGTTCCGCGGTGCGTATAACGCAATCTCCAGACTCAGCGATGAAGAGCGGCGGCGCGGGGTCGTCACCTACTCCTCCGGGAACCATGCCCAGGCCACTGCGCTGGCGGGCCGACTGCTGGGGGCCGCGGTGACGGTGGTGATGCCGGCCGATGCCCCCGCCGTCAAACGTGCGGCCACCGAGGGCTATGGCGCCCGTGTCGTCAGCTACGATCCAGCCAAGGAGAAGCGCGAAGACGTGGCGCGCGCGCTGCAAGGTGAGGATGGGCCGGTGCTGATCCCCCCTTTCGATCACCCGCAGGTGATCGCCGGGCAAGGCACCGCCGCCAAGGAGCTGATCGAGGAGGTGGGGGGGCTGGAGCTGCTCTTGGTGCCCTGCGGAGGCGGGGGGCTGCTCTCGGGGTCCGCTCCGGCTGCCAGGCGCCTAGCGCCGGCCTGTCGCGTGGTCGGCGTCGAACCCGAGGCAGGCGACGACGCGACACGCTCCTTCAAGACCGGCGTGCTCCAAACCGTGGAGAACCCACGCACCATTGCCGACGGGGCTCGCACCGCGTCGCTGGGGACCCTCACCTTTCCGCTGGTGCGCCAGCACGTCGACGACATGGTGACGGTGTCCGATGCGGAGATCGTGGAGGCCCTGCGCTTCGTGTGGGAGCGAATGAAGCTGGTGGTGGAGCCCACCGGCGCGCTCGCCTTGGCTGCCGCGCTGGCGGGCCGCGTGGAGGTCGCGGGCCGCCGGGTCGGGGTGATCGTAAGCGGCGGCAACGCCGACGTGGGGGCGATAGGCGTATTGCTCCGCGGATAGGGCCTGAGTCGTCAAGCGAGTGGCTGGAGCCTACTCGATGACGTTGACTCGCGTGCGTCGCCAAGCGATCCACTCGACGGCGAGGCCGGTGACGGCCGGGATGAGCAAGGCTGGCTTGACGAACGCCGCGCACGCGGTCGCCCCGCCCGTCACTAGGAGAAACAGGACACCCAACACCAGCCCGGGCAGGACGGCCAGGCCGAAGAGCGCGGCAGCGGTCACGAGCGCGCCCCACAGACGGCGGCGCCCGGGTTGCGGGATCGCAGCCATCATCCGTCCAGCGAGTGCGCCAACCGCTACGGCTATCGCTGTGCTGAGACCGACCGCGACCCAGAGCACCGGCTCCCGGTAGCCGATGGTGACGACTTGCATGTCAAGCGGCATCTTGGCTCCCGGCCGTGGCGGACCCCGCGCGTCTGGCTCCGGGCCACCGCGACCGCCGTCCGTTCCGCTTGCAGCCGGCCGTCATGTTTTCTCTGTGCCTCTGCGCCTCTGTGGTTTCCGGTGCTTTGGGTGCAGCCCTGGCCGCGCGAACGTGCTGTCCGATGCCGCCCGCTGACCGCTGCGGCTCCGCTACTTCCCCCCCTTGACCGTGAACGCCCCGGCCTTGGCGGCGCGCTCCAGCGTTTCTCGCACGTCAGCCGGCTTGAGCGCACCGTAGTACCAGTCGCCGGCGGAGAGGGCTTCGGCGGCCACTGCCTCGTAGACCTCGAGGGCGTCCCGCTTGCCGTCGGCGAAGTTCAGGATCTCGAAGCGCAGCATGGGGTGGAGGCCCTCCACCGGCTTGGCCTTTCCGAGCGCCTCGAAGAACTGGGTGGTGTCGGCCACCGGCACGAAGACCTTGGTCGCCATGGCCTGTTCCTCCTTGCTGGGCTCGATGTTGGGAACACCCTGGCCGGTGATGGCGGCGTAGGCCTTCTCCAGTGCCCGGAGATCGTTGGCCAGCAGGTCCTCCAGGTTCTGGGTGGCTTCGCCCACGTAGTCGGAGGTCCGGCCCTTGGGCCCCAGACGGCGAACCGAAGCCAGGGCCGCCACTTCCTTGCGGTAGGAGTGCCGAATCAGGTTGCGGCCGGCGCGGTAGGTGGCGGCGCGCTCCGAGGGAACCGCCTGGATCAGGTGGGCGACGGCACTGGCGGTGTCCGCGGCGGCGCGGGATGCGCCGCGAGTCGCCACCGAGGCGGCCAGGGCGGGGGCCTCGGCATCGCCCACCGCCGCGAAGTAGAGCGCCACCGCCGCCACCACCACCGCGTTGCGCTCGAGCTGGGTGGCGTCGATGTTCTCCAGGTCGTCGCCCGTGGAGTGGATGAACTCGTCGGGCCAGTTGGTGAGGCTGGTGCCGGGAACTCCGATGCGGGCCGGGGTGAAGGCATGATGATCGGTGGAGTCGTAGTAGGGGACCATCCGCGCGTGGAAGGGCTCGCGGGAGCCCTTGACGGCGGCGATCTCGCGGCTGAAGGGCTGGGGCGTCTTGGTGCCACGGGTGGTGAGCAGCGAGGTGTTGCCGTCGCGGACCGCGGCCAGCACGCTCTCCATCACGTCGTCGAGTGCATGCGGTAGACTCCAGGGCAGCCGTGAGGCGTACTGCACCCGCCCGCCCCAGCTCTGCCGCGCTCCCACCATGTCCTGGTTCAGGTTGAGCAGCATCTTCCGCGGCTCCTGGGGGTTGTCGCGGAAGTACTGGGGCTGGCTGGAGAGCTCGTTCACCCACCAGAAGCGCAGGTCGCGCCGGGGTCGCGGGAGCTTGCCATCCTTGATCAGGCGGGCGAGGGCCCGGCCGATCTCCAGCAGGTTGCCGCAGCCGCTGCCGTCGTCGTTGGCCGAGGTCATTTCCTCCTGGATGTGGGCGGTCAGGACGATCTGCTGATCGTGGATCTCGGTGCCCCGGATCCAGGCCTCGACCATCGCCTGTTCCTGGGCCGCCGGGTAGCTCGCCTCGATGTCGACCTTGACCCTCACCGGCTTCTTGGCCTCCGCGAGCTGCTTCTGGAGCGCCCGCCCCCGGCGCGGAGAGATCATCACCGCGAAGCTGGCCGGAGTGCCGTCCTTCACGCCCTCGATGTCCCTGGCCTCGTAGGGGAGGTGCCCCCAAGCGACCTGATCCGGTGCATCCAGGGCGTCGGGCCGGTTGGAGAGAGAGGAGACGATCCCGAGCGCCCCCCGCTTCCACACCGCTTCCCGCTGCACCGCGCCTAGCGCGCCGGAAGCGAGCACGACCTTCCCCGAGACGTCCTTGCCCTTGTAGTCCTCCTCGCCGGCGCCGGCGCCGACGTCGATCAGCTCCGCGGTGAGGTGGCTGGTCCGGCTGTGGTCGGCAATGGAAACCGCCACCTCCTGGTACGACGCCAGCTTGGTTTCGACAGGGTCGAGGAGCCAGGCCTCGCCGAACGCGCACGACCAGCCGTGGCCGTCCCACTTCTGGCGGATCAGCGTGACGTCCTCCAGGCCCGCCGCTTCGGCGGCAGCACGGATCCACTCGCTGGCCGCGAAGAAGTCGCGGCTGCCCGCGGTGCGGTGGTAGTGGGTGAGGTGGCGGACGTTCTCGTAAGCGCGATCACCCGAGATCTCGTTCACCAGCGGCCGATAGACGGCCTCGGGAAGGAAGGGCGAGCTCTGGGCGGAAGCCGTCACGGGGAAAGCCAAGGCGCCGGCGAGGGAGAGGGAAAGCGCAGCCTGTTTCAACGTTCACCTCCGGAGGACAGCCGGGAGAACCGGGCCGAAAGCGCGAGTATACAGAATGGAGCGTGGAGTGCGGGCCGAGCGGAGAGAACCGGGCGGTGCGTCGTTGTCTCGCTGGGTGCTCCTGGCTGCCCCTGTCCAGGGCGGCTTGCTCGGGTTGGGCCGCCGCCCATCCCGGTGCTCGACGCCGGTACGGGGAGTCCCTAACTCGCGGCTTGCAGAGTCAGGGGGATGGTGAGGGAGCGGCGGCCGCGCAGGACGTGCAAGCTCACCGTGTCGCCGACCTTGTGCTTCTCCATCACCGCCGTGAGCTGGTCCACCGAGCGCACCGGAACGTCATCCACGGCCTGAATGATGTCGCCGGGCACGATCGAGCCGTCCGCGTCGCGTTCGGTGCCGCGCAGACCGGCGGCGGCGGCGGGGGAGTTCGAGGTGACGCTCATGATCACCACCCCTTCGACGCCCAGCTCCGCCGTGAGGTAGGCGCTCAGCCGGTCGTCGAGCCGCACCCCGAGTTGGGGCCGTACCACCCGGCCGTGGCTGATGAGCTGGGGCACCACCCGGTTCACGGTGTCCACCGGTACCGCGAAGCCGATGCCGGCACTGGAGCCCGAGGGGCTGAAGATGGCGGTGTTGACACCGATCAGGCGGCCGGCGCTGTCGAGCAGGGGCCCTCCCGAGTTGCCGGGGTTGATGGCGGCGTCGGTCTGGATCACATCCTCGATGGGCCGGCCGGAAACGCTCTGGATGCTGCGACCCAGGGCGGAGACGATGCCGGTGGTCAGGGTCTGGTCCAGGCCGAAGGGGTTGCCGATGGCGAAGACCTTCTGGCCGACCGCCAAGTCGTGGCTGGTGCCTAGCGGCAGGGGCTTGAGCAGATCGCGGGGAGCCCCGATCCGAAGCACCGCCAGGTCGTACTGGGGTGCTCCCCCCACCAGCGCCGCCTTGTAGCTGCTGTGGCCGGAGAGCGTCACCACCGCAGCGCTGGCGCCCTGCACCACGTGGAAGTTGGTGACCACATGGCCCTCTTCGTCCCACAAGAAGCCGGAGCCGGTGCCGGCGGGGATTTCGGTTACGCTCCGGGTCCAGAAATTCACGCGTTCGGTGAGGGTGGTGATGTAGACGACCGAAGGGCCCACTGCCCGGAACAGATCGATGGTGGCCTTCTCGTCCGCCGCCAGATCGCCCCGGGCCACCACCGGACGGGGCGCCGACCGAGGTCGCCAGAAGCCGACGCCGATCCCCATCACCCGGAACAGCCAGTAGCCGAGCACCAGGCCCAGCGCGACGCCCAGCAGCACGGTGGTGATCCGGAAGCGGGCTCCCGCCCCCCGAACCCCCGGACCCGAAAGGCTCCAGCTTCCGACGCTACGCATAGCGATGGCGCGTGTCGAGAGCGGCCAGCACACGATCGGGAGTCAGCGGCAGCTCGCGCACCCGAGCCCCGGTCGCCTGGGCCACCGCGTTGGCGATGGCGGGAGCCGGGCCGCTCACCGGGATCTCGGCCACCGCCTTGACGCCGAACGGACCGGTGGGCTCGTGGGTGGGCACCAGGATCGACTCGATCTCGGGCATGTCGGAAGCGGTGGCCAAGGTGTAGTCGCGGAAAGAGCGGAAGCGCATGCGGCCCTCGGCGTCGAAGGGCATGCGTTCGAACAGCGCATAACCCATGGCCTGGGCGGCCGCGCCCTCGATCTGACCCTCCGCCATCTGCGGGTTCACCACCTGCCCGCAGTCCACCGCTTCCACCAGCTTGTGGACGGTGACCAGGCCGGTCTCGACGTCCACCTCGACCTCGGCGAAGACGGCGGCGAAGGGCGGCGGCGAGTCGTAGGACATGTGGGAGGCGCCGGCCATGATCTGGAACTGGTCGGCCTGGTACAGGGAGGACAGGCACACCTGCTCGAAGGTCACGAAGCGGCCGTCCCCGGCCCACACCTTGCCGTCGTGGCTGGTCAGGTCCTTGGGGTCCTCGCCCAGCAGGCGGCCCCCCACCTCGAGGATCTGGGCCAGCACTTGGCGGGCCGCCTTTTCGACCGCCCGGCCCGAGATGTAGGTGGTGGAGGAGGCGTAGGCGCCGGGATCGAAGGGCGTGAGGTCGGTGTCGGCGGCGTAGGGCAGCACCTTCTCGATGGGAATGCCTAGAACCTCAGCGGCCAGCTGGCAGAGCGCGGTGTCGGCACCGGTGCCCAGGTCGGTGGCCCCGAAGAGCAGGTTGAAGGACCCGTCCTCGTTCATCTTGAGGCTAGCGGCCCCCATGTCCACGCCGGGGATGCCCGAGGCCTGGAGCACGATCGCCATCCCCACCCCCCGCCGCAGGGGTCCCTCGGCGGCCGGCGCCGCCCGTTTCTGGGCCCAGCCGATCGCCTCGGCGCCGCGCCGGATGGCCTCGGGCAGTCCGCAGGAGCGGATCACCTGGGGGAAGCCCTCCCGGCCCTCGCCTAACACCTCGGCGATGGGCTGGGGATCGCCCTCCCGCACGTGGTTGCGGGCCCGGAACTCCAGGGGATCCTCCCCCAGTGCGCACGCCACCTCGTCGACATGACTCTCCAGGGCGAAGAACCCCTGGGGGCAGCCGTAGCCGCGAAAGGCTCCGGCCACCGCCAGGTTGGTGTACACGGCCCGCGCTTCGTAGCGCAGGTTGGGACAGCGGTAGAGCGAGAGCCCGCGGTTGCCGGTCACGCTCATCACGGTGAGGGCGTGGCTGCCGTAGGCGCCGGTGTTCTCCAGCACCCGGAGCTCGATGGCGGTGAAGCGGCCGTCCAGCACGCCCGTCTTCACGGTCACGATCTGGGGATGGCGGGTGCGGGCGGCGGTCAGCTCCTGTTCGCGGGTGTACTCGAGGCGCACCGGCCGGCCGGTGCGCAGCGTGAGCAGACCGCACAGGTCCTCGATCAGGATCTCCTGCTTGCCGCCGAAACCGCCCCCGATGCGGGGCTTGATCACGCGAATCCGGCGCAGCGGGATGCCCAGGAGTGGGGCGATGATACGGCGCACGTGGAAGGGGACCTGGGTGGCGGTGCGGACCACCAGGCGATGGTCCTCGTCCAGCCAGGTGATGGTGACGTGAGGCTCGATCGAGGCCTGCTGCACGTAGCCGACGCGGTAGGTGTTCTCGAACACGTGCTCGGCGTCGGCGAAGCCCTGGGCCACGCTCCCCGCCTCGGCCACGATCTCGGCCGCCAGGTTGCGGGAGGCGTCCTTGATGCCCTCGGCGTCGGCCTCGTCGTGAATGCGGGGGGCGCCGTCCTCCATCGCCAGCTCGGGATCGAGGATCGCCGGCAGCACCTCGTACTCGACCCTGATGGAATCGCAGGCCCGCTGGGCCAGCTCGGGATCGTCGGCCGCGACCACCGCCACCCGGTCGCCCACAAAACGCAGCTTGCGATCCAGCACGAAGGTGTCGCGGGGCGAGGGCTCGGGCCAACCCTGGCCGGCGGTGGTGTAGGGCACCCGGGGCACATCCTCGTAGGTGAGCACGCAGGCCACGCCGGGCATGGCGCGCGCCTTCCGAGCGTCGATCTTGACGATGCGGGCGTGGGCGTGGGGGGAGTGCAGGATCTTGGCGTGCAGCATCCCGGGGAGGGCAATGTCGTCGGTGAAGGTGCCGCGGCCGGTGGCCAGCTTCACCGCGTCCACTCGGCGCTCCGACTTGCCGACGGTCTTGAGGTCAGCCATCGGCCCTCACCGAACGGCGAAGATCCCCTGACGCCGGCCCCGCCATGCCCTCGGTCGCTGTCGGTTGCGCCCGGCGGCTCCGTTCTCGGTACGCCTCTGCGCCTCTGTGGTTCCGTTCGTTTGGTTCCGGCGCTGGCCGCCCTAGGTCTTCGCGGGTCATTCCGGCCTCCGCAGGGCCCGGGCCGCGCTGAGCACCGCCCGTACCGGCTTCACATAACCCGTGCACCGGCACAGGCAACCGGCCAGGGCCTCGCGGACCTCGGCTTCGCTGGGCTCGGGGATCGCGTCCAGAAGCGACTTGGCGGCCAGCTCCATGGCCGGCGTGCAGTAGCCGCACTGGATCGCCCCCTCGTCCACGAACGCGCTCTGGATGGGATGCAGGGCATCGGGGGTGCCTAGCCCTTCCACCGTCTGGAGGTTGCGGCCGTGAGCGCGCAGCGCCAGCGTCAGGCAGGAGAGGATCGGCTTGCCGTCCAGGAGCACGGTGCAGGCGCCGCACTCGCCGCTTTCGCAGCCGTGCTTGGTGCCGAAGAAGCCCTCGCGCCGCAGCATGTCCAGGAGCGTAGTGCGGGCCTCGATCTGGGCGGCGTGGGGCTTGCCGTTGACGGTGATGTCGAGGCGTCCGGAGGTGAAGTAGGGAAGCTCGGCGATCCGCCGGGCGGCGGGCGAGGATCGCAGGCGGGGCACCTGGGGGGCGGCCTTGGCGCGGGCCTGGGCCACGGCTCGGGTGAGGGCGCGCAGCGCCAGCGTCGAGGCCACTCGTTTTCGGTAGGCGGCGGGAGCGTGGGCGTCGTCCCTAAACGCCAAACGGAGGGTGAGGTGGCTGGCGGCCTCGCGCAGCGTCAGCTCATCGCCCGGGGTGCCCTCGAGACGGGCCTCGGCTTCGGGGACCCGAGCCGGCGGCCCGACGACGCCGGTCACCGCCACCCGGCCGCGGGCGATCCGGTCGCCGGCGAAGGAGACGGCAACCGCCACCGACACCAGGCTGGGGGCCGAGGGCAGGACCGCGACCCGTTCCAGGGCCGCACCGTCCGGAGCCCCGGGAATCAGGATCGACATCAGGAGCCCGGAAGACCCCAGGTCCTTTCCCGGGTTCTTGAGGAAGCGGACAGCCGGGATCTCCATCGGCCCCTCGCTTCCGCCTTGAACCAGGTAGACGGCGTTCAGGGCCAGGAGCGCGGCCAGCAGGTCCGAGTCGTGGGCCGCGTGCACGGATTCGCCGCCCAAGGTCGCCATGCTGCGGATCATTCGTGAGGCGGAGTGGGCGCGGCAGGCCGCGGGCAGCAGGCCTGCCGTCGCCTGGTAGGCGAGGGGCAGGTCGATCACGTCCTGCAGGGTAGCGGTGGCCCCCAGGGTCAGGTCGCCATCGTGGTTCTCGATGCGCGCCAAACCGAGGGCCGAGAGGTCGAGGACGTTCGGAACCTCGCGAGCGCTGGCGAAGAGCCGGGTGCCTCCGGCCAGGGGGACGCCGCCCTGGGCGATCAGCTTGAGGGCTTCTTCGAGGCGGGTGGGCCGGTGATAGCTGCGGATGCCGCGGGCAAGCATGGGACGGGGCTAGTTCACCACAAAGACCGGGAGGACACAAAGGGCCGGCCGGGGTCGACCTCGCCGCCCGGCGAGCACCGAACGTCGAGGTCGCCGGGCAGGGGTCGCCTCGCCGCCGTCAAGGAGGCTCCGGGGCGCTGCCTTTTTCAGGACCGCCAACCACCGGCACTTCCGACATCAAGGCCAGCACGTTCTCGTCCGGATCCCGGAAGAAGGCCATCCACACCTCGACGCTGCCCAGGTTGGCGATCAGGTGCGGGTCGCGAAGGAACCGAACCCCGCGCGCCAAGAGAGCCTGGTGCGCGGCCCGGATGTCGGGCACCGAGTAGTAGATGACCGAGGCCGGGTGGTCGAAGGCCGGATCTTGGGGCACCTCGATCAGCAGGCGGACCCCGTCGCAGTCGAAGAACGCCAGAGCCGGCGGCGCCCGGAACAGGAAGCGCAAGCCCAGGGTGTCGCGATAGAAAGCGATGGCGCGATCGAGGTCATGCACGCGGACCGCGACCTGGCCGATTCGCGTGAGTCCGAACGCTGTGGTCGCCAATCTGCACTCCTGTCTCCGGGCGCGCCGATTGCGACACCATCTGGCTGGAACCTTGCGCCCTCTCGGCCACCAGTGTATCCCAGAGTGGCGCCGCTCTCGGTTAGGTTCTGGCGGCAGGAGGTTCCCTCGGCGCTCTGGCGGCGGCTCCCCTTGCGTTCCGTGTCCTTTGGCCCCAGACTCCGCGTGACCGCTCACAGGAGGGCCTGATGCAGTACCCTGTCGACCTCTCGTTCAAGCTCATCTCGCTGGGCCCGCAGATCGCCGCCACCGATGCCACCGGGCGGCTGGTCTTCTTCGTGAAGCAGAAGGCGTTTCGGCTCAAGGAGCAGGTCACCGTCTTCGCGGACCGCGAGCAGAGCCGCCCGCTCTACACCATCGCTGCCGACCGCATCCTCGACTTCTCCGCTCGCTACCACTTCAGAGACGCCGGAGGCGCTTCCCTCGGGTCGATCAAGCGCCAGGGGCTGCGGTCGCTCTGGCGGTCGCGATACGACGTGCTGGAAGGCGAGACGGTGGTGGCCGACATCCGGGAGGAGAACCCGTGGATCAAGGTCGCCGACGGCGTCTTCGAGGCGATTCCGCTGCTCGGCATGCTGTCGGGGTACCTGTTCCACCCCTCCTTCCTGGTCAGCCGCGCCGACGGGACGGTCCTCCTGCGACTCACCAAACGGCCCGCCTTCTTCGAGGGACGGTTCCAGGTCGAGCGAGTAAGCGACATGGGTGAGGCGGAAGAGAACCGCGCCCTGCTCAGCGTGCTGATGATGCTGCTGATCGAGCGCGGGAAGGGGTAGGCGCGATCGCGTCGCTGATGCCGGCTTGCTTCGCCTCAACCCATCACTGGGCGGGGGCGGTGTCACCCAGACCTACCAACACACGCCCGGCGCGGTTCGTAGGTACCTGTCGGACTCCAGCTGGTTCAGCATGAAGTCCGCAACGTCCGCACGGGAGATGCGCGCCGTCAGGAGAAGACTCCCGACATGACGACCGTGACGAGACCGGCCACGCTTCTCTCCGTTGGTCAGTGCCGCAGGTCGTACGATCACCCACTCCGCGCTACTCTCCGCGATCCCCCGTTCCTGCCGCGTCTTGTCCCAGAAGTAGAAGGGCAGGATCACTGGAATGACAAAGAGCGTGTAGTACAAACCCATGCGCCCGACGCTGTCGCCGATGCCGAGAGAGGTCTCGCACACCAGGCGTTGGACACCGTGAGCCTCCATGGCGCGCAGGATGTTCCGGGTCCCTTCCGAGAGGATGCGAGTTGGGTAGAAGTACCGCTTGTGGCCGAGGGCGGACAGCACCGCTTCCTGACCCCGCATCGCGGCGTCGACGGTCGCGTCGTCCAGCACGTTACCTCGAATGACGGTCAGTTGCGGGTGGTCGACCTGAAGCCGTGACGGATCTCGGACGAGTGCCGTGACCGCGTAGCCACGCTCCAGAGCCTGCG
>DATECU010000195.1:0-11973 GCA_035286745.1 Vicinamibacteria bacterium | reverse complement strand
TGAGCGCCCGCCAGTGGGCGGCGCTCCTGGACGGGGACGAGTCGTACGCCGGGGCTCGCAGCTTCCTGCGCTTCGAGGAGGTGGTCCAGCGCCTGACCGGCCTGCCATTCGTTATTCCAACCCATCAGGGGCGGGCGGCCGAGCACCTGCTCTTCGGGAGCTTCCTGAGACCCGGCGAGACGGTGCCCGGGAACACCCACTTCGACACCACGCGCGCCAACCTGGAGAAGACGGGCTGTGTGGCCCGCGACCTGCCGATTCCGGCGGCCCTGGTGCCGGCCACCGAGCTGCCCTTCAAGGGGGATCTGGACCTGGCCGCGCTCGAGGTCCTTCTCTCGGTGCCTCCGGGGGCCCGGCTGGTGGTGGTCACCGTCACCTCCAATGCCTGTGGCGGCCAGCCGGTCTCGCTCGGCAACCTGCGTGAGGTGCGCCGGCTTTGCGACCGGCACCGGGCACAACTGTTCCTGGATGCGGCCCGGTTCGCCGAGAACGCCTGGTTCATCAAGGAGCGTGAAGAGGGCTACGCCGACAAGAGCCCTCGGCAGATCGCCCGCGAGATGTTCGAGCTGGCGGACGGCTGCCTGATGAGCGCCAAGAAGGACGGCCTGGTCAACATCGGCGGCTTCCTGGCCCTGCGCGACCCCGATCTCGCCGAACGGATCAAGCGGGCGATGGTGGTGGTCGAGGGCTTCCCGACCTATGGAGGACTGGCCGGACGCGACCTGGAGGCGCTGGCGGTGGGCCTCACCGAGGTGCTCGAGCCCGAGTACCTGGCCGACCGGATCGCCCAGGTGCGGACGTTAGGGGATGCCTTGCACGCGGCCGGCGTCCCCACGGTGCGGCCGGCGGGGGGCCACGCCATCTACCTCGACAGCCGAGCTTTCGCTCCCCACCTGGGTCCGCTGGACCTGCCGGGCCAGGCCCTGGTCTGCGAGCTTTACCTGCACGCCGGGATTCGGGCATGCGAGGTCGGGCAGTTGATGCGGGGGGCACCAGGTCCCGACGGGGTGGAGGCCCCGGTGGACTTGGACCTGGTGCGGCTGGCCATCCCGCGGCGCGTGTACACCTCTCGGCAGCTCGACTACGTGGCGGAGGCGGTGTGCGACATCCATCAGGCCCGAGGGCGCCTCTCGCCGCTGGAGATCGTCGAACAGCCGGCGGCGCTCCGTCACTTCGGGGCGCGGCTTCGGCCCCTGTGCCCGGTGCGGGCGTAACGGAGCCTTGACAGCGCCTCACCTGCGGCCTTAGGGTCAGCCACAGACTCGACCGCGGGCTGGACGCCCGAGCCAAGCGTTCCCTTTCCATGCGAGCCTTCCTTCTGCTTCGGACACTCCGCGGCCGGATGACCCTGCTGGCCTGTCTGGCCACGCTGCCGGCGTTTCTGTTCGTGGTCTATGTCGCCGCCAAGGAGCGAGCGGCGGCTCTGCGACGGGCCGAGACAGAGGCTCGCTACATCGCGGACCTGGCTTCCCGTGAGCATGCCAACCAGGTTGCGGGAGCTCGCCGCCTGCTGCTGCGGCTGGCCAGCATCGAACCGATGGCCGAGAAGAACCTCGGTCGGCTTCCCGCGGTCTTGCCGGCCATAGTCGCCGGCTTCCCCCAGTTCGCCAACCTGGGGGCGGTGACCACCGATGGCCGAGTGGCCTTCAGCTCGGTCCCGCCGCCCCCGGACCTCAACCTGGCCCAGAATCCCGCCTTCGTGGCGGCGCTCTCCGGTCGGGATGTCGCGGTGGGACGCTATCAGATGGGGCCCATCGTGGGACGGCCGGTGCTGATCATGGCTCACGCCCTGCGCTCCGCCTCGGGTGAGCCGCAGCTGGTGTTGTGGGCCGCCCTGGAGCTGGCGTGGCTCGACGAGTTGGCTCGACAGGCGGGTCTGCCCAGCGAGTACGCGCTCTTCATCGCCGACCGAGACGGCGGCATCCTGGCCCAATCGGTTGGTGCGCGGCCGGCGGCGGCAGAGAAGGCGGCCGCCATCGCCGGCTTCGCGGAACTGACCGGCAGGCCCTCGGGAATGGTCCGCTGTGCGGAGCCCGACGGCGTCGAACGGCTGGTGGTGGCGAGTCCTCTGCAAGGAGCCAAGGACCTGTGGGTGGTCGCCGGTTTGCCGGCGGCGGCCGTCTATTCGATCGCCAACCGCGTCTTCTACCGCGACATCACGGTGCTGGCACTGTTCGCGCTCTTGGGCGTCGGTTCCTCGCTGCTGGCGACCGACCTGTCGGTGATCCGCGACCTGCGGCTGCTGGCCCTGGCCACCCGCCGCTTCGGGGAGGGCGACCTCTCGGTGCGGGCCCCGGAGCCGAGGCCGCGGGGAGAGCTAAGGGATTTGGCGCACTCGTTCAACCTGATGGCGGCGGCGCTGGAAGCGCGGCACCAAGAGGCGGTGGAGGCCCAGGAGAACTTGCGGGCGCTGTCCCACCGGTTGCAGCACGCCCGGGAGGAGGAGGCGGCGCGCATCGCTCAGGAGCTGCACGACGAGCTGGGCCAGGAGCTGAGCGTGCTGCGCCTGGAACTTGACGGCCTGCGGCGGCGGATCGCGGCGGCCGCGTCCCCCGATCAGGTGGAGGACCTGACGGGCAGGATCGATGGCCTGGGCGAGATGATCGATACTGCGGTGGAGTCGGTGCGGCGCATCTCCTCCGATCTGCGACCCGGCGTGCTCGATCGCTTGGGTCTAACGGCCGGTCTGGAGTGGCTGCTCAAGGAGTTCGAGCGCCGGGCGTCGATTCGCACCAGCCTGAGCGCTCAGCCGGCGCCCGACCCGGTGGACGCCGAGGTCTCGATCGCCCTCTTCCGGATCACCCAGGAGGCGCTCACCAACGTCGCCCGCCATGCCGGCGCCCGTTCGGTCTCGGCCGAGCTGCGCGCCGAAGGCGATGATGTGGTGTTGGAGGTCGAGGACGACGGGCGGGGGTTTGACGCGGCCACCCAAAGCCATCGCCCGTCACTGGGTCTTCTGGGGATGGAAGAGCGGGCGCGCCGACTGGGCGGCTCGCTGCGGATCGCCAGCACGCCGGGCAAGGGCACCCGGCTCACGGTGGCGATTCCCAAGGCGCCGGGGGATGCTGGGAGAGGTGATGCGGATTCTGCTGGTCGATGATCATGCCATGCTCCGGGCCGGCCTCAGGCGCATCATCGAGGACGAGTTCGCCCGGGTCGTCATCGGGGAAGCGGCCAGCGCCGAGGAGGCGCTGGTCCAGTTGGCGAGCGCCGCCTGGGAGGTGGTGGTGCTCGACATCTCGCTGCCCGGCCGGAGCGGGCTGGACCTGCTGCCGGAACTGCGTGAGCGCTTCCCAGCCTGCCGCGTCATCGTCCTTTCGAGCTTCGGCGATCCCCAGTTCGCGGTCCGAGCGCTCAGGGAGGGGGCGCTCGCCTTCCTCACCAAGGAACGGGCGGCCCGCGAGCTGCTGGACGCGATCCGCACCGTCTCCACCGGGCGGCGCTTCGTGAGCGCGGTTCTGGCCGAACAGCTCGCCGGCCTGATCGCCGCCGACCGGCCCCGAAGCCCCCACGAGACGCTCTCCAGCCGCGAGTTCGAGGTATTCCGGCTGATCGCCTCGGCCCGCTCGCTGTCGGAGATCGCGAGCGATCTGGACCTCAGCACCAAGACCGTCAGCACCTACCGCGCACGCATCCTGGAGAAGATGGGGATGTCGTCGAACGCCGAGCTGATGCAGTACGCGATCCGGCACGGGCTGGTGTCCTGACGCCTGTCAGGCGTTTCCCTACAAGCCCCTTCGCAAGCTTTCGCGGCGCTGTCAGGCTGTGCCCGCTACCGGTCCGCTCGGCGACATGCGACATTGCTCATCAGGAACCAGCCGATGAACCTCAGCCATGGACGAGCCGCCGCCACCGGGAGCCCACTCCTCCAGTCGCTCGACCGGGCTGTCGCCGAGCTGCATCCGGCGTACTTCGCACTGGTGATGGCCACCGGCATCTTGTCGGTGGCCTGCCGGCTGCTGGGGATCGGGGGACTGCCGCCGGCCCTGACGGCCATCGCCGTCACCGGCTACCTGGCGCTCTGGGGCCTCACCCTGTGGCGGATTGTGAGGCACCGGGCGGCCTTCCTGGCCGACTTCCGCAGCCACCAGCGCGGGCCCGGGTTCTTCACCATGGTGGCGGCGACCTCGGTGATCGGCACCGACCTGGCGATCGGGCGGGGAGCCTACGCGCTGGCTCACGCGTTGTGGTGGGTGGCTTTCTCGCTGTGGCTCTTGCTCACCTACGCCATCTTCACCTGCCTCACCGTGAAGGAGACCAAGCCCAGCCTGGAGGACGGGATCAACGGCGGCTGGCTGACGGCGGTGGTCGCCACCCAGTCGCTGGTGGTTCTGGGGTCGGCGGCGATTCCACGGGCCGGGGAGCAGGCCGAGCTGATCGCGTTGGGGCTGGTTTCGCTGTGGCTGGCCGGCGGCATGCTCTACATCTGGATGATCTCGCTCATCTTCTATCGCTACACGTTCTTGCGCTTCCGGCCCTCGGACCTGATGCCACCCTACTGGATCAACATGGGGGCCATGGCCATTTCCACCCTGGGTGGTGCTCTGCTGGTCCAGGTAGCGGACAGCTCCTCGCTGCTCACCTCGCTGTTGCCGTTCCTGAAGGGCTTCACGCTCCTCTACTGGGCGACCGCCACCTGGTGGATTCCCATGCTGGTAGTGCTGGGCTTGTGGCGCTACGTGTCGCGTAAGGTGCCCCTCACCTACGACCCGCAATACTGGGGTGCGGTGTTCCCGCTGGCCATGTACACCAGCGCCACCTACCGCCTGGCGGAGGCGCTCCCGGCCCCGTTCCTGCTGCCCATCCCGCGCTTCTTCGTGGGCGCCGCCTTGACCGCCTGGCTGATGACGTTTCTGGGCCTCTTGGTGAGCCTGGTTCGGGCGCTTCGTCAAGGCCTGCGCTGGGGCCGCTTCCGCCTGCCGGCTCCGGCAGTGCAGCCGGAGCTGGCCCGTCGCGAGACCTGAGGATTCTGAAAAGGGAGGATCACATGACGCGAGCTCATACCGGAGCCCACACCGCCGCATCGCCCCTCAGCTTCGCCGGTGCCCGGGTCGACGAGGCGGCCGCCAAGCGCGAATGGGGACGCAAGGCCATCCTGGCCGGCTGGGTGGTCACCATGGTCGGTGTGGTGGGCTACTGCTTCGCGATGATGCGCGCCGGCCACCAGGCCGGCGTCCTGGACGCTTTGACCACCCAGGGCCTTCTCGGCTGGGGTTCGGCGGCGCTGCTGGCCGGGGGCGTCGCTCTCTGGCTTGCTGGCAACCTGGCCTTCCTGCGCGAGACCATGGAGCTGCCGCCTGCGGAAACCGAGGACGAGGCCTGAGCCAGTAGGGTGGCTCGGATCCTACGAATCGCTCCGGTAGCAGTCAGCGAACAGCGGTCAGCATTCAGCGGCTGAACGCTGTTCGCTGACCGCTCGGTTCACGCCACCAGCACCGGACACGGCGCGTGGCGCACGACGCGTTCGGTGTTGCTGCCCAGGATCTTGTCCCCCAAGCTGTCGTGACCTCGGGTGGCCATGACGATGAGATCCGCCTTCTCGATGCGGGCGGTGGCGACGATGCTGTCCCAGACGTGGCCTTTCTGCACTCGGGCCTCGAGGTCCAGGTTCGGGAACTCGGGCTTCACGAACTTCCAGAGGGTGGCCTCGGTGGGGACCTGCGCCTCGCCCCCCGGCGGAGAGGCGATCAGGTTGCTGAGGGTGGGCGTGGGCTGGACCTGCAGGGTGACGACCTTGGCCCCAAAGGTGCGCGCCAAGAGCGCGGCCAGGGGGAAGGCCAGGCGGGAGGCGGGGGAGAGGTCGGTGGGCACCAGGATCAGCCGATAGGGCAGCCTGGCCCCGTGTTCCGGCTGACGCAGGCACAAGACGGGACGGAAGGCATTCCTGAACACGGTCTCGGTGACGCTCCCCAACAGCACCTGGGAGAGTCGATCGCGGCCGTGGGTCGCCATCACCGTGAGATCCGGCTGGGTGTTGCGGATGAAGGTGAGCAGCGCCCGTGGCACCGAGGTGGCTCGCTCCACCACCACCCGCGCCGGCCGCGAGGGCGGCGGCGCCAAATCGGCGAGGTCGCGCTCCAGGCACTCCCGCGCGATCTCCTGTGCCTCGACCCAGGCATCGTGACCGTGGCCGAAGGCCCAGTGGGGGTAGGCGTGGTCGGGGAGGGGGACGGCGTGGAAGAGGGTGAGGTGAGCCGCCAAGCCCTGCGCCAGAGCCCAGGCGTGTTCCAGGGCCTGCTCCGACTCGGCCGAGAGATCAGAGGGTACGAGGATCTCGCGGATGGGGATCATGGCACACCTCCCATCCTCGTGAAGCGCAAGCAGACCGCGTGCCGCGGGCATGGACTTTGGAGTCACCCATCACAGCCCCTCCCGGGCCCGGTTTGGGGCCCCGGGGGCCGCAGTCGATGGCAAAACCTGCGCTGCGGGGGAGGGCTCGGGGAATCTTTTCGCGATGGGACAGCCCAGGAGGTAGGCGTGACGATCGCGAGTTGGCTTCTGACCTTTGAGCCTGGACAGAGTGCCGCCGTCCGCGAGGCCCTCTCGAGCCATCCGGAGATCGAGTGCCGAAGCGAGGCGCGGAGCAGCCTGGTGGTCTTGTCGGAGTCGCCCTCCGGGTCCGGCCTGGATCGCGTCCGTGAGGTTCTGAGGGCAGCTCCCTGGGTGCGTGACGCCGCTCTGGTGACGGCCTTCGAGGAAGACGAGACTCACTGACGCTCGCGAGGGCCCTTTTTGGTATGCTTCGGCCTCCGCACCAGCCATCGGGGGGACAGTGAGACCGCAACCGGAGTCAAGAACCAGTCCTCTCCTCTCTCGAGCCAAGACGAAAGCAGTCGTTTGAGCGACGAAGATACCAGGCGCTACCTCCACCACCTCGAGGACGAACGCAACGGGGGTGCGCTCTACAGGTCGCTGGCGGAGGCGGAGGTCAACCCCAAGCTGGCGGAGATCTACCGGCGGATGGCGGCTGTCGAGGACCGTCATGCGCTGGTGTGGGAAGAGAAGCTCAGGGCGGCCGGGGTCGCGGTTCCTGCTTTCCGCCGTCCGTCGCTCCGCACCCGCACCCTGGCCTGGCTGGCCCGCCGTTTCGGGGTGGGTGCCGTGCTGCCGACGGTGATGACGCTGGAGCAGGCCGGCAGCCAGAGCTATAGCACCGGAGACCAGGCCCGCCTGGCGGCCGACGAGCGGTCCCACGCGCGGCTGATCCATCACATCAGCCAGTCGGGGAGCGGCGGGATGGAAGGCGCGGCGCTGGCGCGGATGGAAGGACGCCATCGCTCGGCCGGCGGCAACGCTCTGCGGGCGGCCGTGCTGGGGGCCAACGACGGGCTGGTCTCCAACCTGAGCCTGGTGATGGGGGTGGCCGGGGCCGAGATGTCGGGCGCCGCCATCCTGGTCACCGGCCTGGCCGGGCTTCTGGCGGGAGCTAGCTCCATGGCGTTAGGTGAGTGGCTCTCCGTGCAGTCTTCCCGCGAGCTGTATCAGCGCCAGATCAAGACCGAGAAGGAGGAGCTGGAGGCGGCACCGCAGGAGGAGGCGGAGGAACTGGCCCTCATCTACCAGGCGAAAGGCCTGCCCGAGGAACAGGCGCGGCTGCTGGCCGGCCAGATCATGGGCGACCAGGTGGGAGCCCTCGACACCCTGGTGCGCGAGGAACTGGGCATCGACCCCGGGGAGCTGGGCGGGTCGGCCTGGGTGGCTGCCGGGACCTCGTTCGCGCTGTTCGCGTTGGGCGCCATCATCCCGGTCGCGCCTTTCGCCTTGCTGGGGGGTTTGGGGGCTCTGGCCGGCAGCGTGGCGCTGTCGGCGGTGGGCCTCTTCGCTCTGGGTGCCGGGATCACCCTCTTCACCGGCCGGAGCGCGCTCTTCTCGGGCGCCCGCCAGGTGGCGTTCGGCCTGGCCGCCGCCGGCCTCACCTACGGCGTGGGTCGTCTCATCGGCGTCAGCCTCAGGGGCTAGGAGGAGCATGTTGCGAAAGCCGGTCGTTCTCATCACCGGGGCCAGCGGCGAGATCGGCCACGGGCTCATCGAAAGCCTGGCCAGGGACCGACGCCGTGCCATCGTCACCCTGGATCTCAAGCAGCTCGATCTCCAGTACGCGCCCATGGTGGAGAGGGAGTTCGTGGGCTCGATCCTCGACTCCAATTTGCTGGAGCGCATCCTGGCCGAGTACGAGGTGGAGCTGGTGTTCCACCTGGCTGCGCTCCTCTCCACCAGGAGCGAGTTCACGCCCACGACCGCCCACCAGGTCAACGTGGAGGGGATGCTGCATCTGCTGGAGTTCGCCCAGAAGGAGGGCGAGTCGCACGGCCGCCCGGTGGTTTTCCTGTACCCCAGCTCCATTGCCGCCTACGGCTTTCCGAGCCTGGAGGCCAAGGCTCAGGCGGGGCGCGTGCGCGAGGGCGATTGGAACGTGCCGACCACCATGTACGGCTGCAACAAGCTCTACTGCGAGCACCTGGGCCGCTACTACGCCGGCCACTACAAGCAGTTGGCCGCGGAGACGCTCTCGGGCAAGGTCGACTTCCGCTGCGTTCGCTTCCCCGGGCTCATCTCCGCCCTCACCGTGCCGTCGGGGGGTACCTCCGACTACGCCCCCGAGATGCTTCACGCCGCCGCCCAGGGCCAGCCCTACAGTTGCTTCGTCCGGCCCGACACCCGGATTCCCTTCATGGCCATGCCGGACGGTGTCGAAGCGTTGCTGGCGCTGGCCCAGGCACCCAAGGCCCGCCTGACGCGTGAGGTGTACAACGTCGGTTCCTTCAGCCCCTCCGCCGCCGAGGTCCGCGACCTGGTGCTCACGGAGTTTCCGCAGGCCAAGATCGACTTCGTCCCCGACCTGAAGCGCCAACGGATCGTCGACTCCTGGCCCGCCGACGTCGACGACGCGACCGCTCGCCGCGACTGGGGCTTCGCCCCCCGTTTCGACCTGACCCGCGCCTTCAGCGAGTACCTGGCACCCACCATCCGCAAGCGGTATGTGGCGGGCGAGTAACGCGTCACAGGTGGTAGCTGTCAGCGATCAGCGTTCAGCAACGGCTGGCGGGGCGAGGTCGGGGAGCGACGCACGCGGCCGGAGCTGTAGCTGACCGCTCAGTGCTGAGTGCTGATTGCCAGGTCCCAGCCTCAGGCCCTGCCGTAGCTGACGGCTGAAAGCTGATTGCTGATCGCTGCCGTTCCCTCCCGACCGGTCGGGCGCTCTGTTCGCAAAAGAATGTCATTGACGTCGCCTCGCGCGCCGTGGTACACCGTGACACGCGTTACGCATCCCAACCAACCTGTTGACCCGGCCGTGGCGGGCTTGGCCCCCACGAGTCTCGTCTGAGTTCCGCCGCCGACCGGGCCGAGGCCCGTGCAGGCGGCATGAGGAGGTGGCATGGCCTGTACCTGTACTCTCCGCGGGGGCCGTTCCGGCCTGCTGCTGGGGCTCTTCCTGGGCTTGTCGGCGAGTCTCTCTTGGGCGCAAGTCCCCAAGGAACCGGCGACCAGCCTCGATCAAAGGGAGTTCTTCCGGCCCGAGCTTTACATCAGCACCGCTCACGTGCCGCTCGACGACGTCCTGAGCCAGCTTCCGAACCGCGACGCCTGGCAGGCTTTCCGAAGCCTGGAGAAGGGAGCGGCGACCCCGGTGTTCGTCGATCCACGTTCGGGGGCGGTGACGAACATCATTCGCTCGGTGCCGCTCATCCCCGGCAACGGGGTGGGGAACCGGCTGACCCTGGAGGACTTGGGCAAGAGATTGGGCCGCGGCGTGGAGGCCGTTGACGCCCAGGTCGTGGCCGACGCGTTTGAGCGGCACCTCGCCGCCCAGCGGGGCCTGCTGGGAATCGAGCTCGGCCAGGCCGGCGCGATCAAGGCCACCCAGGTGAATCCGGACCTCTGGCAGATCCACATCCCCCAGGTGGTGAACGGCGTGCCGGTCCGCGACGCCCGGCTCGCCGCCTCGATCAGCCACGGTAACCTGGTCACCCTGGGAACCGAGACCTGGGGCAACGTGAGCCTCGACACCATCGCCAAGGTCTCCGCCGAAAAGGCGATCGAAGCCGGCTTCGACTACGCTGGCGGCCGCTGGCCGCAGGATGAGTTCGTTCGCCAGGCCCGCCTCGAGATCGTGCCGGTGGCGCCGCCGCAATACCAGCAGGGTGAAGCGTTTGGTGGACCGGTAGGCAAGGGCTACCAGCACCGCCTGGTCTGGACCTATGTCTTTGGGCGGGGCGAGGAGGGCGCGGCCTGGGAGGTCATGGTCGATGCCCAGAGCGGCGAGGTGCTCGCCTTCCAGGACAGCAACCACTATGTGAGCAAGCAGGTCAAGGGCGGGATCTACCCCCTGACCAGCACCGAACAGTGCCCGGACGCGGCGCGATGTGGCACCATGCAGGCCGGCTACCCGATGCCCTGGGCCAACACCGGCCTGGCTTCGCCGAACAACTTCACCAACAGCGCGGGCCTCTTCGACTACACGAGCGGCACCGTCACCACCACGCTGTCCGGCAGGTACGTGCGGGTGAGCGACAACTGCGGCGCCATCAGCGAGAGCTCGAGCCTGGGCGACCTGAACCTCGGCGGCAGCAACGGCCAGCACGACTGCACCTCGGCTGGCAGCTCGGCCGGCGACACCCCGGCCTCGCGCTCCGCCTTCTACGAGGTCAACAAGATCGCGGAGGTGGCTCGCGGCTGGCTGCCCAGCAACACCTGGCTGCAGAACCAGCTCACCGCCAACGTCAACATCAACCAGACCTGCAACGGCTTCTGGAACGGTTCCACCATCAACTTCTACCGCTCCGGCGGCGGCTGCCGGAACACCGGCGAGATCGCGGCCGTGTTCGACCACGAGTGGGGCCATGGGATGGACGACAACGATGCCAACGGCAGCATCAGCGTCTCCGGTGAAGCCTATGCCGACATCGCTTCCATCTACCGGCTGCAAGCCTCCTGCGTGGGCTACGGCTTCTTCTGGACCAGCGACCGTGGCTGCGGCCAGACGGCCGACGGCACCGGCTACAACCAGAACGAGGCCCTGCAGGGCGCCGCGCACTGCAACACCAACTGCTCGGGCGTACGCGACACCGACTGGGCGAAGCACACCGACAACACGCCGGACACCGCGCTGGGGTTCGTGTGCACGTCCTGCACGACCGGTACTGGGGCCTGCGGCCGGCAGACGCACTGCTCGGCTGCCCCGGTGCGGCAGATGGCCTGGGACTTCGTGACCCGCGACTTGACGGCTGCGCCCTTCAGCTATGACAGCCAGACCGCCTTCACCGTGGGCAACAAGCTCTTCTACCACGGCACCGGCAACGTCGGCACCTGGCACGCCTGCACCTGCGGCTCGTCGGCCAGCGGCTGCGGCACCACCAACGGGTACATGCAGTGGATCACCGCCGACGACGACAACGGCAACCTGAACGACGGCACGCCGCACATGACGGCTATCTACGCCGCCTACAACCGCCACGGTATCGCCTGCGCGACGCCTACCGCGACCAACAGCGGCTGCGCCGGCGGTCCCTCGGCGGCTCCCACCGTCACCGCCACGCCGGGCAGCAACCAGGTGGCCCTGTCCTGGACCACGGTGTCCGGCGCCACCCGCTACTGGGTGATGCGCGGTGAGGGTCACGGCGGTTGCAACATGGCGAAGGTGCTGGTGGCCGAGGTGACGGGAACCAGCTACACCGACACCCAGGTGGCGAACGATCGCACCTACTACTACACGGTGGTGGCCGCCGGCGCCTCCTCCGCCTGCTACGGCCGCGCAGCGAGCTGCGTAAGCGTAACCCCCACCGGCACCACCACCCCCGACTTCAGCCTGTCGTGCAGCCCTTCGAGCCTCTCCGTCCAGCAGGGTTCGAGCGGGACCTCGACCTGTACCGTGACCTCGACCGGCGGCTTCAACTCCGCGGTCAGCCTGGCTTGCGCCAGCCTGCCCTCGGGCGTTGGCTGCTCCTACAACCCGGCCTCGGTCACCCCGCCGGC
>DATECU010000194.1:0-2645 GCA_035286745.1 Vicinamibacteria bacterium | reverse complement strand
TTCTGGCTGTCGAGCAGGCCGCCGGTGAGCACCAATTGGCTGCGGCTCCAGAGCGGCCGTTGCGCTGTGAACTGATAGTTGGAAGAGTCGCGGTCGAGCGTGGTGGTGATGAGGTCGGGCTCCAGGGGATTGGCGAAATCGGAAGAGAAACGGTCCCAGTGGACGCCACTGTCCAGCGTCCAGCCCCAGCGGCGGTCATGCAGACCGAAGCCGTAGCGACGGCTGCGGGAGCTGTAGTCGGGGATGATGGGGTCTTCGGGCTCCAGGGCATTGCTGCCGGTGTTGAGGTCAAAGGAAAGCTGCGGCCAGTCGGGGGCGCGCACCTGCCAGTCCAGCCCGAAGCTGCGGTCGTGGCTGACCGAGCGCAGGCCGGAGATGCGCGTCAGGCTGCCGTAGCTGACCTGCTCGCGCTGCACGTTGGAGTAGGTAAGAGTCAGAGGGAAGCTGCGCCGGCCGAGAAAGGTAGCGCTAAGCGTGATGCCGTTGCCGCTCAAGAAACCCGCCTCCGGGGCCTGCGAGCCCGCGCTCAATTGTGGTTGCAGGCGATAGCTGATGAAGCCGGGGTTGCCGATGAAACCGAACAGGTCCAGGTTGACGATGGCGGGGACAGTCGCGATGTTGGCTTCGCGGCCGTTTTGATTCTGGGCCGAGTAGAAGCCGGTGGTGAACACACCCGTCAGGTTGAACGCTTTCTCCGGCTCTTGCGCACAGAGGGGCCAGGCCGCCGCCAGTAACAGCGCAGCAGCCCAAGGCCACCGGCCGAGCTGTCTTGCTCTCCTCACTGTCGCTCCGTGAGGTGAATTGTGAAGAGGGGCGCTGGCGCGCCCCTCCTCACGCGTGCGCTACCGGCCGCTTACAGGTGGCAGGTAGTGCACAGGGCCGAGCTCGCGTTCGAGATGCGCAGGAACGACCCGTTGGCGTTGTAGTGGACGTTGTGGCAACTGCCGCACTGCACCGTGTCCGTCCCGTACAACACCAGCCCCGCCGACGTCACCGTAGCCACCGACTTCAGACCCGTGTCCGTAACCGGATCGTGCGTCATGTTGATCGGGTGGTCGTTGGTCAACCCATAGGAGTTGGCCAGGTTCCCGACCGCCTTGACGCTGGTGGCGGCGATGAGAGTCGGCGAGGTTACGCCGTCATGGCAGCTCAAGCACAGGAACGAGTAGAGCCGCGGCTCGGTAGCCGTCGGCGTGGTGGCGCCCACTTCGGCAGCGGTGCTGTCCATGGTGGGCGAGTTGTAGGTGCCGAAGGTCACCGTGGTGAACCCCCGGTCCCACAACAGAATCCGCCCGGTGCTCTGGTCAGATCCCCCCGTGGCCACCGAGCCGTTGTGCGGCGCGTGACACGACTTGCAGCCAGCAGCGCTGATGTCGTGCACCGTGCCGATCACCGTGCTCTTCTGGTTCTGTGCGAACGCGAGAGTCGCCACCATCGCGATTGCCAGGATCAAGATGGCGGCTCTGCTCTTGTTCATCGTTGTTGCCTCCTTGGGAAGAGGAGTTTCTGAACCAACAGTACGAGCTGTTTATTTGATTCCGGGGTTCACCTCCTTCCGGGCAACGGAATCCGGTTGACGCAGATACTGGAAGATCTGCACCCGCCCGCCTTCCTGCTCCGTGGTGTAAATGCGGTCCTGCGAGTCAATGCAAATGCCGGCGACCAGCGTAAACTGGCCGGGGTCGGGGCCCAGGCTGCCCACCGCCATGAGCGGCTGGCCGTCGGGGGTGAAAATCTGGAAATTGTTGAACTCGGCGTCCACCACGTAGATGTGCCCCTCGGAGTCCACGGCAATGCCCTTGGGTCGAACGAAGTTCCCCGGCCGCGTCCCATGACTGCCGAAGGCGCGCAGAAAGCGCCCGCGGCGGTCGAAGATTTGCACGCGGTGGTTCCAGGTGTCGGTGACGTACAGATTCCCTTTCGAGTCCACCGCCACATTGGTGGGGGCGGCGAAGCGTCCCGGCTCGCCCGCCCCGGGCGTGCTGGGACTGCCGACAAACCGCTCGAAGGCGAACTTCTCCGCGTCGAAGACGGCGACGCGGTTTGCCTTGGCGTCGGCGACATACAGGCGGTGGCGCTCGCGGTCGATGGCGATGCCCCCAGGCCGCTCCAGCTCTTCCCGACCGAACTGCGCCAGCACCTTCCCCTCGGCATCAAAGCAGGTGATGGTGTGATTGAAGGAGTCGGAAACAAACAGGCGGTCTTCGGCGTCCACGGCCACGCCGATGGGCAGAGCCAGGGCCACCCGCGCCGAGCCCCCGCGTACCTCCACGCGCTGGGCGGCGCGGTCGAGCACGAAGACCACCCGTTGCAACCCGTCGGCGACGTAGAGGCGCCCGCGCGAGTCCACGGCGATGCCGTAGGGCTTCTGCAAGCGGGCCTCCGGCTCCGCGGCCTCCCTAACGCCCGCAATGCGATCAATCCAGCTCGGCTTCTTCTTAATCTTTCCCCTCACCGCGTTCAGGTCGGTGATCTGCCCGGCCCAGCGGATGCGAGGGGGAGCTGGCGGCAGCGGCCAGACCAGCTCGGTGACCGCCGGGGCCGGCTCGGCCGCGGGCTTCTTGGCCCTTTGTCCCGAGTGTGCAGGAAGAAGCGCCAGGGTTAGCAGCGCCGCGACCCCCACGCTCACCCCGCCACGCGGGATT
>DATECU010000193.1:0-3955 GCA_035286745.1 Vicinamibacteria bacterium | reverse complement strand
GCTCCCGGGAGGCCAGGAGCGCACCACGATCCGCTGGGGCGCGAAGCGGAGGACCGACCAGAAGCCCACGCCGAAGCGGCCGGCGTTCCCGCGTCCATCCTCCTTGTCCGAGGCGTAGAGGGCGCAGATAGCGCCGCGCGTGCTCGAAGCTCATGCCGCTGCCGTCGTCCCGGCAGCGGATGGAGGTGAGCCCGTGGTGCTCGACTGTGGTAAGGTGGACGCGTTGGGCTCCGGCGTCGCGAGCGTTCTGCAGCAGCTCGCGAACGAAGACCCAGGGGTCCGAACCGTACCGCTCGGCCTCCCGCGCTCGCTCCTGAAAGCTGCGAAGGTCGGCCAGCACCCGGCTGCCGACAGCCATGGCCAATGATACGCGGCGACCGAGTTCGCTTTGGGCGGCGCCTTTCGTGTCCGGGGCCTCGGGGGGTGCGGGAGCCCCCGCGTATACAATCGAAGCTGCAAGGAGGCCTCATGAAGAGCCCAGGAACCGCGGCCGTGCTCAGCTTGTTGATTCCGGGAGTCGGCCAGTTCTACAACGGCGAGTTCCTGCGCGGTCTCTTCTGGCTCATCGTCACCCCCGGCTTGTGGATCGGCAGCGGGGGTCTCTTGGGCTGGATCTGCCATCTGATCGCGGCCTGGACCGCCTACAAGAGAGCCGAGAAGAAGAACCGACGGCCGTCGTGAGGTCGTGGGCTCGCCGTCGCAGGTTGCTCGGGAGGAGCTCCAGGGCGAGAATCGACAATGACTCGCGCTCGGCGGCACGGCCTTGAGAGGCGGAGTTTCCTGGCCTTGGGCTCCGGCGCCGGCCTGGGTCTCCTGTTGAGCTGCGGGGGTGCCGATCCCGGCTCGCCCAGCGGGGCCACGGCGAGCCCAACACCGCCGCCTACCACCGGCGACGGCCCCTGGAACCACGACCTCAAGATGGCGTGGAGCACCGATGGAGCGACCTTCGACAGCCCCGGCCTGTTCCTGAAGGCCGCCGGTGTCCCCAGCCTGGCTCGCCTCGCCGACGGCCGTCTGCTCGCCGCCTTCCAGTGGTTTCCCGATCGAGGCTCCCCGTCCTGGGATCGGGTGGCTACCCGGCAGTCGTTAGACGGAGGTGGGAGCTGGTCGGACCCTCAGCCGATTGCGGTCCAGGGCCTGCCCTCGACCTACCAGCGGCCGTTCGATCCCACGCTGGTCGCCTTGCCCGACGGGCGGGTCCGCATCTACTTCACCTCCAACCCCGAGGGAAACCCGACCGGCGGCGACCAGAACGGCTTCTACTCCGCGATCGGCAGCGACGGCGTCAACTTCACCTGGGAGCCGGGTAGCCGCTTCTGGCCCGGCAAGTCGGTGGTGGACTGCGCGGCCCTCTACTGGGCCGGCAGCTTCCACCTGTTGGCGCCGGCCGGAAGCCCCAGCGGCGGCGCCTACCACGCCGTCGCCGCGGACGGCCTCAGCTTCACGCGGCTCGACGACATCGCCGCGAGCGAGCAGGAGAACTGGACCGGCAATCTGCTGGCGGTGGGCCCCCTGCTCCGCTTCTACGGGACGGCGAGCGCCAAAGGGATGTGGTTTCGGGAGAGCGCGGACGGCGCCGCCTGGACCCAGCCCCGCTATCTCGGCCTGAACGGCGGCGATCCGGCGGTAGTCGAGACCCCCGGCGGGCGGTTCCTGATCGTCTTCGTCTCGTGAAGACGGGGGCGCGGCAAGAGCCACGCCCCCGGGCTGCCACTAACTAACGAATTCCCATCTCGTGCAGCAGGTGGCCGGCGCCGTCGACCTCCGACATCACCCACAGCATGTACCGGCTGTCCACGTGGATGGACCGGGTGTTGACCGGGTCGAACAGGTAGTCCGAGGCCACCGTGTCGTAGGTCCCGTCGAAGAGCAGGCCCACCAGCTCGCCCTTGGAGTTGAGCGTCGGTGAGCCGGAGTTGCCGCCGGTGGTGTCCACGGTGGAGAGGAAGTCCACCGGGACGCTCCCCAGCTTGGCGTCGGCGAACGGCGTCGTCTTGCCGGAGGCCAGCGCCTTGATGGCGTCGAGCTGGCGGCGCGGCGCGTTGAACTCACCCTTGCCGGTGTGCTTTTGGGCCACCCCGCTGACCGTGGTCTGGGGCAGGTAGGCCATGCCGTCCTTGGGCGAAACGCCCTTCACCTGGCCGAAAGTCACACGTAAGGTGCTGTTGGCGTCGGGCGCCACCAGGCCGCCCTTCTGGGCCAACGTCGCCTTCATGGCGCGAGGCGAGAGCCTGGCCAGGGCGCCCTGACGCGTCTTGCTCCGCTCGCGGATCTCCTCGTCCAGGGGCGCCAGCGCGATCGCCAGCTCCAGCACCGGGTCCTTGGCGTTTGCGAGCGCCTCCGGGGTCGCCTCGAAGAGCGACAACCGGTAGGCCTCCTCGATCAGCTTGCTCTCCTTGAGCAGGCCGTCGAGGAACTTCTCGATCTTGGCCTGTGCCTCCTCCTTGGGAGTCCCCGGGGTCAGGCCCAGCTTCTGATCGAGCGCGGCTATCCGCTGGGCAGCGGGAAGCCCCGCGGCCTCCAGCATCACATAACGAAGGAGTGCACGGTCGATGCGGGCGTCCAGCGTCCGCTGCATCCGCTGCTGGCCCTCCTTCATCCGTGCCCAGTTGCGCTCCTGGAACTCCCCTTCCCGATCCAGGTCCTTCTTGGCCCGCTCGCGAGAGAGCCGGTAGAGGTTAGACGCAGACCCCAGCAGGGGCGAGGCGGCGTAGAGTGCCGAGAAGGTGGCATCCCGCTCCCGGGTCTTCTCCACCTCCGCCTGAATCGCAGCCAGGGCCGGCATCACGTCGCCGTAGTCCTTCTGTCGCATGGGGTCGGCCGCGATCCAGGCCAGAAGCTCCTTCTCGCTCGCTTCCTTCTGGCCCAGCATGCCTCCCTTCACCAAGCCCTCCAGCACGCCCTTGTTCTTGGTGAGGCCGTTGTTCAGGCCGCGGATCCGGGTGGCGGCTTTGATCTCCAGGTCCTTGCCCTCCTTGGACAGCTCGGTCAGGATGGCGATCTGCTCCTGGGCGCGGCGGACGGAGCGGGGCAGGCCCCACTCGGTCAGGTCCTTCACCTGGGCAAACGTCTGGTGACGGGCGGTGAAGCCGGGATAGCCGGCCACGAAGACCAGCTCGCCGGGGCCGGCGCCCTGCGGCGAGACCCGGAGATGGTGCTTGGGTGCGTAGGGGACGTTGTCCTTCGAGAACGCGGCGGGCTTGCCGTCCTTGCCCACGTAGGCGCGGTAGAAGCTGAAGTCGCCCACGTGGCGGGGCCACTGCCAGTTGTCGGTCTCCCCGCCGAAGTTGCCGATGCCGGCGGCGGGGGCGTACACCAGGCGCACGTCCTGGATTTCCATCTGGGCGATCTCGTAGTAGCGGAGCCCCTGGAAGAAGGAGGCGACCCGGCAGCGCAGGCCCTCCTTCTCACAGGCGGCGGTCTGCTCCTTCACCCGCCGGTCGATCAGTGCATAACGTTCGCGATCGGTGAGCTTGGCTGGCATCTTGCCCAGCACCTGCTCCGTCACCTCTCGCACCGAAACGGTGACGGAGACCCGGGAGCCGGGCCCGTTCCACAGCTCCTCGGCGCGGGTCTTGGCCAGGAAGCCGTCGCTCAGCAGGTTGCGCTCGGGGGTGGAGTTGTACTGGAGCGAGCCCTGGACGCAGTGATGGTTGGTGACGATCAGGCCTTCGGGAGAAACGAAGGAGGCGGTGCAGCCGCCCAGCGACACCACCGCGCCCATGGGGTGCCCGGTGAGGTCGGCGAAGGCCTTGGGGTCGCCCTGGAAGCCCATGGTCTTCAGGGTGGCGGCGAGGTCGGGGATTTGCTGCGGCATCCACATGCCCTCGTCGCCCACGGCCAGCGTGGCGCCGAGGGCGAGGGCCGGGAGCAGAGTGAAGAGAACGCGTCGTGACTTCAAAGGAACCTCCTGAGGCGGGATTCCGCCCTTGTGGGGTTGGTCAACGGCGGGGGA
>DATECU010000192.1:0-3546 GCA_035286745.1 Vicinamibacteria bacterium | reverse complement strand
TTGCTGGCGTTCGGTGTGTGGGCCAGCGACCCGGCGGCTGCCCAGGACTTTCGAGGCACCATCCGGGGCACCGTCACCGACGCAACCGGTGGTGCCCTGCCGGGTGCAACGGTGACGGTCACCAACCCGGCCACCAACGTGACGTCGACCGTGGTTGCCGACAGCAAGGGCTACTTCGAGGTCCGCTACCTCAACTCCGGGGCCTATAGCGTTCAGGCGCAGCTTCCCGGTTTCACGACCGTGGTGCGGCGGGCGATAGCGGTGCGCGTGGGCGACGCCATCACCGTGGACCTCACCCTGAACGCGGGCGGCGTGGAGGAGACGGTGGAGATCGTGGCCACCACGCCCATCCTCGACACCACCTCGGGCGTCACCGGCCAGGTCATCGACAGCAACCAGATTCAGCAACTCCCGCTGGCCGACGGCACGGCCTACATGCTGACTCGGCTGGCCCCCGGCATCGCCGACTCCTCGGACCTTCACTTCTCGCGTCCCATGGACAACGCGGGGCTGAGCGGGATCCAGGCCAGCGGGGCCCAGGGGGGCAACGACTTCACGCTGGACGGGGCGCCCAACCGGGTCTCGCCAAACAACTCGAGCCCCGGCAACAACAACGGGGTGCTGGGATTCTCTCCGCCCTCCGACGCCATCGCCGAGTTCAAGGTGCAGACCAACGCGTTCGACGCTCAGGCCGGTCAGACCGCCGGCGCCTCCGTCAACCTGGCCCTGAAGAGCGGCACCAATGCCTTCCACGGCGCTCTCGGCTACTTCAACCGCGACGACACCCGCACCGCCACCCCGGTCCTCACCAAGCGCGCCGGGGGCGAGAAGCCGACCCGCGACTACAACCGCTTCACCGGGACCGTCTGGGGGCCCATCTTCCGGGACCGGACCTTCTTCATGATGTCGTATGAGCACCTCAGAGACGTTCAGCCGGAGCCGGCGACCTACACCGTCCCCACCATGAAGATGCGTCAGGGCGACTTCTCCGAGTTCGGCATCCTGATCTACGATCCTCTGACCGCCACCGGGAGCAACAACCAGCGCACGCCGTTTCCGGGGAATGTCATTCCCAGCAATCGGATCAACCCGGTGGCGGCGAACTACGCCTCCTACTACCCGGCGCCAAACCGCCCCGGCATCGAGGACAACTACTTCACCAACCAGCTTCGGCCCTACGACTACAACTCGGTGCTCGGCCGCATCGACCACAACTTCAACGCTTCGAACCGGGTCTTCCTCTCCGGCTACTGGAACAAGCGTCAGGAGGACCGATACGACTGGGCCGGGGTCGTGAACGGCTTCGCGGCGACCCGCGGCTTCGACTACCGGAGCAACACCGGCGGCACCCTCGGCTACACCTCGACCCTGTCCAGCGCCATGTTCCTCGATGTCCGCGCCTCCTTCTCCAGGTTCGGCGAATGGCGCCGGCCGGCCGACGAGTTCGACCCCGCGAGCCTCGGCTTCTCATCCCAGGCGGTGGCCCAGATGGGGGACTACCAGTATCTGCCCTTCATCACCTTCGGCGGCTTCAGCACCACCAACTCCGGCTCCAGGATCGCGTCCCTGGGCTCGCAGCGCTCGGACTGGAGTCAGGGGTTCACCCGCCCCTTCTACAACCTCACCTTCGCTCCGACCCTGGCCCGCCTGTGGGGGAGCCACTCCCTGCGGGTAGGCTACGACCTCCGCTACCGGCGTTGGGAGATAACGCCTGCGGCTTACGGAGCCGGCCGCTACCACTTCGCCGGTACCTACACCCGGGCCAACAACTCGGCACCCCAGAACGAGCTGGCCCAGTCCTGGGCCCAGTTCCTGCTGGGCCTTCCCACCACCGGCACCAACACGGTGGCGAACGCCTCCAGCACCGCCAGCCAGTTCGAGATTGCCGCCGAGGCCGACTATCGCCAGATCTCGCACGGCCTCTTCGTGCAGGACGACTGGCGCCTGAGCCGAAGACTGACCGTGAACCTCGGGTTCCGGCTGGAAGTCGAGCAGGCCATGACGGAAACCAAGAACCGCAACCTGGCCGGCTTCGACACCACCTCCGCCAGCCCCATCGAGGCGGCGGTGGTGGCGAACTACGCCAAGAACCCCATCGCCGAGATCCCGGTCGGCGACTTCGACGTGAAGGGTGGCGTGGTCTTCGCAGACGGCCCCATCTACAACACGCTGGTGAAGCCGCTTCCCCGCGGGGCTTTCTCCTACCTGCTCAACGACAAGACCGTGGTCCGCGGCGGGCTCGGGCTCTTCAGCTACCCCTACTACTTCGACTCCGGCAACCAGTCGGGCTTCTCCCAGCCCACGGGTGTCATCACCACCCAGAATAACGGAACCACCTTCCTGACCGACCTCACGAACCCTCTCGCGAGTGGCAGCCTGATTCAGCCCGCGGGCTCCTCCCTGGGCCTCGGTTCCTCGCTCGGCCTCAACGTCGGCACCGTGGTGCCCGCCGAGCGGAAGACCCCCTCCTACACGCGCTGGCAGATCGGGGCGCAGCGCGATCTGGGAGCCGGCTTCATGGTGGAGGTCATGTACGTGGGTTCCCGCGGGCGGAACCTGCCGGTGACCCGGGAGATGAACGGCATTCCCGTTCAGTACCTTTCGAACTCCCCCACCCGGGACACCGCTCGGGAGTCGTATCTGACGGCGCAGGTGCCCAACCCGTTCCAGGGGCAGCTTCCCGGCACCAGCATGAACGGCGCGACCACCCAGCGGCAACAGCTCCTCCGGCCCCACCCCCAGTTCCAGAGCGTGGTGACCGAGGAGTACGCGGGCTCGGACAGCTACCATGCCGGAACCATCCGCCTGGAAAAGCGGTTCTCGGGAGGCAACTCCCTACTCGCCACCTACACCCGCTCGCGGCTCAGGGACAAGCTCAACTACCTGAACCCCGCCGATCCGGTGCTGGAGGACCGCGTCTCGCCGAACGACCGACCGAACCGGATTACCGCCGGCGCCACCCTGCGTTCCCCGTTCGGCCGCGGCCAGAAGTGGGGCAGCGACTGGAAAGGGGTCACCGAGGCCTTGCTCGGAGGATGGCAGGTGAGCGGCAGCTACCAGTACCAGTCGGGCTACCCCCTCACCTGGTCCACCAGCATCTACTACGACCCCAGCCGCAACCCCAAGGACCTGAAGTCGAACATCGGGGAGAAGAAGAACGGCGGCACCGCCGGGCTCGACCTTCCGGCCTGGGACACCTCCGGCTTCTACATCCCTGGCTCGGACCGCACCGATCCCAGGATCCAGCTCGGCAACAACGTCCGCTACTTCCCCTCCACGTTGGCTAACGTGCGAACCCACGACCTGCACCTGCTGGACCTCGGCATCTACAAGACCTTCAGCCTCCCGCGGGACGTGAAGCTGCAAGTGCGCATCGAGGCCATCAACGCCCTGAACTACACCGTGCTCTGGAACCCCAACCTGGACCCGCGCAGCGCCAACTTCGGTCTGGTCAACCAGGATCGCAACAACCCGCGTGACCTCCAGCTCGGGGCCCGCCTGACCTTCTGATGAAGGCTGCTCCTTGGCTCGCGGCGGGGGCTCTCC
>DATECU010000191.1:0-8240 GCA_035286745.1 Vicinamibacteria bacterium | reverse complement strand
CGGTGCGGAGCAAGGCGTCCTGCACCAGGTCGGCGGTGTCGAGGGCGCTGCGCGCCCAGCGGGGCAAGCGGCCGTGTGCCCAGCGATGGAGGGACGGAAGAAGCCGCGCGATGAGGTCGTCGAGGGCTCCGCGATCACCGCGCAGCGCGCGGCTCAGCAGCTCGACAGAACTCGACCTGGAGGCCCTGTCGCCGGCGCCCGGGTCTCGTATCGCGAGGTTTCCCTCTCCCGTCGCCCCAGAAAACACTGGACAACCGTATACCCCGGAAGCTCAGGAAACGCAATCCGCACCGCCGCTCAGATGACCGCTCCCGCGAGTCACTTGCCCGGACAGATCGTGCCCATGGTGTCGGCCCTGGACGTCACACCTGCGCGGCGTCCTCGTCGAGAATGCGGGCCAGGGTGTCGGCGAACAGGTCGGCGTCGGCTTCACTGAAGATGAGGGGCGGCCGCAACTTGAGGACGTTGTGGTGGGGGCCGTCAGTGCCGGTCAGGACGCCGCATTCGCGCAGGCGATTCACGACGTAGTCCGCTTCGGCGGCCGCCGCCTCCCGCGTCGCCCGATCCCGCACCAGCTCGACGCCCAGGAACAAGCCAGCCCCTCGGACGTCGCCGATCAGCGGGTAGCGGTCCATGAGCCGGCCCAGCTGCTCCGTTAGATGGCGCCCAACGCGCAGCGCGCGCTGCTGGAGCCGCTCCTCTTCCACCACGTCCAGCACGGCAAGCCCCACCGCGCAGGCCACCGGGTTGCCGCCGAAGGTGCTGAAGAACTCCATGCCGTTGTCGAAGGAGGCGGCGATCTCCCGGGTGGTGACCACCGCCGCCAGCGGGAAAGCGTTGCCGATGGGCTTGCCCAGCACCACGATGTCGGGAACCACGCCCTGCATCTCGAAGCCCCAGGAATGCGAGCCCAGTCGCCCGAAGCCGGTCTGGACTTCGTCGGCGATCGAGACCCCGCCGGCTGCGTGCACGTACCGATAGGCCTCGGCCAGGTACCCGGGCGGAAACACGATCTGGCCGGCCACGCTGGGCAGCGTCTCGGCCAGGAAGGCCGCCAGTCCTCGCCCACCGCTGCGCATCTCGTCGATCACTTCGCCCAGCTGCCGCGCGTACTTCACGCCTGCCTCTGGATCGTCGCTCCGGTAGCGCCCGCGGTAGGTGTCGGGCAGTGGCGCCACGTGAACCCACGGCTTGCGCCCCCCTCCGCCGGGCCCGTCGAACTTGTAGGGGCTCAGGTCGATCAAGCTGGAGGTGTGGCCGTGGTAGGCGTGCTCCAGGACGATCACGTCCTGCTGCCGAGTGTGAGCACGGGCCAGCCTAAGCGCCAACTCGTTGGCCTCGCTTCCGGAGTTCAGGAAGAAGCACACCCGAAGCGGACCGGGCATTCTCGCCGTCAGCCTCTCCGCATACCGTGTCGCGTTGTCGTGGAGGTAGCGGGTGTTGGTGTTGAGGAGCGCCAATTGCTCCTGGGCGGCGCGCACCACACGCGGATGGCTGTGACCCACCAGGGGCACGTTGTTGTAGACGTCAAGGTAGGCGCGCCCGCTCTCGTCGTAGAGGTATTGCCCGAAGCCTCGGACCATCTTCAGGGGTTGCCGGTAGGAGAGGCTGAGGCTGGGACCGAGCGCCTTCCGCCGAGCCGCCAGCGTGGCCGCCTTGTCGGCCTCAAGAGCCGGGAACCGTTGGGCGGGAATGCCCAGCAGCACGTTGGGATCGGGCGAGAGGCTCGTCCACACGGTCCGCCGGCTCGGGTGGGCGACGCCGGGGAAGTCGGCGTCCAGGTCCAGCAGGTCGGTGACGATCTGGAAGTGGAGATGCGGTGGCCAGTCGCCGTTGACGGGCGGCGCGCCGATCCATCCGATTCGCTCCCCGCGTTCGACGCGCTGTCCGTGTTGGAGCGCGGCCAGTGTCTCCTCGCTCAGATGCCCGTAGAGCGTGAAGAAGGGCACGCCCTGGTCCGTCTGGTGACGCAGGATCAGGAGCGGCCCGTAGTCCTGCGGCGCCTGGTTCCGGGCCAGCCGGTGGACAGTACCCTCGAGGGGGGCATAGAGCGGGGAGCCCGGCGGCGTGAACAGGTCGATCCCCAGGTGAATGGTGCGGCGCTCGTCGGTGGGGTTGCCGCTGGCGCCGAACAGGGGAGATCTGTAGAGGAGCCGCACCTCGTCGTAGCGGCCGACTCCGACCTCGACCCCCGCCTCCTTCATGGCTCCGAACAGGGTCCTGGTGAGGACCTCGGTCTCCGCCGAGCGGCGATCCGCACCCAGCAGGAGGCTACCAACGCTCAAGTCGAAGACCAGGCACGGTGCCGAACGGAGGTCGAGGCCGAGCAGGGGGGCCGGGTCGCACGTCTTGAGCCAGCGCACGACCTGCTCGGTGCGGGGGACCGGGATGAGCCCGCAGGCTGCCCGAAAGCCGTAGTGGGCGAGGTCTGGAGGGATCTCGGCCAGCCGCGCCAGGGCTTCCCAGGCGGGCGCTTCGCTGACGGTGACGTAGGGGTCGTCGGGTTTCTGCGTCTTGCGATAGGCGGAGTTGCAGACGCTCACCGCCAGCCTGGCTCCGATCAGCGAGTAGAGCAGGGCGATCTCGGTCTCCTGGAGCCGGAAGGCCTGGTGGTAGCCGGCCACCACCCGCGCGGCGGCGGCGAGGGGATCGCCCTTGCCCAGGAGCGCGTAGGCGGCGGCGATGGCGAGGTCGGAGACGGTGAGGCCATGGTGCGCGTCACCGAAGTCGATGACACTCACCGCTTGCCGCGGCAGAGCGCGGGGATCGCCCACCAGCACGTTGTGGTCGTTGGCGTCGCCGTGGACCAGGCTGCGGCGCAGGCTGGGCAGCGCCGGGACCACCTCGGCGTCGAAGCGGACGAGGAAGCGCTCGGCGAGATCCCGCTTCCCGGGGTCGGGGATGTGCGGGAGACCTGCGCGAGCCTGGCCGGCGCGGCTGAGATCCCACTTCAACTCCCGATAGGCGGCCGGGTGGGAGAAGTCGAGAAGGGCTGCGTCCATCCGGCCCAGCAGCCAGCCCAGGCTCTGCAGCAGCTCGGGTGAGTGGGGTCGGGCTTCGGCCAGCGGGGTGCCCGGCACCCAGGTCAGGACAAAGACCAGTCGCTCCGCGCTCTCCGCGTCCGCCACCGATACGATAGGTGAACCGTCACGCGCGCGGCAGACCCTGGGAAGCGCCAGGTCCGGCGCTCGGTGCGCCAGGTGCTCCAGCACTTGGCACTGGAGGTCGATGAAGGCCCGCTCCCGCGCCGGGTGCATGACCTTGAGGACGAAGCCGGGGCCGTCCGGCGTCTTCAGCTGGAAGTTGCTGTCGTACTCGCCCGGCAGGGCGCGGGCCACGCCGTCGAGGCCATACGCCCGGCGGGCCAGGGCGACCGCCTGCTCTTCGGTGAAGGGGGTGACGACGCGATCCTCTCGCACTCGACCGTCATCTTATCCCCGGTTTCCCCGCAGGTCCCGCCGGCCAGGTGGCCGGGGTGGCCGGGGCCGCCGAGATTGACGACAGCCTGCGACCACCGATAGGCTTGCGACAGCCGGTGGCGGAGGGGCGTCACCGGAGGGAGGACGGAGAGGTGAGGCTGGCCATTCCCATCACAGCAGGGGCCGTCATCGGATTCGCGCTCTGGCTCGGCTCACCGGGACTGGTGGGCAGCCCGCACCCGTGGGAGGCCAAGTCGGCGCTCATCCTCGCCTGCTTGTTCGTGGTAGGGGCTGTGCTGGGCGCCGCTTGGCCAGACCGACCCTGGACCGGGCCGCTGGGCCTCTATGTCGGCCAGGGCCTGGCGCTGGCCGGACAAAAGGCCTGGCTGCCCGCGTCGGGACCCTCGGAGCCGCTGTTCCTAGCCGTCTTGTTCCTGGTGCAGTACAGCCTTCCGGGTCTGGCGGGGGCGGGCTTGGGCGCTCTTCTGGCAGACGTGGCCACCGGCGGCCTGGCGGCCTGGATCTCGGCCGGCGATCGCGATCAGCACCCGCTCTGAAGCGCCGAACGAAAGGAATGCCGGCGTGCCCTTCCTGGTGGTCAAGCCCGAGCCCAGCGGCCATCCCGGCACCGGCACCATCGTGGAGGCCGACGGGGACGCGCCGGTGGTGCGAGATCTCCACTACGTCTTCGATTGGTGGGTCGGCGACGACCTGGTTGGCTCCTATCCCTTCTTCCTTGTCACCGAACGCCTGCGCGCCTCGCTGGCCGCGATCGGGGATGCCTCGGGCTTCGCCTTCGCGGGCGTGCAGGTGACCAGCTCCGAGTTCTTCCGCCGAACCTCTCCGGAGAAGAGCCTGCCCGGGTTCTGCTGGCTCCAGGTGCACGGGAGCCCTGGCATCGACGACATGGGCCTGTCGAGGGACCACGCGCTCGTGGTGTCCGGGCGGGTGCTGGCCGTCCTTCTCGACCACGCCCTGGAGCAGGCGGACATCTCCCAGTTCAGGACCCGATGACCAGACGTCCGCGCGCCTAGCGTGAGGCGGCGGCCCGGCGGCGGGAGGCCAGCGCCCCGGCCCCCAACCCGAAGAGGCCCCCGATCACCACCGTGTAGGCGATCCAGATCGTGAGCTGCGGCATGAGGCCGATCCAGAACCACTTCGCCAGTGGCCCCATCGCCGGGAAGCCGGGAGGCGGTACGTCGTAGTGGGTTCCCCAGTTGCCAAAGATGGCGAAGAGCATGACCAGGGCCACCGGTATTCGAGCCGCCAGCGAATAGACGAGTAGGGTCCGCCCCAGCTCCGGCCAGGCTCGCATCGCGACCGGAACCGCCACCACCGACGCCACCACGAAGACCAGCAGCGTGCTCAGGCTCTGGGGGTTGACGCCCAGCGCACTCGCGGCCAAACCCGCCAGCGGGACCAGGGCCAGCGCCAGGATCACCAGTCCGAAACCGACCCCCACGCGCTGCGGTCCCCCTCCGCTGCGGGCCAGCGAGATGCCAAAGTACACCCCGAACACCGGCACCAGCCATGCAATGCCGATCAGGGCGCCTCCGCCCCCGGCAGCCGGGTTGAAGAGGGTGGGCGACCAGTGGAGCAGCTCTCCGGTCAGCCGCAGCAGGGTCACGGCAAGGGTGATCGCCGCGGGAATCACGATGAGACGACGCGAATCGGTGGGCTCGGGCATCGAAACCTCCGGCGCTATGGCCAAACTGACTTGTGGCTAGGTGGAATAGCCCCGATTCTGCCACGTTTCGAGGCGCTCCGGAATCCGTGAGGGTCCTCCCGTCATCCCGTCACCGGCTCTCATCTGCGGTAAAGTAGCGTCGGTGACAGTGCGCCCTTGTCCTCTCTGCTCGGCCCGGGCGCGGATCGGACTCACGGAGTGACCTGGCATTTCACCCCCTTCGCCGCCCCGCTGTTCGTAGGCGCGGCCCTGATGCTGGGCATCGTCCTGCTGGCGCTGCGGCGCCGGCCGGCCCGTGGGGGGGTGTCGCTCATCCTCCTCAGCCTGGCCGTCACCGTGTATGTGCTCGCCTACTCGGCAGAGCTGGGAAGCACCACCCTGGCCGGCGTCCAGCTATGGCTCAAGGTGGAGTACCTGGGCGTCGCCAACATCCCGGGGCTGGTCCTGGTGGTGGCGCTCGCCTACACCGGCCGGGAGCGCATGCTGACGCCGCTTCGATTGGGCCCGCTGTTCGTGGTGCCGGCCATCACCTGCCTGCTGGCCTGGACCAATCCCGACCACGAGCTCATCTGGCGCGGCATCAGCATCGATCGCACCGGCGGCTTCACCTGGACCCGCTTCCAATCCGGCCCCTGGTACTGGGCGCACAACGCCTACATCTATCTACTGGTGGTCGCTGCCTGGGCGCTGCTGTTCCAGGCCCGGTCCCACGCCTCGGGCCTCATCCGCCGCCAGATGAACGTGTTGCTGGTGGGGACGACGATCCCCGCGGTCGTCCACCTCTTCTACCTGGCCGGGCTGTTCATTCCAGGCGTCGATCCCAACCCCTACGCGCTGGTGCTGGCGGCCGCCATCTTCGCCTGGGGGATGCTCGACTCGCGGTTGTGGGACATCATACCGGTGGCCCAGGCGACGGTGCTGGAGAGCCTGCGGGAGGCGGTGCTGGTGGTGGACGCCCGGGGCCGCTTGGCCGACCTGAACCCGGCGGCGCAGGCCTTGCTCTCGCTGACCCCGGCCCTGGGCATCGGCCGGCCGGTGGCCGAGGTGTTCCCCGCCTGGAATCACATCGTTAGCCACCACGCGCTTGGCGAGACCGTGCGCGAGGAGCTGGTGCTGGCCCTGGATGGCCAACAGCGGCACTTCGAAGCCAGCGTGGCGCCGCTTCGGGAGCGGCCCGGCCGCGTCGAGGGGCGGCTGCTGCTGCTCCGGGAGATCACCGACCGCAAGCAGGCGGACCAGCGGCTTCGGCTGCAAGCGGTGGCTCTGGAAGCCGCCGCCAACGGCATTCTGATCACCGACCGGGAAGGCAAAATCCAGTGGGTGAATCCGGCCTTCACGCGCATGACCGGCTACCCGGCCGACGAGGTCCTGGGCAGCACCACCGGCCTGCTCAAGTCGGGGGCCCACGATGTGGTCTTCTACCGGGATCTTTGGAACACGATCCTGGCCGGGCAGGTTTGGCGCGGGGAAGTCACCAACCGCCGAAAGGACGGTAGCCTCTACACCGAGGAACAGACGATCGCACCGGTCTCCAGCCCCACCGGTGAGATCACCCACTTCATCGCCGTGAAACAGGACGTGACCGAGCGCAAGCAGGTGGAGAGCCTGCGCGAGACGCTGATCCACACCATGATCCACGACCTGCGCAGCCCGCTGACCGTGGTCAGCGGGGCGCTGGATCTCCTGGCCCCCGAAGACGGCACCGCCGATCCGGAAAGCCCACTCGAGCTGGCTCGCCGGAGCACCCAGCGCGTCCTCGATCTGCTCACCGCGATCCTCGAGGTCCACGGTCTGGAGAGCGGCAAGATGCCGGTCGAACGCGGACCCCTCGACCTGGCCAGCCTGATCGGGGAAGCTCTCGGCCTGGTGCGGCCGCTCGCCGACGCCAAACACCAGAGGCTGACGAGCACCATGGCGGACGCGCTACCGCCCGTCCAAGCCGACCGTGGCCTGCTGCTGCGGGTGATTCAGAATCTCGCCGGCAACGCCATCAAGTTCACTCCGCCGGGGGGGTCGATCCGGGTCAGCGCCGCCGGCGACCGAGCCGTCAAGGGGATGGTCACCGTCTCGATCGAGGACGACGGGCCCGGCATCGCGCCAGACCTGCTGCCGCGCCTGTTCCGGGAGTTCGTGACCGGATCGCTCAAGGGACGCGGCAGCGGCCTGGGCCTGGCCTTCTGCCGCCTAGCGGTCGAAGCGCACGGAGGCCGCATCCGGGCCGAGAGCGTGCCCGGCCAGGGCGCGACCTTCACGTTCACGCTTCCGGTGGAGCCTCCCCCCGCTCAAGGGTGACGACCCGCAGCGACTGCGAGCGCGACCGGCCGGGCCAAGGACCCTGTCCTCGAAGCTCTGGGCAGAAAGGCGTAGGCACTCACTCCATCGAGGACCATCGCGCGGTGGCGACCCGGGCGCGCAGCCACGCCCGGATGGCGAGGGCGGCCATGCTCTCGGCCATGATGAGCCACCAGAACCAGCCGTAGGCCCTTGCCGCCAGGACGAGGCCGGATAGGGCCATGGCCGCCATCATCATGCCGAACATGCTCAGGCCCCGACTGGCCGCCTTGGCTTCCTCGCCCGGCAGGGAGAACGGCACCGCGTTCCCGCCCAGGCAGGGGATGAGCGCCAGGACGGGGAGAGCGATGGCGCCCGGGAGCAGGAAGACCAGGTGGGAAAGGTCGCCTTGCAGAACGCCGAAGAGGCCGCCCAGGCACACGATCAGCGGCAAGCCGAGGAAGAGCAGCGAGGCGAGGCGGGCTCCATGGCAGAGGGGGGCCGGCCCTGCCAGGGGTGCAGCTCGGAACAGGTCCGAGGCCTGCCACTGCTGGGAGTAGCGGAGGAGGCTCAGCCCGAAGGCGGGCACCAGCGCCAGGAAGCTGCCGGCAAAGGCCAGGCCTAACCCAGGATTGGAGGTGGAGCTACGGTGGGTCGCATCCTGAAGCACGAAGACGAGCGGCATGCACAGCAGCGGCGCAATGGCGGGGTAGACGCGCAGCTTCACATCGCGGTCTCGCGCGAGGTAGGCGGCGCTGAGCAGGAACGAGGCCCTGGTCACCGGGTCGCGCAGCCACCACCGGAGCGGCGGCGCCTGAACCAGTCCGTGAAGGAGGCGCCGACGGCCTGGCCGCTCCGCTGGA
>DATECU010000190.1:0-19577 GCA_035286745.1 Vicinamibacteria bacterium | reverse complement strand
TGGCGGCTTTTCAGCGATACCCCACTCGCCATCGTCGACGGTACTCCGGCCGCCCGCGCGGCGGCGTATCGCGCCACCCGGCGCGGCTTCCTGGTGACCAACTACGAGCAGGTGCTCCGCGACCTCGACCTCATTCAACGCTGGAAGGCCGACCTGGTGGTGCTCGACGAGGCCCAGCGCATCAAGAACTGGGCGACCAAGACGGCCGCCTACGTCAAGGCGCTCAGACCCGTCTACCGCCTGGTGCTCACCGGCACGCCCATGGAGAACCGGCTCGACGAGCTGGCCTCGCTCCTGGACTGGGTCGACGACATGGCGCTCGAGCCCAAGTGGCGCCTGACGCCTCTGCATGCGCAGTACGCGGACGGGAAGCGGGAAGTCGTGGGGGCGCGGCACCTGGACACGCTGCGGGCGCGCCTTTCCGGCTGCTTGCTGCGCCGCGGCCGCAGCGAGGTCGCCGGCCAGCTCCCCTCGCGCACCGACACCGTGGTGCCGGTGGCGATCACCGAGGCCCAGGCGGAGGCGCACGCGGAGCTGGACCTGCCGATCGCGCGCCTCGTGGCCCAGGCGCGGCGCAGGCCACTCACGCAGGCCGAGTTCCTGAGGCTCATGAGCTACCTGACCACGCAGCGCATCATCGCGAACGGCATGGCCCAGTTCCGCTTCGAAGACACCTGGCCGGCGCTCTCGCGCACGGCGCGGCCGGACGAGACGACGCTCAGGGAGCTGGCGAGCCCTAAGCTCGGCCACCTGCGCGAGATCCTGGCGCAGGTCGTGGTGCAGCAGGGCCGCAAGGCGGTCGTCTTCAGTCAATGGCGCCGCATGCTCACGCTGGCGCACTGGGCAGCCCGGGACGTGCTGGAGGGGGCGGGCTTGCGCGCGGCTTTTTTCACGGGGCAGGAGGCGGCCCGCCGGCGCACCCAGAACATCGTGGACTTCCACGACGATCCGGCCACCTGCGTGCTGTTCGCCACCGACGCGGGCGGCGTGGGCCTGAACCTCCAGCGCGCCGCGAGTTGCTGCATCAACCTCGACCTGCCGTGGAACCCCGCGGTGCTCGAGCAGCGCATCGGCCGCATCTACCGCTTGGGCCAAAAGCTGCCGATCGACGTCTACAACCTGATCACGGAAGGGAGCATCGAGGCGCGCATCGCCGGCATCGTCGCCGACAAGCAGGCGTTCTTCTCCGGCCTGTTCGACGGCGAATCGAACGAGGTCCGCTTCGAGCGCTCGTCGTCCTTCCTCTCGCGCCTGGAGCACCTCGTCGAGCCGGCGCGGGCGCCGGAGCCGGCGGTCGAGGAGAGTCCCGAGGCGCAGGGTTCGGCCGAGCAGGAGCTGGACCAACTGGTGGCGGCGGCCGACGAAGGCCAGGAGGCGCCCGACGACGCCCAGTCGCTGGCGTTGGCCGAGGAGCGCCCAGCCGCTGCGGGGGATGACGTGCGCGGGCTGCTGGCCCGGCTCACCATCCGGCGCCGCGACGATGGCGGCCTCGCCATCGAAGCGCCGCCGGAGGCCGCGGACGACCTGGCTGCCCTGTTCGAGGGGATGGGGCGGCTGTTGCGAAAGGCGGGCGCCGGGCGCTAGGCCGTCCCCTGGCGCGGGGTCTTATGCGAGCAACGGCGATGGTACCCATGCCCGGCGGAGACAGAGCGAGTGCTCTCCAGGGGACAGCGCCACCGAAGGCGCGCTCCAGAACCCATAGCATCACCAGCACTTAGCTATCACCAGCCACGGGCGCGGAGATTGCATGGTGGGCTGGTGAAACGGGGTAAGCACATGATCGCTCGATGCTTCGCTCTTGCCGCCTTGGCCGTCCTCCTGCCGGGTCTGGGCTCCGCCCAGGACTCCTACCGCCACGGCCGGGTCCTCCATGTCGAGGGGACGGTCACCATCCAGCGGGTCGCGGAGGCGGTCGCGGAAGAGGCCGTTCCCAACCTCCCCTTCCTGCCCGGCGACCGGGTGTGGACGGACCGAGAGAGCCGGGGTGAGTTTCAGTTCGCCGACGGCACCCTGCTCAGGATCGACCGCCGCACCAAGATCGAGTACGCCGCCCACGAGGAACGCCGGGGCGAGGATCGCATCGCGCTGGCCCTGTGGTCCGGGAGCGTGATCGTTAGACGGCAGGAGGGACGCGACCAGGCCAACCTCTCGATCGAGGCGCCGGGGGGGCTCTATGTCGACCTGGTTGAGGGCGGCGTCTACCGCGTGGGGCTAGAGGCGGGGGAAACCAGGATCGCGGTCTACCAGGGTGAGGCGCTGGTCGAGGGCGACCGCCGGCTGCGAGTGCGCGCCGGGGAGCAGGTCTTTGCCCGCGGCGTCGAGGTGGGACGGACCGGGGCGCTCGACCGGCGCGACCTCGACGACTTCGCGCGTTGGGACGAGGACCGGCAGGGCGGCCAGGCCTGGGCCCGCGAGCGCTCGGAGTACCTGCCCGACGAGGTCTCGGTCTACGGCCCGGAGCTGGAACAGCACGGCGCCTGGTACTACGAGGTCGAGGTGGGCCATGTGTGGCGGCCCTACGTCAGCGGCTCCTGGCGCCCCTACTCGGACGGCCGCTGGGTGTGGACCGCCTACGGCTGGACCTGGGTGCCTAACGAGAGCTGGGGCTGGGCGGTCTCTCACTACGGCCGCTGGGGCTGGTCGGCCCGGCTGGGCTGGTACTGGATCCCCTCCGGCGGCTGGGGGCCGGCCTGGGTCAGTTGGGCCATGAGCGACGACTACGTGGGATGGAGTGCTCTGGGCCACCGAGACCGGCCGGTGGTGATCCACGAGCGGCGCGGGGATCGGGCGGTTCCCCGCGGGTCCTTCTCTGGTGGGACGTGGACGGTGGCGCGTCGCGGTGACATGGGGGCGCGCGACTTGGCCCGACGCCGGATGGACGCCGGGCCGAACCTGGTCGGCCGGCTGCGGCCGCTGGAAGGCGCGCGGCGTCTGTCCCGCGAGCTGTCGGTGACCGAGCGGCCGCTCGCGGCGCCGCGGACGGTTCGCACCCGGCCGCGCCCAGGAGACACGATCCCAGAGCTGCGGAGCGATCCGGCGACCACGATACCGGCGCCGACGGCGCGGACCCGCTACGAGAGCGAGCGGGAAGCGCAAGAACAGGAACGGTCTCAGATCTTGCGGCGCGGTCGGCCTCGCGAGTCCCAGCGAGACGGCGACTCGGGAGCGATCCACGAGGCGACACCCAGGACTTCCGGGGCTGCCGACCGGACCAGAGGCCGGGTCGAGGAGCGCAAACGCGACGACCAGCAAGGGACGAGCCGCGAACAGGGCCGCGCCCGCTCGGAGGACAGCGATCGCAAGCGGCCTGGCGACCTGCTGGGTCCGCTGTTCCGGCCGCTCAGCCGCCTGCGGGGAAACCGCGATGAAGGCGAGTCGGCACGCGAGTCGGGCGGGGAATCCAGTCGCAGCCGCGACTCGGGCCGCACCAATCGCACCCGCCCCGAGGCCGCCCCCCGCGAGGCGGCGCCTCCACGACGGGTCGAGCCCCGTACGCCTCCCCCCACGCAACCGCCGTCGTCGTCGAACCAGAGTGGAGGCCGCGCGGTGCGCCGGGATCGGAAGCCAGAGGAGTAGGCCCCCCCGGGCTTTCCGAGCGTCGGAGCGCGGAGCGGCACCTCGGGCCAGCGCCAGCGCTGAGCTATAGTCTGAGGCATGGCCTCCACACCTGTGACCGGCCGCCGCTTCGGAGGACTCCGCCGCGCCGGCATCACCGCGCTCTTCGCCCTGGCCATCATCCTGGGCGCCCTGGTCGGCATCTTCTTCGCCTACGAGAGCGATCTCCCCCAGGTCGCCTCCCTCGAGGACTTCGAGCCCAACATCATCACCCAGGTGTTCGCGAGCGATGGCGAGCTGATCGGCGAGTTCGCCATCGAGAGGCGAGTGGTGGTGGGTTTCAAGGACATCCCACCCGTTCTGCGCAACGCCATCGTGGCGGTGGAAGACGCGGACTTCTGGAAACACCTGGGCATCAACCTGTGGCGAGTGCCCGGCGCCGCGGTGTCGAACTTCCGGTCGGGCCGCCGCGGTCAGGGTTTCTCCACCCTGACCATGCAGCTCTCGCGGGTGCTGTTCCTGACCCCCGAGAAGACCTACGAGCGGAAGATCAAGGAGATCATCCTGGCCTTCCAGATCGAGAAGAACTTCACCAAGGAAGAGATCTTCACCCTCTACTGCAACCAGGTCTACTTCGGTCACGGCAACTACGGGGTCCAGGCCACTGCCGAGTTCTTGTTCAGCAAGCCCATCAAGGACCTCACGCTGGCCGAAGCAGCCCTGGTGGCGGGCCTACCCCAGAACCCTTCGCGCCTCTCACCCCTGGAGCGCCCGGAGCGGGCCATTCAGCGGCGCAACCACGTCCTGGAGCGCATGGTCGAAGAGAAGTACATAACCCGCGAGGAGGCCGACCAGGCCCGGTCGGAACCGCTCCGGCTCCGCATCCGCAAGGACCCGCCATCGATCGCCCCCTACTTCCTGGAGGAGGTGCGCAAGTACCTGGAGCGCGAGTACGGCAGCCAGCGCATCTACCAGGGCGGCCTCCGTGTCTACACCACCCTCGACGCCGCCATGCAGCGGGCCGCCAACAAGGCGATGGCCAACGGTCTGCGCCGGCTCGACCGCCGGATCCGCGGCTTCGTTCCCTCCGCGTCCTCGATCCTGAAGGACGGCCAGTTCCCCGATCCCGTCCACCTCGATGACTGGGACCGGCCCTTCGCGGCCGGCGATGTGGTGCGAGGCGTGGTCCTGGCCTCGGACCGGAGCCTGGCCGTGGTCCAGCTCGGCGACTACCAGGCGAGGGTGGGGCCCAAGGAGATCGAGTGGACCGGCAAGCGCACGGTCTCCGATCTCCTGCCCCGGGGCAGGGTGGCGCTCTTCCAGATCGAATCGCTGACCGAAGAAGGCACCAAGAAGCTGGCCAGAGTGGTCCTGGAGCAGGAACCCAAGATCGAGGGGGCGCTTCTGGCGCTCGATCCCAAGACCGGCGCGGTCAAGGCCATGGTGGGCGGCTACGATTTCGAACGGAGCAAGTTCAACCGCTCGACTCAAGCCATGCGTCAGGTGGGCTCGGCCTTCAAGCCCATCGTCTACACCGCCGCCGTGGAAAGGGCAGCCTACACGCCCGCCACCATCATCGTCGACGCCCCCATCTCCTTCCCCGACAACAAGGGCGTGTGGGCACCCCACAACTACGACTTCACGTTCCTGGGCCCCATCCCGGTGCGCCGGGCCATCGAACAGAGCCGCAACATCCCGGCCATCAAGACCCTCCAGGCGGTCGGCGTGCAGGTGGGTATAGAGTATGCGCACAAGCTAGGTCTCATGGGTGAGTTCCCCCCTTATCTCCCCATCGCCATCGGTGCCGGGGAAGCCACCGTGCTGGAGATGTGCGGCGCCTTCGCCACCTTCGCCAACCAAGGCCTGCGCATGAAGCCCATGCTCATCTCCCGCATCACCGACCGCGAGGGCAACATCGTGGAGGAGGTGCGGCCTCAGGCCAAGGATGCGATTCGGGCGGAGACCGCCTACATCATGGCCAGCCTCCTTCGCGGCGTGGTGGAGCGCGGCACCGCGGTCCGGGCCAAGAGCCTGAAGCGGCCCATCGCCGGCAAGACCGGGACCACCAACGACTGGACCGATGGCTGGTTCGTCGGCTTCGAGCCGGGACTGGCGGCGGGGGTCTGGGTTGGCTTCGACGAGAAGAAGGACAGCCTCGGCCGCGGGCAGGACGGAGCCCGCACCGCGCTGCCTATCTGGATCGACTTCTGGGGCGAGGCCATGAAGGACAAGGCCATCGAGGAGTTCTCGGTCCCCGCCAACATCGTGTTCGTGCCGGTCGACGGGGCCGGCCGGCCGGCCTCGCCGGGGGTCCCCGGCGTCCACATGGAGCCCTTCGTGGCCGGCACCGAGCCTCGGGCCTGGGGAGGCGGTGGGAAGCTGTAGGGCGGAACATCAGCTCTAGCTGTCAGCAGCCAGCAGTCAGCTACGGACGGCACCCGAGGTCGCCGCGAGCGAATCGGACTGACCGCCATTCTGCTTCCCCGCCTTCGTTGCCGTTGCTGAGTGCTGACCGCCGAATGCTGACAGCTCCCGCCTGCGAGGTATCCCACGCGCGACTCGCGAGGCCCGAATCGTCAGCGGGTGGCGACCGGCGGCTGGTAGTCGGGATAGCGGGCTGGTCCGGGTCCTACCGTAACCTGCCAGGACTTGCCTGTCGTCAGGTTTTGCCGGTAGATGGCGTACTCGCCCGTGATGTTCGAGGCGAAGGCCAGCTCGCTGGCGTCGGGCGAGTACACGGGGTCGTAGTTGAGGGCCGGCCAGTCCAAGAGCACCCGCTCGCGGCCGGTCGCCAGATCGTGCTCCACCAGTTTGCTCCGGTCACTGAGGTGCCCGCGCCTCACGTAGACCACCTTGGTCCCGTCTGGATGGAACCGAGGCTCGCAGCCGCCGCGACCCAACGCCGACAGCCGTCGTTCCTTGCCGCTCGCCACCTCGACCAGGTAGATCTGGTGACCGATTCTCCGGTTCGAGGAGAAGACGAGCTGACGCCCGTCCGGGCCGAAGTGCGGGTTGCCAAGGATCGTGCGGTGCCCATGCTGTACCAGCACCCGTTCGACCTGTGAGCGGACGTCCATCAGGAACAGCAGCTCCGGACCATCCTTCTTCGAGAGGAAGGCCAGCGTGCCGCCGTCGGGTGACAGGTCCGCCTGCCATTCGGTGGAGTCGTTGGTCCGCAGTCGGCGGGGCTCTCCTCCCGCCAACGCCACCTCGTAGAGCTGGAAGCTGCCGCTGCGATCGGAGCTGAAGACCACCCTCCGTCCGTCCGGGGTAAAGCGCGGCAGGCCATCCTCGCCTGGATGATGGGTGAGTCGCCGCTCGGCGCCGGTGCCTGTCTCCACCTGGTACAGGTCCTGATTGCCGCCTTTGACCCGCTCGTAGACGAGGCGGAACTGGGGTCCCGGTCCCGGCCCCTCTTCCGCCCGGCGCGCCACCGCCTGATCGCAGGCCAGGATCAAGAGGCTCGCAGCCACGACCACAAGCCGCTGCCGGGTCCGGGTCACCTGACGAGTCGGCGTGACCACACCCCCGTTAGTCGTCAGCCACCACCGGCTGGCCGAGCGTTCCCTTGGCCTTGGCGATCAGCGTGCTCTTGATCAGGCCGTCCAGATCCCCGTCCAGCACGCGATCGGTGTCTCCCACCTCGTGCTTGGTGCGATGGTCCTTGATCATCCGGTAGGGATGCAGGACGTAGGACCGGATCTGGCTGCCGAAGGCGATCTGCATCTTCGAGGCCTCGACCGCGTCCAGCTTGGCCTGCTGCTTCTGCCGCTCCAGGTCATAGAGCCGGGCCTTCAGCACCTTCATGGCCACATCGCGGTTGCGGATCTGGCTGCGCTCGTTCTGGCAGGAGACCACGATCCCGGTGGGGATGTGAGTGATGCGGACCGCCGAGTCGGTCACGTTCACATGCTGGCCGCCGGCCCCACTGGAGCGGTAGGTGTCCACCCGCAGGTCCTTGTCCTGGATCTCGATTTCGATCTCCTCGTCCAGGTCCGGCCACACGAAGACCGAGGCGAAGGAGGTGTGGCGGCGGGCCGCCGAGTCGAAAGGGCTGATCCTCACCAAACGGTGAACGCCCACCTCGGCTGAGAGATAGCCGTAGGCGTACTCGCCCTGAACCAACACCGTCGCGCTCTTGATCCCGGCCTCATCTCCCGCCTGGATGTCGGTGATGTCGCGCTTGAAGCCCCGCTTTTCACACCAGCGCAGATACATGCGCAAGAGCATCTCCGCCCAGTCCTGGCTCTCGGTGCCCCCGGCCCCGGCGTTGATGGTGAGGATGGCGTTCGCCCGGTCGTGCTCGCCCCCCAGCATCTTCTGGAACTCGGCACCTGCGATGGTGCCCTCCAGGCCCTCCAGGGCGGCTCGCAGGTCGGGCAAGACCGCCTCGCCGGCCGCCAGCCACTCGAAGAGGACCCGGGTGTCGCCCTCCTGGCTGTTGATGCGCTTCAGCAGCTCGAGGTCGGCCTCCAGACGCTTTCGGCGTCTCTGGACCTTCTGGGCTTCAGCTTGGTGGGCCCAGAACTCCGGCGCGGCCATGCGCTCCTCGAGGGCGTGCAGTTCGCCTCTGAGCTTGTCCTCCTCAAAGATAGCCGCGGACGTCCGCGGCCCTCGCTGCCAGGTCTTCGAATCGCTGGGTTAGTTCGTCGCTCAAGAGTTCCTCCGATGTGGGTATTGTAGCGGACCGGCGTGGGGGCTTTCAGCGGTCAGCGATCAGCCATCGCGCCTTGCTGCGCAGGCCGATGAGGGACACCGCTGCGGCCAGGCCGAAGCAAGTCCAGCCGAAGAGGTCGCCGTGGCGAGCGTAGAACGTCTGGCCCGAGACAATCGGCACCTCGCGAACCAGCACCGCCGGCTCGAAGAGCGCCGTCTGCTCCACAATCCGCCCCCGAGGATCCACCACCGCTGTGATCCCCGTGTTGGCGGCGCGCACCAGGTACTTCCCGTTCTCCACCGCGCGAAAGGCCGCCATGGCCAGGTGCTGGTAGGGCGCTGAGGTCCGGCCGTACCAGGCGTCGTTGGTGATGTTCACGATCAGGTCGGCGCCGCGGGCCGTGAACTCCCGCACCTGATCGGGGAAGATGGCCTCGTAGCAGATGAGGGTGCCGAAGCGCTGCCCGTCCACCAGACCCACGGCGGGCTCGACCCCGGGGCTGAAGTCGGCCACTTGCTGCACCAGCTTGGCTACGTAACGACCGCCCAGGGTGAAGAGCGGCTTCAAGGGGACGTACTCGCCGAACGGAACCAGACGCATCTTGTGGTAACGATAGGTGAGCTGGCCTTGGGGATCCAGGAGCTTGGCGCCCACGAAGGCACGGTAACCGCCCTCGGGGAGCGGCTCCACGTCGTCGTTGCCGAACAGGAGGTAGATGCCCTGGTCCCGGGCTGCCCGTTGCAGCTCCTCGGCCACCTCCGGATGCCGATCGTACAGGAAGGGAACCGAGGACTCGGGCCAGATCACGAAGCGCGCTCCGGCGGCCGCCGCCTGTCGCGTGAGGTTCAGGTGCCGGTCGATGTTGCGCCAGGCCAGGGCGGGATCCCACTTCTCCTCCTGCATCACCGCACCCTGCACCAGGCCCACCCGCAAACGGCCGCTCTCGGTCATCGGCTGCCGCAGAACCAGCAGTCCGTGGCCCCAAACCGCCCCCACCGTCATCGTCAAGCCCAGAGTCGCAGCCATGCGCCGGCCCGGGCGCCCCTCGACGGCCAGGAAGGCCAGCACCGCCGAGGCCAGCACCAGCAAGCAGGACACGCCGTACACGGCCGTATAACGAGCAACCTGGATCACCGGCAGGTTCTGCTGCTGGCTGTAGCCGAGCAGACACCAGGAGAAGCGGAGCAGGGTGTGGGATCGCAGCATCTCCATGGCCACCCAGGCCAGCGGCGACAGCAGCAGCGCGGCGGGGCCGAAGGCCCGCAGCCAGCGCCCGATCGTCCAGGCGAAGAGCGAGGGGAAGACGGCGAGCGCCAGACAGAGGGCCACCATGATCGCGATTCCGACGGGCAGGCTCAGCCCGCCGTACTGGATCACGACCAGGGAGGTCCAGTAGACGAGGCCGAGCGAGGAGACGGCGCCCGCGATGTAGCCCGAACGGAAGGCCGCCAGCCCGGTCTCGGCCCTGGTCAAGGCCACGAGCAGCGGGACCAGGGCCACCCAGGCCACGGCCCAGTGGCCGAACTTGGGAAAGGACAAGGTGAGCAGGACGCCGGAGAGCGCGGCCAGACCGTCGTTGCGGAGGGCCTTCGCCATAGCCCGCGGCTCAGGGCCGAGGGGGGATCTCGGCCCCCTGATGGTTGCGATAGACCTCGGCGGCGTGGAAGGAGGAGCGCACGAACACGCCCGAAAAGACGGTCGGGAACCCCAGGGACTTGGCCTCGTCCTCCAGGCGACGGAAGGCCTGGGGGGTGACGAAGCGGGCCACCGGCGCATGCTCCCGCGTGGGCCGCAGGTACTGGCCCAGGGTCACCATGTCGACGCCTACCGCGCGCAGATCGCGGAGGGCGCCCGAGATCTCCGGGTCGGTCTCCCCCAGCCCCACCATCAGGCCGCTCTTGGTGGTCTGATTCGCGCGCAAGCGTTTGGCGGCGGCAAGGAGGGACAGGCTCCGCTCATACCGCCCCTGGGGCCTGACCTCCGGAAACAGCCGGGGCACCGTCTCCAGGTTGTGGTTGAAGACGTCGGGCTCCGCATCCAGAACCACCTGGAGGGCGGCCAGGTCCCCCTTGAAGTCGGGGACCAGGACCTCCACCTCCGCCTCCGGAAGCTGTGCCCGTACTGCCGCCACCGTGGCCGCGAAGTGCCCGGCCCCTCCGTCCCCCAGGTCGTCCCGGGCCACCGCGGTGAGCACCACATAACGCAGACGCAGGCGGGCCGCAGCTTCGGCCAGCCGGGCCGGTTCCCCGGGGTCGGGGGGCAGCGGCTTGGCGGTGGAGATCGAGCAGTAGGCGCAGCGCCGGGTGCAGCGATCGCCCAGGATCATGAAGGTGGCGGTCTTCCGCTCGAAGCAGTCGCCCAGGTTGGGGCAGCGAGCCTCTTCGCAGACGGTGACCAGCCTCTCTTCGCGAAGCAGGACCCGAACCTCACGGGCGCCCAACGCCAGTGGGCTGCCTTTGCGGGCCCAGGAGGGCAGACGACCAGGGGCGGCCTCCTGGAACCCGGCTCTCACTGCTTGACGATGAAGGGCTTGAACTTCTCTTCGTCGCGGAGTCGGACCTGCACGCGTTCGGCGTCGCTCCGAGCCTGATAGGACCCGACTCTCACGTTGAACAGCCCGTCGGTGGCTGCTGGTGCCACCACATAAGCGGCGAAGCCCTTGCCCTTGAGCCGGGTCATGACCAACTCCGCCGAGGCCCGGTCTTTGAACGCGCCCACCTGGATGGTGAAGGCGCCGGCGGCGGCGGGCTTCGCCTCAGCCGACTTGACGGGGACGGGCTTGACCTCGACCGGCTTGGGCGAGGCCTTGGCCGGCACCGGGCTCGCCTTCACCGCAGCCGCGGGAGCTGGCTTCACGGGGGCGACTGAGGGCGCCGCGACCGCGGGCTTCCCGGTGTCCCTTCCCGCCGCCGGCTTGGCCAAGCCCTCATCGACCTTCTCGGCCTCCAGCCGCTGGGCGTACGTCAGTTCCTGCACCGGAGGCGGCGCCGGTGTGGCCTCCTCGGTGACCACCCTCTCCTCTTGCACGGCGGTGGACTTGGCCTGGACCTCGCCAGCCGCGGCATCGACCCCGCGACCCACCATGACCCCGGCCAGGAAGCTCAGGATCAGGCCGGTCGCGCCGGCAAGAAAGTAGAACACCAGTTGCTTGTTGGTGAGCTGAATCTCGTAGTAGTAGTCGTCTTGGGCCACCGGGCACCTCTCGCAGAACGCCCTCTATTGTATACGCGGGGGGCTCCCGGAGCCCGCCCTAGCCCATCCCCAGCTTCCTGAAGCCGTCCTTGATGATGCCCGAGACCACAGCCTCTTCCGGCTTGCCGAACTTCGACCGGATGGCGAACTGGATCACATAGACGAGCTCGTTCAACCCCGTCACCATCAGGTTCCGGCGCCGATCGGGTGGCAAGTCGGCCACGTTGGCGAGCATCTGCTCGAAATCAGCTCGTCCGTACTGTTTGAGGTCGACGCCGCCGAACAGGCTGCCGTACTGCCGGGACACCTGTTCCAGAGCGTCCTCCATGAAGGCGTCCACCTGGTCGCCGACCCGTCCGCGGATGAAGCTGTAGATCCGGTTGAACATCTGGTTGTACTTCTCGACCACGTCTTCCAGCTCGATCTCCCGTTCCCGGTCGACCACGTGTGAGGGGCGCTCCTCGTCCGGCCGTCCCTTGCGAACCAGCCCCAGCACCAGGAAGGCCCACAGGATGCGACAGGTCTCGAAGTTCGAGAGGTACGACACGTCGCAGATCTGCTCGATGGTGGAGCGGCCGTTCACGTGGGACAGGACCTCCTGCTCCTCGCCGGCCAGGTCCAGCTTGTAGAGGACCTCGCTGTTGCCGGTGGGATAGAGGACGATCTCGATGTCCCCCAGCCCGCGCATCACCTGGCTCCAGGCCCGGCAGCGCCTGATGCCGTCCAGGATCAGGTTCTCGGTCGAGATGTTCAGGCTGATCACGTTGTCGGGATCGACCGCCTTCATGATCAGCTCGTACTCGCCGTGGGTCCAGCCGAAGAGGTCCATCAGGACCTCTTTCGTTTGGTGCTCCACCACCGGGATCAGCTCGTCCGGATCGAGGGCCCCCAGTTCCACCAGGATGGCGCCCAGCCGGCGGCCGGGGCGGATCAGCTTGGAAGCCTCCACGTACTGGCGGGCGGTGATCTTGCCCCTGAGCAGCAGGTTCTCGCCCAACCGCTCGTCGGGGCTGTTGCTGGCGGCGTACACCACCCGGCCCTGATGAATGAAGATGCTCTTGGTGATCTCGCCCTGGCGCAGGGTCAGGATGCCCGTCTCCCCGCTCTGGAGCAGTGAGCGCAGCAGCTCCGGCACGCTGGAGGTCCCGATTTGACCTCGGATGGTGAGGTCGTCGTCGCCGAAGAACTCGTCAGTGGTGGACATCCGCTCCCTGAAGGCCTATTTCTTGCCGCCCTCGGCGAACACCCTCAGAAGCTCGATGGGAATCGGGAACACGATGGTCGAGTTCTTCTCGGCGGCAATCTCGGTCAGCGTCTGCAGGTAGCGGAGGTGGATCGACATCGGCTGCGACTGAAGCGTCTCCGCGGCATCCGTGAGCTGCCGGCTGGCCTCCAACTCGCCCGAGGCGTGGATGATCTTGGCCCGCTTCTCCCGCTCCGACTCGGCCTGCTTGGCCATGGCCCGCTGCATCTCGTGGGGCAGGTCCACCGCCTTTACCGCCACCTGGGCCACCTTGATGCCCCAGGGATCGGTGTGCAGGTCGATCACCTCCTGGACCATGTGACCGAGCCGCTCCCGTTCGGCGAGCAGCTCGTCCAGGTGAGCCTGGCCCAGGATGCTGCGCAGCGTGGTCTGGGCCTCCTGGCTGGTGGCGTAGAGGAAGTTCTCGATCTGGACCACCGCCCGCACCGGATCCACCACCCGGAAGTAGACGACCGCGTTCACCTTGACGCTCACGTTGTCACGGGTGATCACGTCCTGGGGCGGTATGTCCAGGACCACCGTGCGGAGGGACACCCGAGTCATGCGGTCGATGGGCCAGGCCACGATGGTCAGGCCAGGCCCTTTGGCCTTGGGCAGGAGCTTGCCCAGCCGGAAGATCACGCCCCGCTCATACTCGTTCAGGATCTTGACCGACAGCAGCAGCCAGAAGACCACCACGAAGAGGACGACGTAGAGACCGCCCATCAGACCCCCTTCCGGACCCGAAGCAGCAGGCCCTCAACGGACGTTACCACCACCATCTCGCCGGCGGCGGCCGCACCACTCTCGATCAGCGCCCGCCAGCTCTCGCCCTGAACCGTCACCCAGCCGTTGGGCGCCAGCGCCGTCTCCGCCCGAGCCGCCTGGCCGATCAGCCCCTCCACCCCGGTCTGGGGCCGGCGCAACTGGGCCTGGATCACCAGGCGCACCAAACCGATGGTCCCCGCGGCCATCAACAGGGAGGCCGGAACCAGGGTGGTCCAGCGGATGCGCATCTCCGGGATCGGCGCGTCCACCAGCATCATGGCGCCCAGCACCATGGCGACTATACCCGCGGTGGTCAGCAGGCCGTAGGAGGTGATCTTCACCTCGGCCGCGAACAGCCCGACCGCCAGCAGGATGAGCAGCACGCCGGCCCAGTTGATGGGGATGATCTGGCTCGCAAACAGGAAGAGGATCAAGCAGAAGGTGCCCAGGATCCCCGGAAACAGCGTGCCCGGGTGCGACAGCTCGGCGCCCAGACCGGCCAGGGCGCCGAGGAGCAGCAGGAACAGGACCTCGGGGCGGGCGATGGCCGCCAGGATCCCCTGCCGCCAGTTCAGGTCCACCGCCACCGTCTTGTGGCCGGCCAGGCGGAGCGTGAGCTTGCTGCCGTCGAAGCGCCGGATCTCCCGTCCTTCGAGCGTGGTCAGCAGCTCCGGAATGTCCTTCACCACCAGGTCGATCAGCTTCTGATCCAGAGCCTCCTTCTCGGTGAAGGACCGGCTCTCGATCACCGCCTTCTCGGCCAGCGACACGTTGCGGCCCCGGCGCTCCGCCTTGCTCCGCACGTAGGCGGCCGCGTCTTCCGAGACCTTCTTCTTCATCACCTCGTCCATGGCGCCCATGCTGCTCACCGGGTGCGCCGCCCCCAGGTTGGTCCCCGGGGCCATGGCCGCCACGTCCGCCGCCATCGCGATCACGAAGCCCGCCGAGGCCGCCCGCGCCCCCGACGGTCCAACGAAGACCACCACCGGCGTCTTGCAGTTGAGCATGCGGTCAATGATCTGCCGCATCGAGGTGTCGAGGCCGCCGGGGGTGTCCATGCGGAGGATCAAGAGGGGCGCTGCCGTGCTGTCGGCGCGTTCGATGGCGGCGGTGACGTGGCTCGCCGTCACGGCGTGGATGACGCCGGAGACGTCGACCACCGGGATGTCGGCCCGCGCCGGGACGACGCCCGCGGCGAGGATGACCGAGCCCACGAGGAGGGACCGCATGGTGAGACTCAAGCGTAGTCGCCTGGGGGGATGGTGTCAAAGACGGTGGGGGGCGTTGCCGACCTGCAATGCGGTCCGGGAGGAGGCGACCGGCGCGCCGTCCCCCCTGGGGCTCAATCGACCCACCCCCCCGACCGAACCAGCTGCCATTCAGTCCCAGCCTTGTGGAAGATGAAGAAGGAACCGTGGTGGTCCAGGGTAATCCAACGCGGGTGGTCGTGACCGTAGACGACGTCTGCCCGCAGGGTGCCGGCCTCTGTTCCGCCCCGAACGTCCACCTGGACGCAGTGGCCATCATCGGGCCGGCGGACTGGGTCTGGGCGCAGCCGAAATGGCGCGACCACCGGAACGCGCCGGAGAAGGGCTCTCGGCGCGGGGCGCTCGCCAATGCGAACGTAGAGGTAGTCGGGCGTAGCTCTCGGCGCTATCGAGGGCTTCCGCATCTCGTGCTCCAGAGCCAGCTCGGCAACGAGCAGCGCGTCACCTTCGGGCACGGGCAACCCCTGAGGGAAGAACCTGTGCGTGGCGCACCCCACGGAAGCCGCCAGGCCTGCCGAGACAACGAATGCCCAATTGGCGACGCTCACTCGCGGACACATGGTCGCGCTACCCCCAATGCTCGGCCCGTTCCAGAACGCCAGGCGCCCCCGCCGTCCTTGGGAGGACGACCGCGGCGCGCACCGAAGCACCAAGGCAGCAAAGTGGCCGAGGATCAGCGCGGTAGACGATCAGGAGCCACCGCGGCGCGCTGTTGCCTGGACGGCGTCGCGCCAGACAGGCTCTCAAGGGACCCGCCGCCAGCCCAGCGCCTACTGCTTCGGCTTCGGGGTCGGCTGCGGTCGAGGCTCCTCCCCGTCCTCTTCGTCGTACTCGTCCTCCAGATCCTTCGCTTCGCGGTCGCGGATGTGATCCGCGACTCGCGACTTCGGAAACCGCTCGAACAACTCCCTCTTGGCCGCAGCAGCGTCTTCGGCGTCGTCTCCGCGTTTGGCATGCTCGACCAACATGCCAAGACGGACATCCTCCCAGGCACCCCAGTCTTTCTCTTGCTTTAGGTCCGCGGTCATACGCCGAGAGAGATCCTTGACCAGGGCCCCCAACTCCTCGGACGACACGTTGGCCAGCGGGGCTCCAGTTTCGGGATCGCGGCGCTCCCTCAGGCGGCTCTCTCGGTCGCGGTAGCGGGTGATCTTTGCCAAGCGCAGGTAGTGGCTGTCCGGGTGCTTCTCAAGTAGCGCCTTCGTCATGGGGCCACCCAACTTGATGTCGAAGGGGTCGTTCTTCAGCGCTTCGAGGACTGCGCGGTCTCCACCTTCCGGCTCCTTCACGCGGACGGTGACGGTGTTGGATTCCGCTGGGTTCTTGTCGTCTGGGTACCGCACCATCAGCGTGTACGTGCCTGGCGCTGGAAACAGGAACTCGGGTCTCTCCCGGGCATCTGCTCCGTATCCGTAGAACAGCAGCAGTTCCGAGACGCACTGGCTCCCTGCCGGCGTCGGCGACGAGACGATGACTCTGTCCTCGAGCGCGGCTGCGGCCTCCCGGTATTGGCGGCGACCGCCTGGGCCGTTCGCCCAGATCTCAAGGTAGTCGTAGCTCCAGCTGCCAGCCCCGACTTCGGCGGGCAGCTGAAGCGTACGAGTCACGTGCCACGTTAGGTTGAGACGAAGTGGCTCGCCGACGAGAATCTCGTTCTGTTCTGGCGTCAGATGCAGTGTCAGACCAGAACTGGCCGCCAGGAGGAGGAGCAGCATGCTTGTCATGAGAACCTCACGGTTTCGGGCAACAGTCTGGGGGGCGCATGGTCGGGCTGCAGATGGCCTCGCCCTTCCGCGGGAACTCCGGTTGTTCGATGTCGCGGAGCTCAGAAAGCTGCGTTCTCGTCGGGCACCATGGCCAGCACGCCCAGCAGCGTACCGCGGGCCTCCAAGAACAGCGGCGGTGCGAGGAAGGAGAGCGGTCAGCGTGGAGCAATCAGCCCCGGAACGAGCAACGCCTCCAGCCGAGCCCTCCGTGCGGAGCGGGTGCCTCCCGAGCCGAGCCATCGCGCCGGTCGGGCGGCCGCGGCGATGCGCTTGCCCCCGAGCGCCAGGTTGTAGGGCGCGGTGCCCCGGCCGCCTCCTTGTGAAAGCTCAGGAGCACATCAGGAGCCACCGGTCCCTACTTCACCACCGCTTCCTCGCGATCGGCGGCCATTGCTTCTTCGTCCGCCATCCACCGCTTGGCCTTCATTGCTGCATGGCTCTTCGGGTGCTTCGCGAGGATCCTCTCATAGGACGCCCGGGCCTTCGCTCGGTCGCCGACAGCAGCGGCCGTCTCAGCCAGCAAGAGGAGGCGATCCTCCTCGAATGGCGAATCCTCGAGGTCATCGGTTCCCATCTCCTCCAGGAGGCGCGAGACCTTGCCCTCGGTCAGCTTCGCTCCGATGCGTCGATCCGAAGCTCGGGCCTCTTCAAGCCTCGTTTTCCACAGAAGGACCTTTGAGTGGGCCAGATACCGACTGCCCCTGTGTTCCTGAAGCGCCTGCTCCAAGACGCTCGCCCCAAAGTCCTCTATGAGACCCCATTCCGACAGTAGCTCCGGGCGGTGCAGAAGATAGCGGCTGAGGAGCTCCGCGTCCTTTCCCTTCGGCAGGACGACTCTGATGGCCGCCACGTTCGAAACCGCGTCCTTGTACTGCACCTTGACCTGATAGCGACCGGCACGCGGGAAAGCCAGAGCGAAGTGCTTCTCGTCCGGCCCAGCCGCATAACCCGACACGGCGATGACATGCTCCGTGACGATCGTCGCGGAAGGCGTGATCAGCTCTGGGAAGTGAACGGTTGAGCCCGTCCCAAAGCTCGTCTCGTGATAGGGGCGAAAGCCCATGCCATCGTCGAGCCAGACCTGGGCTTTCGCCGTCACGACCTCGATCGGCCGAGTCGTCGACCACTCGACTGTCAGCTTCATGGGCTCCCCCACCGAAAGCTCCGCGGGCGCTGACAGCTTCAGCCGGAGAACCTCGGCCTCGTTGCTCACGGCGGCGGCAAGCAGTGTCGATGCAAACACAAGGGGCAGCATGGCCTGTCTCCTATCTCGGTTCCTTCGACCGCGTCGTCATGGGCAAGGGTCGTTGTGGGGTGGCATCACCGGTCGCTCGGCGCTTCGGAGCGCATGGATGTGGTCGTCCGTCACCGTGCCTCCCACCGTGTTGTTCTGGATGTTGATCTCGGCGCACATGATCGGTGCATCGTGGACGATGCCAAAGGTATGGAGGATCTCGTGAGCCGTAACTCGCCTATTGACCTCGGGCGACAGGACCAGTGGCGCACCACCGACCCCGCCGGTCGGAGGCTTCTCGTAGGTGTCTCTGATCGTCTCGATGAAGACGGTCGACTTCAGCTTGTGACGACCGTCGTTAAGGGGAGCACCGACTGTGGTGAGTCCCAGGTTGATCGCGAAGCTCCCCCTGAGGGGTCGCGGATCGAGATCGCTGGCAGCATTGCCGTCGAAGGCCGAGACCAGGTGCGTCGCCCAGAACGTGCGCGACGAGGGCACCTGGTTCGGAAGGCTGAAGTTGCTCGTGATGTTTCGATGGTCCACGATCACGAACGGTATCGTCGCGTCGACGTCGAACTGCACGACCGGCAACAGCCGGATATAGGCCCTCGCGAAGATGTCGGTCGCGAGCGAGTAGTCAGCCACACACGTGGTCGGCCCACACGACTGGCTACGGTCCAGTGAGGCGATCTCATCATCGCGAAGGATGTAGGAGCGGTCCGTGATGTCCCGGTCCCGTTGGCCATTCAGGAGATCCGGCTGACCAGTCGCGACATTGACTCGGACGTCGCGATCCGTGTTGTCGGTAGCGTCGTACCAGTCGCTGGCATGGAAACCGAGCGAGACATTCGCTCCAACCCAGTCGTCGCGGTTGGGATGGCCGCCGTCGAAGAAGGGTCGCGAGTCGTCCCGCAGGCGGTTCCTCCACAAACGGGTGTGGTTGTCCCTGATGTCCATCGCCGCCTGGTCCGCGGCGGGATCCTGGGACACGAGGGCATCCACCTCGAGGTGGAGCGTTCTCCAGACCGTGAGCATGTCCGAGACCTGGCGGCCGTCGTCGGACGGCAGAGGCACAGCGGGCACACCAGGACTGCAGGGCGTCTTCTGGACAGCCCCATCGCCGCTTGAGACAACCCCGCAGAGTGTCGCCAGCCACGGCTCATGCGTCGAAGCCGCCAGGCGGTAGTTGTTCTCCTGCTGCGTCGAGACCTTCAAGTAGGTGATCGCCGCGCCCCCTTGGTCGGGCGAGGCCGTAGCGGACGTCACAAGTGTCGCCGTCTCGTTCCTGTTGTCGGCCGAGCTGGTAGCCACGGTGTCATCGTCGATGGGGCTGCCAGCGGCCTGGGCCGAAGGGTCGTCTACGTCGATCGAGCGGAAGTGGACCGTCACCTGGCCCGCGTCCGGGCCCAGGTTCGGCTCGAGTTCCGCCCTCAGCAAGACGGTCCTTCGATAGTCGGGGTTTGGCTGGGTTTGCGTCGGCTCGGTTCCGTCGGGGAAGGCGGCCTTGCCCCCACCAGGCATCGGGTTCCCGTTGGAGTCCTCGTTTTCCGCGAGGCGGACGCCGCCGTCCTGACACGACGGGAGACCAGCCGATCCGCACTCCGCCAGCTCGACCTTCTTCACCTCCACGAGGCTCACCTTGTCGTAAGGCGCGCTCTCGAGGGGCGAGTCATCCTGGCTTACGCCCTTCACCACGATCCGGTAGTTCCCGAGGTAAAGGTAGGACTTGGGGTTGTTCGGGTCGGTGGTCCAAGGTCCGGCCCAGGTGATGGAGTAGTCCGCGGGGTCCGCGTTGGGATCGACCGCCGGGTGGAAGGTGAGGTTCTGGTTGCTGAGGACCACACCGTTGGGATCCGTTATCTCCAGGGTGGTCGCGGGCTTGAGCCCCTTGGGT
>DATECU010000189.1:0-2996 GCA_035286745.1 Vicinamibacteria bacterium | reverse complement strand
CTGGGGTCGTCCTCCGTCCAGCAGCGACGGATCACCTCCAGGTACTCGGCCATGCGGGGGCCGTGGTCGGCGATGGGCACGTTCAGGGCCTGGAACTCCTCCTTCATCCAGCCGGCGCCGGCGCCGAAGATGAGGCGTCCTTCGGAGAGCACGTCCAGGGTGGCGAGCTCCTTGGCCAGCACCACAGGCTGGCGCTGCGTGATCACCAGGACGGAGGTGCCCAGGCGGACGCGCCGGGTGACGGCGGCCGCGAAGAGCAGGGTGGACACCGGCTCCAGAAAGGGCCACTCCGGCTGCACGGGGTAGCGCCCGCCGGGGTAAGGGGAATCGAGCCTGCGGGGCGTGACAATGTGGTCGCTGACCCAGAGGGAGTGGTAGCCAAGATCCTCTGCCTTGCGGGCGACTCCGACGATCGCTTCAGGGGAGGCGAAGGGCCCCACCTGGGGCAGGTGGACTCCGAACTCCAAGGCGGCCTCCTAGCTCGAGGTAACCGGTCTGTAGATACGGAGGCAATATAGCACGGCGCGGTGTTCCTGCCAACGGCGGTTCATTCGCCGGGCCGGGCGTAGCCCAGGGCCTCGGCGGCGTCGCGGAGGAGGGCGCGGGCGCGTGCCGCCTGGGACGCGATGAGGGCGAGGTCTGGCTGTTCGGCGTAGAGAGCCTCTTCGAGAGTGATGACGGACTCGCACAGGTCGATGGCGAGCTCCTCGTCCACGTCGCGGAGGCCGGCATCAATATTATGGGTGAAGTTGTGGATCTCGCTGTTGTTCCCGTAGAACGCGTCGTTCGCGGCTTCGAGGTTACTGGCGGAGGCGGCCTGGAAGACTCTTCCCATGCCCACGTCCTCTGTTTGGAAGCCTTTCTGCGAGATGTCGCTCTCGCCGATTGGGAGCAGGGGGTTGGCACAGGCGTTGCTGCCGGCGCCATCGCTGCCGACGAGGAGGAATATCGCCGCGAAGACGCCGCCGCCGATGACGGTGACCAACCCCAGGAACAGTGCGATGTCGCCGCGCATGCTACTTCTGCTTCTCCAATGAGTGCTCTGCCCGCAGGAAGTTTATCAGATTCCAGCGGTCCTCTTCGCTAATCCCGACTTTGAAGGAAGGCATGACGGCGCCGAAGCCGCGGGCGATCACCTGGAAAAAGAAGACGTCAGTGTGGTATGGGATGTGGAGATCGAAGTCGGCAGGGGGCACCGCCAGGGTGGGCGCCAGGGGCCCGTCGCCGCGCCCGCTCACCCCGTGGCACTGGGAGCAGTTCGCGGCGTACAGCTCGCGCCCCCGCGCCACGGACTCGTCGGTGGGCGCCACCGGGTTGCCCTGCCGGGCGGCCTCCTGGGTCAGGCCGACGTGCTGGTGCACACCGAGGAGCAGCGCCAGCCCCAGCACCACGCAGGTGATGCCGGTCATGCGCAGCCAGCGGCCAACGCGGATGTGGATCCGCGGCCACTGCTGGGCGGGCACCCAGACGATGGCCGCACCCGCCATCAACGCCACCGCAGCCACGGTGGCCCAGGACCCGGCGACAAGGGGCAGGGCGAAGCGGTCGTTGCTGGTCTTGGCGGCGCCTCCCGCCTCCACCGGCACGCGGAAGAAGGTGGAGACGTCGTCCGCTTCGGCGCGGCGGACACCAACCTCGACCTCCCAGTCGCCTTCGCTGGTGAAGAAGGAGCCGGTGGCCTTGAAGAAGTTGGGGTTTACCTCCTCGGCGATGACCTCTGAGGGGCCCAGAGTGGGGTCCGGCGGCCTGAAGCGCAGGCGGAGGCGGAGCACCTCGGCCAGCGGTTCACCGAGCTCGGGGAACAGGAACACCTGGTAGGAGTTCGTGCCCACCGTGTTGGGGGAGATGCTCATGTTCACCCCTAGGTCGCCGGCCTGAGAGTCGGCCTCGTATCCCACCACGGCCTCTACCGACTCCTGGACGAACGCTTCGGACTCCACCACCACGCGTGCGGTAGGGTACTGCGTCAGGACCCCCACGATGGCCAGCACGCCCACGGCCAGGGCGGCCTCCAGCCACACGGCACGGGCAAGCAGTGCGCGCAGCCGCTCCAGCGCCTCGCGGCCGCTGGAGGCGGCCCGGCGGAGCGCCCGCGGGCGCAGCACCACCGCGTTCAAGCCGGCTACCGGCAGGAGCAGGCCTACCAGGGCCAGCTTGGCCAGGAGGGCGCGGCCGTAGCTGGTCTCGATCATCGCCTCGGCACTGGGGACCTGAGTGAGGGCGCCGAAGGCGCCGGTGGCCAGGAGGGCGATCACGCTGATGGTGGCCAGGACGGAGAATCGCTGGATGTGGGCGGCCAGGACCAGCGTACGGACGCCGGGCGGTACCTCGCGCCGCGACCAGATGAGAAGCAGCCCGAGCTGCGCCAGCATCCCGATCCAGACGGCGGCCGCGGTGAAGTGGACGAAGTCCGAGGCGACGGCCCAGAAGGAGCCCTCCACGGCTCCGGCGTGGCTGACCAGGGAGACCAGCAGCAGATATGCGAAAGCGCCCAGCAGCGCCGCCCAGAGGATCGCGCGTGACGCCGCCTCTCTCGTTCGGCCCCACACAGTAGCCGCCGCTACGGCGCCGGCGACCGCCGCCAGGATGAACTGTCGCTGTATCCAGCGCTCTCCCCAGTCCGTCTGGTTGAGGACCTTGCCAGCCAGATCCAGGCCACCGAGCTGCCGCGCCTGGGCAAGCAGCTCGACCAGGCCGGCGACGGCGAGAACGCCGAGAGCGGGCCAGACGATCCAGAGGGCGTGGCGGCGCCCGGCGTCGCGGACACGCTGGCGCCACTCGTGGGGGGCCTGCCCAGCCGCCCCAGCGACCACCCACACGGCGAAGGCCAGCGTCCCCACCAAGCCCACCGAGCCCACGATCACGCCGGCCTTGCCGGTCACGCTGTCTACGGTCGGCTCGCCGCCCGTGACGCCGGCCACCTCTGGTCGGGGGCCGGACGGCTCGCTGCCGTCCGGGTTCAGGACCGTGAAGGGGAAAGACCCCTTGATGAAGTG
>DATECU010000188.1:0-12770 GCA_035286745.1 Vicinamibacteria bacterium | reverse complement strand
CAACGGGCTGGCCGGTTGGGCGAGCCGGACCTGCCGGCTGTCCCTCGGCTGGGCCGCCACCGATGGCGGACCGGCCACCGGCAGCCCGCTCTCGTCCTTCCTGGAAGCGGCCGGCTTCGTGCGCTGGGGTCCGGGCTTTCGGCTGGCGGCGGGGGCCTTCCCCTTCCAGGCGACCGGGCCGAGGGGCTCCGAGGAGGATTGAAGCTCCCACCCTCCGGCGTTAGGATTCCCCCATGGCCCCAGCAGTTTCACCCGCACCCTACCGGTTCACACGCCTGGAGTACGACCGCTTGGCCGAGGAGGGCTTCTTTGAGGGCAAGAAGGTCGAGTTGCTCGACGGTGTCATCGTCACCATGAGCCCGCAGAACAGCCCCCACGCCGGCGCCGTCTACTCGATACAGAGGGCTCTCCTCCGCCTACTGGAACCTGCCTGCTGTGTGCGGTCCCAGCTGCCCATCGTCCTCGACGACTGGAGCGCGCCCGAACCGGACATCGCCGTGTGCCGACCGGACGCCTACGACTACGCCCGTGCCCATCCCACGGCGGGTGACGTCCTGATGGTCCTCGAGGTGGCCGAGACCTCGCTCCGCTACGACCGCGGCGCCAAGGCTGCCGCCTATGCCCGCTCCGGCATCCCCCACTACTGGATCGTCAACCTGCAGGATCGCTCGATCGAGGCGCTCACCGAGCCCGATCGGCTGGCCGGCCGCTATGCGCGCCGCGAGGTCAAGCCGGAAGGCGAGGCACTGACTTTGCCCGGCGGCATCAGCATCGCCACCGCGGAGTTGTTGCCGCGCGTCTGACGCGGCTCCGGCCGTCAGACGCGGATCAGGGTGGCGCCCCAGTTCATCCCGGCGCCAAAGGCCACCATCAACACCAGGTCCCCCGGTTTGATGCGGCCCGCGCGCGCACACTCGTCCCACAGCAGCGGAATGGTGGCGGCGGTGGTGTTGCCGTAGTTCTGGATGTTGTGGACGATCTTCTCTTCGGGGATACCGAGCGTCTTCTGGCAGTACTCGTTGATCCGCCGGTTGGCCTGGTGCATGAGGACCATGGCCAGATCTCCCACCTCGATCCCATTGCGCTTCAGGATCTCCCGCGAGACCTCGATCATGCTGGTGGTGGCCATCTTGAACACGTAGCGCCCATCCATGACGGGGACGTGATCGCCGCGCTTGAACTGCTCGGGGTCGGTGTAGGGCCGGTGCTTGAAGCCGGTGCCCGGGACGTAGAGCTTGTCGAAGTCGGCCCCGTTGGTTCGCAGGATCTGGTCGACGATGCCGCGACCGCCCTCGACAGCCGTCACCACCACCGCCGCCGCCCCATCTCCGAAGAGCACCGTGAGGTGCCGGAAGCGGGTGTTCCAGGCGTACTCCTCGGGTGTCGGGGGTACTTCGGAGCGATTCAGCATGTACGCCCAGTTTTCATTGGTCCAGGGCATGAAGCCGGTGTGGATCTCCGCCCCCACCAGGAGGACGGTCTTGGCCAGGCCAGCGCGGATGTGGGCATCCACCAGTTGCAGGCCGTAGAGAAAACCCACGCACTGCTGTCGAATGTCGAAGCAGGGGATCTCGGGCAGCCCGAGCTTGGTCTGCAACAGGCCGCCGCACCCCGGGAAGTAGTAGTCGGGAGTCATGGTGGCAAAGACCACCATGTCGATCTGGTCCTTGGAGACTCCCGCAGCAGCGATGGCCTTCTGCGCGGCGGCCAGGGCCAGGTCCGAGGTGGCGGTGCCCGGGTCCACGTAGTAGCGGGTCTCGACGCCGCTGCGCTCCCGGATCCACTCATCGCTGGTGTCCATGATCCGGGTCAGCATGCTGTTGGTGACCTGGTTGGGCGGGATTTCCGACCCGCTTCCAATGATGACGGCTCGAAGCATGCATCCCTCCCTGAGAGACGAGCCGGCATTGTAGTACCCTTTCCCGCCCCCATGCCGCCCTCGCTGACCGTCGTCTTCCCCATGTACAACGAAGAGGCGTACGTGCGCCGCGCGGTGGCGGCGGCGCGGGATGGGTTGGCGGCTCTGGGCACCGAGGACTACGAGATCGTCCTGGTCGACGATGCCTCCACCGACGGCTCGGGCGAGATCGCGAGCGAGCTGGCGCGAAGCGACGGTCGAGTCCGCCTGCTTCGGAACCAGCGCAATCTGGGGCTAGGGGGCTCGCTCCGGGCGGGCTTCGCCGCCGCCACCAAGGACCTCGTGCTCTACTCAGACGCGGACTTGCCGGTCGACCTGGGCGAGCTGCCGCGGGCGGTCCGAGTTCTGGAGCAGCAGCGAGCCGACCTTCTGGCCGGTTACCGTTTCCACCGCAGCGCTGAGGGTCTGCGCCGCGCCTTGTACGCAGCCGGCTACAACGCCCTCATCCGGCTGCTCTTCGGCCTGCGGGTGCGGGACGTCAACTTCGCCTTCAAGCTGATCCGCCGTTCCCTGCTCGATCGCATCTCGCTCCACAGCCAGGGTAGCTTCATCGATGCCGAGCTGCTGCTGCGAGCCCGTCAGGCGGGAGCCGTGGTGGTCCAGATCGGCCTCGACTACTTCCCTCGAACGGCAGGGGTGTCGAAGCTCTCCTCTCCTGCGGTGATCGCCAAGATCCTCCGGGAGATGCTGCGGTCGTGGCGCCAGTTGAGGTAGATTTCCCAAGTCGTCCGGTGTACCAGGAGGCCCCTCCATGCTGACCGATCTCTCCCACACCCCGATCGCCGTGACCCTCTGGCGGCTGGCGAGCGAGCGGAAGAGCGGCGACCTTCAGGTCCGAGGCGGCAAGGTGGTGAAGACGGTCTTCTTCGACCACGGCCGCATCGTGTTCGCCGCCAGCAACCTCAAGAAGGACCGCTTGGGCGAGGCCCTGGTGGCGATCGGCCGCATCACCCAGGACGACTTCAACCGGGCCACCAACTTCTTCAAGGACAAGAAGAAGCCGCGGATCGGCGAGGCCCTGATTGCCACCGGGATTCTGGAGAAGCAGGAGCTGGGGCGCTCGGTGGCTCGGCAGGTGGAGCGGATCGTCCTTTCCCTCTTCACCATAGAGGACGGAGTGGCCGCCTTTGAGGAACGGGCTTGCCCCATTCCGCTCGAGTTCATGGTGAGCCTCTCCATTCGCCGCCTGCTGTACCAGGGCATCAAGTCCATGAAGAGCCGGGAGCTGGTGGTGACCGGCCTGGGCGACCTGGACCGGCGTTTTCAGTTGGCGGCGGTGGCCCCCTTCGACTTCGACCCGGAAACCGCATCGCCGGAGGAAACGGAGATCCTGCAGCAGGCCAAGCGTCAGGTCACCATCCGCCGGCTGGCCTGGCAGCCGGGAGGGCTCGCCTCCTCGCGGCTCAAGGCGGTCTACGCCCTGGTCGCGGGCGGGCTGATCGAGGAAGCACTGCTGGGCGAGGCGCCGCCGCCGCCTCGGCCGGTGGTGCAGATGGAGACCGGGACCTTCCTGCTGTCGGCCTTGAGCCGCAAACCCGATCCCTCAGCCCTGGAGGCGGTGCGGCAGGAGGTGGAGGAGGAGCTTAATCGTTCGGCACAGCTGGACGGAGAGAGCTGGCTCAAGGTGGCGCGGGGGGCTCCCAAGACCGAGATCGTGAAGGCGGTGGAAGAGAAGATGGACCGCTACCGCTCGCTCCTGGAGGCTGCCGGGGACGACGAGTCGCTGCGGACGGGGATCGAGATCGTGCTGGGGCGAGCCTTCTCCTTGTTGCGTTTGGTGCAGCAAGCCCCGAGCGCGCCCGAACCGGCGGCCAAGCCGAAAGCGGAGGTCAAGCCCGAAAAGGCCAAGGTCAAGGCCGCCGAGCCCCCACCTCCGGTCGAGGAACCGGCCAAGCCGCCCTCGGTGGAGGCTCCCCCGCAGGTGACCCAACAGGTGGAACACATGCTCATGGAGGGCCACGTGCGCATGACGGTGGGGGACTTCGCCAACGCGGTCAGGGTGTACTCCCGACTGGTGGAGGCCGAACCCAACGTCGGCGGCTTCCGCTTGCGCCTGGCCGTGGCCATGGCCCACTACCCCCGCACCATCAAGCAGGCGGAGCGGGAGTTCCTGGAGGCCATCCGCCTGGAGCCCGACAACGCGGAGTACCACTTCCAGTTCGGGAGCTTCTACCAACTGGTCAAGCAGCGGGCCCGAGCCGTGTCCGAGTTGCAAACCGCCCTCCGGCTCGACCCCCATCACTCGGGGGCTCAGGAGCTGCTCAAGGCGGTGGCGCCCAAAGACTCGGGCCTGGTCAGCCTGCGCAAGCTGTTCCGGTGATTTCCGGGCTGGGCCGAAGGCGTGCGATGATCCCGCCATGCTGAGCTGGTCGCGACCCCTGCTCCTGGGCTGCCTGTCGACCCTCTGCTCGCTGGGTTGCGGCCTGGATGGCGTCTTCGACGACCGCCTCAAGACCTGCGGCGATGCGGCCGTGGACCTGGTGAACTCCGAGCAGGCTCAAACGGCCGTCCACATCGCAGGACCCACCGAGAGCTTCACCGCGGAGACCTTCCTGGCCTCGGGCGCCTCTCGGCGGATCACGCTCTGCCTGGAGCGGGGAGACCGCAAGTCCTTCCGGGCCGGCGATCGCAACGCCCAGGTCCTGACCAGCGTCACCTGCGTGGCCACGCGCACGCCCGACCAGTACGAAGCCGCGGTGGCGCGAGTGGTCTTCGGGCCCCTCGGCTTCTCCTGCGAGAACTGGTAACCCTCACCAGGGTCGGGTCAGGAACTCCAGGACGAACACTACCCCCAAGAACACCAGCGCCAGGGTGGCCTCGTGGGGCGAGTGGGCCTTGGCCCGGTGCCAGAGCCAGGCTGCAACAAGGAGCACGGGCAGCATGAGCACCAGGACCAGACCCGCGCCCGCGAACCCCAGTCGGCCGGCGTAGGCCGAGAGCGGCCCCGGCCCCAGGATGCCTCCGAACAGCAGCACCAGGTGGAGCACGTAGACCAGAAGCGTTTGGTGGCCCAAGAGGGCCAGCGCCCGGGTGCCGGGGATCTCCCGGGAGGTGGCGCTCTCCGAGAGACGCAACAGCAGAAGCAGCCCGCCCAGGCGGAGCAAAGCATAGGCGGGTGAGGGGCCCCAGAAGTCGACCCGCCCGGAAAGGGCAAGCGCGAGCACCAGGCCCAAGACCAGCAAGCCAAGACCCCAGAAGATCGCCCGCCGCTTGCGTTTGGCGTAGTCCACGCGGCCCAGGGTGGACCCGGCCACGGTTCCCGAAAGCACGAAGGCCGCGAAGGGGAAGACCGGGTACTGGGAAGGGGCCACACTCCAGTCGAGGTAGGCGCCCAGAAAGAGAGGCGCCCGGGCCGACAGGCCGGACGACCACACCCAGGGACTGCCGGCGAGAATCAGAAGCGCCAGCAGTCCCGCCCAACCCACCCAGCGCCGGCCGGCGATCGACTGCAGGAGCAGCACCAAGAGCTGGCTCACCGCGATCACTTGCAGGGCGTGGCAGGCCAGGGCGGCGGCCTGCTCGGAGGGGGAAGCCTGGGCCAGGGTCTTGAAGAGCGAGAAGTAGGGCAGCGTCAGCGCATAACCCACGCCCAGGACGAAGAGCAGACGCCGCGCGCGGCGCAGGCTGGCCTTGAGCGAGAGCGGGGCCCGAGGCAGGCCAGCCACGAAGCCGGAGGCAAACAGAAACCCGGGAGCCGTGGAGCCGTGGAAGATCTGCTGAAAGCGGTAGAGGTCCTGGGCCCGAGCCAGGGGGGTGAGCAGGGTGTCGAAGACGTGGCCCTGAACCATGACCAGGGCCATCAGGCCCCGGAACACATCGATGTAGAGCTCGCGCGGCGGGCGGTGGCGGGACGCGGTCTCGCTGCTCCTGTCGGACGAGCCGGCCTGGGCTGACACGAGCTATCTGCGCTGGCCCAGGATGCGGGCTGCCTCTGGGGACAGGACGACCTCTCTCGACAACGCCATGCTTCGCCTCGCAGGGTCCAGTATAGCACCCGGCCTCCCGGAGACCCCGCCGGGCGAAACGCCCTACGGGCTGCGAATGGAGAGCTAAACATCTGTGATATGACACTAGTACTGATCAACTTAAGCTAAATATCACTTGACTTATCATAACCATAGATCCATGCTCCAGCATCGAAACCGCGGAGGATCCAAATGACAGCTCTTCTCCCCGTCGCTCTCGCCGACGCCGCCCTGAGCGGCGCCGATACCGCCTGGATGCTCACCGCCACCTCGCTCGTGCTCTTGATGACTCCCGGCCTGGCCTTCTTCTATGGGGGCCTGGTGCGCTCGAAGAACGCGCTCAACACCATGATGATGAGCTTCGGTGCTCTGGGCGCGGTCGGCCTGGCCTGGGCGCTAGCCGGCTACAGCCTCGCCTTCGCACCGGGCTCGGCCTTCTGGGGGGGACTCGATCACCTTGGTCTCAGGGGCGTCGGCTCCGAGGCCAAGGGCTCGATCCCCCACCTGTTGTTCATGGCCTACCAGGGCAGCTTCGCCATCATCACCGCCGCTCTCATCTCCGGTGCCCTGGTGGAGCGCATGCGCTTCGGTCCCTATCTGGCCTTCATCACGGCCTGGTCCCTGCTGGTCTACGCCCCGGTCTGCCACTGGGTGTGGGGTGGCGGTTTCCTGGCCCGGCTGGGGGCCCTCGATTTCGCGGGCGGGACCGTGGTCCACGTGAACGCAGGGGCGGCCGCCCTGGCTGGCGCGCTGGTTCTGGGACCGCGGCGCGACTACGGCCGGCAGGCGCTGTTGCCCCACAACGTGCCCTTCGTATTGTTAGGCGCAGCGCTGCTCTGGTTCGGCTGGTTCGGCTTCAACGCCGGCAGCGCCCTGGCCGCCAACGCTTCGGCCAGCCTGGCCTTCGTCAACACCCTGCTGGCCCCGGCAGCCACCCTGGTGGTCTGGATGTTGCTCGACCATTTGCGAGCCCGCCAGGTCACCGCGGTGGGCGCCGCCACCGGGATCGTGGTCGGCCTGGTGGCGGTGACGCCGGCGGCTGGGTTCGTGAGTCCGCTGGCCGCCATCGGGATCGGGGCGGTGGCGACATTCCCCAGCTACTTCGGCATCCTGTTCCGCTCGCGCACGCGCCTGGACGATTCGCTCGACGTGGTGGCCGCTCACGGGCTGGGCGGGCTCACCGGAGCCCTGCTTACCGGGGTCTTCGCGTCGGCTGCGCTGGGCGGGACGCCCGGTCTCCTGGAAGGCCATCCCGGCCAGCTCGCCAAGCAGGCGCTGGCGGTCCTGGTCACCCTGGTCGCGAGCGGCGTCGGTTCCTGGGCGCTCCTTGGTCTCATCGGCCTCCTGACGCCGCTCCGCGCCGCCTCGCGACTGCAAGGCCGCGGGCTCGACGTGGAGCTGCACGGTGAGGAAGCCTACGGCAGCGGCGAGGGAGCCCTCTTGCTGCTTCCGGAGACGAGGACCCCGGCCGCCCAACAGGCGCCGGTCCTGCTGCCTGTCGATGGCGGCGTGAGGAGCTGATCGTGAAGCTGATCACCGCTATCGTCCGTCCCGAGAAGCTGAACGAGGTGCTGGAAGCCCTCTTCCGGGCCGAGGTCCACGGCCTGTCCATCTCCCGCGTCCAGGGTCACGGCGGGGAGACCGAGGCCGTCGAAACCTACCGCGGAACCACGGTGAAGATGGAGCTGGTCGAGAAGGTCCGCCTCGACATCGGCGTGTCCGACCCCTTTGTCGAGGTGACCGTGAACGCCATCCTGGGCGCGGCTCAGACCGGCGAGGTGGGCGACGGCAAGATCTTCGTGGTGCCCGTCGAACGAGTGGTTCGCATCCGTACCGGCGAGCTGAATGTGGAGGCGGTGACCCCGGTGGGGCATTGACTCGCTAGGCCGACTACACCCACGTTCGGAACCAGGTCCAGGGGCGGACCCCGTTCCAGAGATCGAGGAAGTACCACTTCTCGGGGATGGGAAGAGCGGCCAGAAAGGGCAGGAAGAACAGAAACAGAACCAGGACCAGGGCCAGGTATCCCTGCGCCAGGGGGGCAAGGAGGCCCTTCCAGTGGCGGTCGAGCAGCAGCCCCAAGCTCAAGCAGGCGTACGGGATGGCCTCGAAGAGGTAGTGGTTGTAGTTCAAGGTGCGGGGGGCGATCCCCCAGGGGAGATAGAGACAGAGGAAACCAAACGCGCAGAAGAGCCGTCGCGGGTCGCGCGCTTTGAGGCCGGAGAGAAGAGCCCAGACCGTGACCGGGACCGAAGCCCACCACAGGGCAGGGTTCCCGATGGCCACGATGCCGCGGACAAAACCGCCCTCGCTCTTAAAGTGATACCAGGTGGGCCGATAAAGCCAGGGCCAGGAGTACCACTTGCTGAAGTAGGGATGGGTCGCATTCAGGTTCGAGTGGTAGCTCCACACCTCCCGCTGCAAGTCCCAGAGCGCTGGGAGCGAGTGCTGCCATGGCTCGAGCCCCCCCCGCAGGTAGACAAGCGGCCAGTAGCTAGCCAGGTACAGCCCCGCCGGGAGCAACAGGAAGGCAAGCGCCGCCAGCAGAGCCTCCCGAGGCCGCAGCAGCCGCTGCCGCCGGACCGCCACCAACACCAGGCCCAGGAAGCCTGCGGCCCACAGACTGGTCCAGCGGGTGGAGAGCGCGAGGCCCAGAGAGAGCCCCGCCGCCAACATCCTCGAGATCGGTAGGCGCGGGGCCAGGACGGCGGTCACCACGAAGTAGGCGGCCCCGACCTGGAACAGCACCGCGAAGATGTTGGTCATGGCGATGCGACTCTGCACCAGGTAGACGCCGTCCGCGAGCAGCAGCGCCGAGGCCAGCAGCGCGGCGCGCTCGCTCGGCAACACCCGGCGGGCCAGCAGGAAGAAGACCGGCGCCAGGGCAATGCCCGCCAGGGCCGGGACCAGTCGCCAGGCCCAGGACTCGTAGCCGAAGCAGCGGATCCCGGCGGCGATCAAGAGCTTGGCCACCGGAGGATGGACCCACTCCGCAGGCGGCTCGCCCTTGAGGTACTGGAGGGCGGTCTTGGCGTGGTAGACCTCGTCGAACACCTCTTCTTGCGGGATGGCGAGGCGCGGCAGGCGGAAGGCAGCCGCCACCGCGGCCAGGAGCAGGGCGAGGATCAACGTGCGGTGCCGGAGGGAAGCGGGCCAACTCATTGGGGACCGAGTATAGCGGACTCAGTCGCCGGGCTTTTGGGGCCCCGTCCGGAGCAACTCGAAGACGTAGCTGATGGGCACGCCGAAGGAGTTGCCTCCGAACTTGGACAAAACGGCGTACTCGACGGCGATCACCTGGCCCGCCTTGTTGAACACCGGTCCTCCGCTGCCGCCCTGGGTGGTGGGGGCGTCGAAGACGATGTCGGAGGAGGTCACGTCCCCGATGTGTCCTTGGGTGGTCGAGGGCCGGATCAGACCTCGGCGGGAAAGCGCCTCGGTCACCCGCTCCGGCTCCATGCCTTCGGCCTCCAGGATTTGCTTCACGACCTTCGGTTCGGCCTTGGCCAGGATGGCCTCGAGCCCGGCGGGGTAGCCGACCACCACCACCGGCTGTCCCGCCACCGCTCCCTGTTTGGACCGCTCCAGGGGCAGCGTGGGCACCTTGCGGCCACCCAGATTGACGCGCAGGAGGGCCAGATCCACGCGCTCGGAGCGTCGTTCCAGTGTCAGATCGAAGGCTGCCTTTTCCTGGGGGAAGAAAGCACGGAAGCGCAGAAAGTGGGGTTCGAAACCGTGCTTCCTCAGGGCCTCGGCCTGGGTATCGTTCCACCAGGGCTCGGCCACGTGCCGGTTGGTGAGGACGAGACCCTTGCGCGCGACCAGGAAGCCGGTGCCGTAGTAGTCCACGGTATGCGGTGGTCCCCGACCTTCCACCTCCAGAACGAACGACCCGTCTTCTTGCCGTTCCGGTTCTCCGCTCTCGCCGACCTTGACCCGAAGCGGCCGGTTGGCGTTGTCGCGGAACCCATAGGACCCCTGGATGAGACAAACGCCGGCGCCGTACTGCTTGATGATGGTCTCGCCGGCGGCTCGTTCCGACTCCAGGGTCTGCAGGCGATCCCGGGTGGCCGACAGCTCGGCGCGGAGGGCGCCGACCTCGCCTCCGGCGGCCTCGGCGATCTTGCCGCGCAGGGCCTCCTCCCGGGTCCGGTACTCCTCGACCCGGCTCTCCAGCAGCCGTCGCTCGGCGTCGGAGCGCCGCCGCTCCTCCTCCACCCGCTCGGCGAAGCTCAGCCGCTCGGCTTCCGCCTGACGCAGGTTCTCTTGCAGGCCGGCGATGTCCTGTTGCAGGCGCCGCGACTCCCAGCGGGTCCAGGCCAGCAGGCCCGCGCCTAGCGCTAGCACCAGCAACAGGGCCGCCCGAAAGGCCCGGCTGGTCCGAACCGCACTCTCCCGCACCACGGCGCGGAAGAAAGCGGCGGTGTCGGCCAAGCGCTCCGGCGCACCTTCCGGTCGCGCCCACTTGAGGGCCTGGACCAAGGACACCGGCTGCGCCCCCTGGTGGCGAAAACGCAGCCGCGGGCCGCCCAGGCCCAGCTCGATCACGTCGCCATCCCGGAGCACGGCCTCCTGCACCGCTTCTCCGGCCAGGAAGGTGCCGAAGGAAGAGCCGCTGTCCTGGAGGACCACATCCCCGCCTCGCCGCGTGAGCAGGGCATGGCGGGGAGCGATACCGGGGACCACCACCGCCGAGCCGGGTTGCGAGCCGACGCTGGCCGGGAAGTAGTTCAGCTCGTCGGTCTCGCCGCGGCTGGGCCCGGAGAGGTGGATGAGGCTGACGTGGTCCATGGGGACCTCAAGGCGCCTGGTCGAAGACGCTCCGGGACCCGATTCGGCGCTCGACCTCGAGCTCGGCGAACTGGCTCCACGTGGACGCCCCCACCTTCAGGAAGACCGTCGCCTTCGCGTCCTTGAACTGGGCGTGGCTGAACATGCCATCGAGCGAGCCCTGGGAGTGGTAGCGGGCGTCGGACTTCATCACCACCAGGACCGTCTGGCCCGGTTGGAGCGGCTTGGTGGCCGTGAGGCGCTGCCAGTCGGTGCCCCAGGTGACTTTCTCCTCGCCCTGGCGCTTGAAGGCCACCGTGGCCTCCACCGAACGCAGGGGCTCGGCGGCCAGGCTCTTCACCCTGAAGCGCACCACGGGGGCGATGTACTGCGTGGTCCCCACCATGGAATCGATGGCCCAGTAGGTCTCGGCTTCGAAGAACTGCAGCTCCTTCTGGGGATCGGGGGTCTGGCAACCGGCCAGCGGAGCGAGCAGAAGGGCGGTGCTGAGACGGAGGAGGAGTCTGGCGTGCAAGAGAACCCCTTCTTGGAGGACCGGATCGAGTCGATTCTATACCTCTTGGAGGGGCAGCACGATGCGAAAGCGGGCGCCGGGACCGTGGTCGAGAAGCGTCAAGGAACCCCCGTGATCCTCCACGAACTGGCGCGCCACCGCGAGACCTAACCCGGTGCCCTTCTTCTTGCCGCGGGTCACGAAGGGCTCGAACAGGTCGTCCCGGATCTCCGGGGGAACCCCGGGGCCCTGGTCGGCCACGGTCAGGATCAGCCGATCGCCTTCCACCTGCGCGTCCAGGAAGAGCCGCCCGCTGCCGCCCATGGCGTCGCGGGCGTTGGCGGCGATGTTGCCGAGCACCCGGTGCAGCTTGTCGACGTCGACGGCCGCCGCCTGGGTCGCCGGCACCTCGAAACGGCGCTCGACCTCAAGACCGGACACCTCCATCTCCACCGCTGCGGCCAGGTCCTCGAGCAAGCTGGGGAGAGCGACCGGACGGCGCACCAAACGACCAGCCCCGCGCGCGAAGTCCAAGGTTTCCGCCGTCATCCGCTCCAGCCGGTCCACCATCTCCACGATCAGGGTCGCCCGCTCACGAACATCCTCGGGTTTCGACTCCCCCGACTCCAGGGTTTCGGCGTAGCCCCGGATCACCGTCATGGGGCCGCGGAAGTCGTGGGCCAGCATGCCCGCCATGGTCCCCAGGGCCGCCATGCGCTCGGAGGCGATCAGCTCGCGCTGGTAGAGGTGATTTTCGATGGCCAGGGCGGCGCGGGCCGCCAGGGCCGAGAGTAGCCGCGCCTCGGACGGGCGAAACGGGACCTTGCGCCGTCGTGGGTGCGGGGGCAGCGCCAACATGCCCGCCAGACCGCTCCGGGCCAGCAGCGGAATCAGCACCCCCTCGTCGGTCCCGCCCGGGGTTTCGAGGAGCTGACCCTCCGACAACAGGTACCGGGCCCGGGGGGCTTCGACTCGGTCTCTAACCTCCGACCGCAAGGGCCTGAGCTGCGTCTCACCGGGGGAGAGAGACTCGAAGCTGTCGAGCTTGCGGTTCCAGAGAAGCAGCGTGGCCCCCTGCAAACCCAGGGCCTTGGGCAGCTGCCGGGTCAGCAGCCGGGCCACCGCCTCCAGGCTGGTCGCCTCCAGCGCCAGCTCCGAGAGCCGGCGCAGGGCGGGCAAGAGCGATGTCTTGGGAGAGCGTGGGGGCAAAGAGGACTCGGGATTGACAGGCGAAAAACCTGGTCGCTATGATAGCGTTTCCCTGACCCACGGCCAATGACGTGCTGGCTGGGATGGCGGAGCGAAGGCGCTTCGCGGGAGGGCGCCCTGCGGTTTGGCAGGCGGCCCCTTGCTTCCTGAAAGAAAGTGCGAGCATGATCGAGGTCGATAACCTGACGAAACGCTACGGCCGCGCCACCGCGGTCGACGGCATCTCCTTCAAGGTGAAGAAGGGCGAGATCCTGGGCTTCCTGGGGCCTAACGGAGCCGGGAAGACCACCACCATGCGCATCCTCACCTGCTACCTCCCTCCCACCGAGGGCACGGCGCGGGTGGCCGGGTTCGACGTGTTCGAGCGGCCGCTCGAGGTGAAGCGGCGGGGGGG
>DATECU010000187.1:0-8834 GCA_035286745.1 Vicinamibacteria bacterium | reverse complement strand
GATCGCGGACCAGGCCTTCGACCAGGCGGAGGCGGAGCTCAAGATGAAGGCCGCCAACGTCGAGGCCGCCCACAAGCGGGTGGCGCAGCTGCAGGCCCAGCTGACGGGCGGGATCTACCTCGTGATGATCGCGATCTCGTCGATCGGGCTCGTCGTCGGAGGCGTGGGGGTGATGAACATCATGCTCGTCTCGGTGACGGAGCGAACGCGCGAGATCGGCGTGCGTAAGGCGCTGGGGGCCAAGAAGCGCGACATCCTCTGGCAGTTCCTGACCGAAGCCATGACCCTGACCGGCACCGGCGGCATCCTGGGCATCCTGATGGGCGGCATCGTGGCCTACTTCGTGAACGCCTTCTCGCCCTTCCCGGCCCGCATGCAGCCCACCTGGGTATTCATCGCCTTCTTCACCTCGGTGGGGGTGGGCCTCTTCTTCGGCCTGTGGCCGGCGGCCAAGGCGGCTCGGCTGGATCCCATCGAAGCCCTGCGCTACGAGTAGCGCCCGGCGTCTCGACCGAACGTCCGATCGAAAGGAGCGAACCGTGAGCGAAACCACCCCTCCCGCCAGTGGTCCCACGCCGGGCTTCTTCTCGCACCTGGCCGGCCTCTACTCCTCGCCGACTGAGGAGTTCAAACGCATTCTGCCGCGGCCTCGGTTCTGGGTACCGATGCTCCTGGGCATGGCTCTCAATCTGAGCTTCACCGGCATCTGGCTCTCCAAGGTGGACGCCCTGCAGTTCATGAAGAACACCATGGAGGAGTCGGGCGCCGCCGACCGCATCCCCGCCGACCGCATGGACGAGATCCTGGAGACGCAGGCCAAGTTCATGAAGGTGGGAGGGCTGGCGGGCGGCCTTCTCGGCGTGCCCCTCGTGGTCCTTTTGTGCGGGGCCTTCTTCTTGTTCGTCTACCGGTTCTTCTACGGGAGCGAGGTCACTTTCGGCCAGTCGCTGAGCCTGGTGGCTTGGTCTTTCTTGGTGCCGTCGCTCGTCTCCATCCCGCTGCTCCTGTTGACCTACGCCCTCAAAGGCGACTGGAACTTGTCGCCTGATCTTGTGCTGCAGGCCAACTTGTCCCTGCTCTTCGACAAGGCCGTCACCGCCAAGCCTCTCTTCGCGCTGGCCAAGAGCCTGGACCTCTTCAACTTCTGGATCATGTTCCTGCTAGCGGCGGCCTTTGGTGCGGCCGCCAAGCGTTCGGCGGGGGCCGCGGCGATGGGGGTGGTGGTTCCTTGGGCGGTGTGGGTCCTGGGCAAGGTGGTGTTCGCGGCGGTGTTCTAGCAGACTGCCGCCGACCCCGTCTCCCGCTAGGCGGTGGCGGCGGCGGCGGCCGCCTTCCGCCCGGGAGCCAAGTTCTGCGGCGATTGCGGAGGCGCACTGGGGGCTGACGGCCGGCAGGCTGTGCTAGAGTCTCCCCCACTGTCACGCTGCGGGGACGAGCAGATCGGAGGTCGCGACGCCGAACCGGCCCTCGCCGGGGTGCCAGCGCCGCCTGTTCTCCCGCGGGCACTGGAGGACGAGGCATGAGACTGACAAAGACCGCTCCCGCATGGCTCCTGGGCCTCCTGGTCGGCTCCCTGGCCGTCCAGGGCTCTCCTTCCCAAACTCCGGGCGGCGCCGCCGTCACCCCCTCCATCGGCCACGACCCCCTGGAGTGCATCAAGGTCGACACCTTCCCCCAGGTCGACGCCGCCATCAGCTCGCCTCTGGGAGTGGCCCGCACCCGCGTCTACTTCAAGGCTCACCAGCACCCCGACTGGTACTACGCGGACATGAAGGCGTCGGAGACCGCCCAGTTCCTGGCCACTCTGCCCAAGCCGCTGCCGGAGACCAGGCAGCTCGACTACTACGTGTACGCGTTAGACACTCAGTTCCAGACCGCGCAGACCAGCGAGTTCGGCCCCCAGGTGGTGAAGGAGACCTGCCGCCGCGACGCCGGGCTCTGGCTGCCTCCCGAGGGGGGCATCGTGGTGGGAGCCACCAAGGAAGGCCAGCCGCCCATCCCGCCGGGCTTCAGCCCCAGGGGCATCGTGGGCTTCGTCACCGTGGCTGGGGTGATGTCGGTACTCAGCGACGGTGCGGCGATCCCCACCCCCAAGGGCAAGGGCGGCTCGCGTGCGGGGCTGCTGGCAGCCGTGCTAGGTGGTGGGGCGGCGGTGGCTGGAGGCGTGCTCTTGGCCGGGAACGGGGGAGGCCCCACGAGCGGACCCACGCCGACCGCCAACCAGCCGACCCCGGCGCCCACGGCGGCCCCCACGCCGACCCCGCAGCCGAGCCCGACGCCGACGCCGCAGCCTAACCCGACGCCCACACCGGCGCCTCCGCAGCCCAACCCTACGCCCACACCGGCCCCCACCCCCACACCGACCCCGCAGCGAAACCTCACCGGCGCCTGGACGGGGTCTGTGTCGGCGTGCGGCTGTCCCGGGGACACCCTGAACCTGGACCTCACGCAGTCGGGCTCGTCGCTCCGGGGCGCGGTCGGCGTCAACAGCGTGGTCACCGCCTGCCGCCTGCGCGGCGGAAACCTCACCGGCGGCAGCGTCTCAGGCGATGCGGTGAGCTTCACCTACTACGACAACGCGCTCGGTGGAAGCGTGACCGTGCAGGGAACCGTGGCGGGCAACGGCTCGGGGGAGAACATGTCGGGGAGCCTGAACGGATCCGGGTGCGGCGGAAGCTGGAACACCCGCAGGCGGTAGGCGTGACCCGGTCGTGATCTGCCCCTGTTGTCACGGCGAGAACCAGCCGGGGGCCGGCCTGTGCGCTCAGTGCGGTGAGCCCCTGGCTCTCTTGGGGCCGGGCTCGGTCCTGGCCTCCCGCTACCAGATCGTCGACCGCCTGGGCAAGGGCGGCATGGGCACCGTCTACCGGGCACGCGACACCATGCTCGACGAGGTGGTGGCGCTCAAGGTGCTGCGCGCCGACCTGGGCGGCACGCCCGAGATGGGCGAACGCTTCCGTTCCGAGATCCGTTTGGCGCGCAAGGTCACCCACCGCAACGTCTGCCGCATCCACGAGTACGGTGAAGACGGGCCCCACCGCTTCATCTCCATGCAGCTCTTGGACGGCGAGGACCTCCGGCAGATGGTGCGCCGGCGGGGAGGGCTCCCGCCCGAGGAGGCCTTCGAGGTCGCCATCCAGGTGGCGGAGGGGCTGCAGGCCATCCACGACGAGGGGATCATCCACCGCGACCTCAAGAGCCCCAACATCATGCGCGACGGGCGGGGGGTGGCGCGGCTGATGGACTTCGGGATCGCCAAGCAGTGGCAGGAGGGCGACGGCGGCGGGCTGACCATGGCCGGTCAGATCGTGGGGACCCCGGAGTACATGAGCCCGGAGCAGGTGCGCGGCGAGAAGCTGGACTTCCGTTCCGACGTCTACGCCCTGGGCATCGTGGTCTTCGAGCTGTTCACCGGCCAGCTCCCCTTCAAGGGCGACACCGCGATCGCCACCATCATGAAGCAGCTCCAGGAGCCGCCCCCCCTCGAAGGCGAGCGGGCCCGCGGCATTCCGGAGCCGGTGGTGCCGGTGCTGCGCAAGGCCATGGCCAAGGACGCCGCCGACCGCTACGGCTCGGCGAGCGACCTGGGCGAGGCCCTGCGCCTGGCTCGCGCCGCTGCGTTCGCTCAGCTCTCTCCGGCAGCCCCGGCGGCGCCGCCCTCGCCCGCATCGGTGACCGGCGCCGTCACCGCGGTGCCGGCCGCGGTCCCGGTCACCTCCGCGTCCCCGGCGGCCCCCGCCACCGTGGTTCCCCTCGAGAGCCTAACGCCAATGCCCGCGGGCACCGTCCGCCTGGCGGCCCCTCCCACGGCCGTCTCGGTGGCGTTGCCGGTCGCATTGCCCCCCGCTTCGGTGCCGCCAGCCGAGGCCCCGCAGCCGCAACCGCCTGGCCCGGTCCGACGACCCGGCCGACTGGGATGGGGGCTGGGCCTGGCGGCCGCAGGCCTGGCCGCGGGCGGGCTGGTTTGGGTCAATCGGCGCCCGCCGGTGAAAGTGGTCGATGCCCCGCCGGCCTCGACACCCGCGCCCTCGACACCCGACAGCACGATGGCTTTGCCGTCGGCCTCGCCCCTGGCCTCCGGTCCGTCTGTGTCTCCGGCGACCTCGGTCACCCCCAGGCCGCACACCGCGCCGGGAGATGGCGTGGATCTGAGGACGCTGGACCAACTGGCGCGAGACAACCCGGAGGCGGCCCTCGGCCGTCTGATGGACCTCGAGCGGAGGCGGCCCGGCGACCCCGGCCTGGCGGAGCGGCGCCTGCGCTGGCAGGCCCAGCTCACCGGCCTGGCCTTGGAGCGAGCGCGCCGCACCGTGGCCCAGGCCGAAGCCGAGGAATCGCTCGACCTTTACGCTCGCGGTGTCCAGGAGCTGACCCGGGTGGTCCAGGGCGATCCCACCAGCGGCGAGGCCCGGGAGGCCCTGGCCGAGGCGATTGGCGGCGAGGCCAGGCTCAAGGCACGCCGCTCGCTAACGTCCTTCGTGCTGTCGGGGACCACCGTCACCGGCGTCACACCTAACGTAATCAACGCACCGCCCGGCATGGGCGAAGCGCCGCCCGGCGTCATCATCAAGAAGGCCGAAGCGGCGCCGCTCAAGGCCAAGATCGTGATCGAGGCCGAGCCCTCGCAGGTGAAGAAGGGCGAGGCAATGACGGTTCGCTACTACCTGGAAAACCAGACCGCGAGCCCGCTGCACGTGAGCGACGCTCTGGTTCAGACCGTGGTCGGCCAGGGAGCGACCACCGGCGGCAAGATCGAGCCCCAGACCAAGCTGGCCCAGCCGAGGGGCAAGGCGCTCTTGCTCGAGAGCCGGGACGCCTGGCGGCTCGACCCGGGCACCGACTGGAAGACCACCCTACGGGTGGTGCTGGCTGACGGCACCGTGCTCACCGGTTCCTTGCAGGCGCGCCGATGATCGCCCCCTTCGCCCTGCTGGCGCTTCGGCTGGCGTTCCAGGAACCGGCCAACAACCCGCCCGACATCACGGATGAGACCGCCACCTGCGCCAAACCCGGATCCCGGCCTCGAGTCTGTGCCCGCGTCTTCGACGATCGCGGTGTGGCCAAGGTGCGGGTTCTGTTTCGCGCCCGGGGGGCCAAGCCCTATTTCGCGGCCGAGATGACCTTCGACGGCGCGCGCTACTGCGTCAGCCTCCCCGCGCCCCAGAAGGGGACCAAGAGCATCGAGTATTACCTGGAAGCCGTGGACAGCGACTTTGAACCCTCGCGGGCGGTGGCCAAGAGCCTGCCGATCGCCGGGAAGTGCTCGACTCCCGCCCCCGCCGAGCCCGCGGCTCCCACCGCCGTCACCCCCGTCCAGCCCGGCGAGAAGCTCGGCGGCTTCGACCCCGCGACCTTCAGCCTGCCGGCGCCGGCCGGACCGAGCAAGGGCAACTGACCCATGCAGCCGGCCCTGCTTGTCGCCGTTCTCGCCCTGTCGGCGGCCGTCGCCCACCCCCAGGCGGCAACCCCTCCTCGCGAGGAGGGGGTCTTCCGCCAGGCCGACTTGGTGGAGCTCACCCGCCTCGACCCCGGCATCCGCCTCGACATTCGTTACGCGACCTCCCGGAACTTCGTGGGCCGTCCGGTGTACGCCGAGGCCCGCGCTTTCCTGCAGCGGCCCGCCGCCGAGGCTCTGCTGCGCGCCCACCGGGCGCTCTCGGAGCAGGGCTACGGTCTCTTGATCTACGACGGCTACCGCCCTTGGTCGGTGACCAAGCTGTTCTGGGAGGTGGTGCCCCGGAAGAAGCGGGACTTCGTGGCCAACCCCGCCAAGGGCTCGAAGCACAACCGCGGCTGCGCCGTGGACCTCACCCTCTACCACCTGCGAACCGGACACGAGGTTGAGATGCCGAGCGGGTACGACGACATGACCCAGCGAGCCTCGCCCAACTACGCCGGGGGCGCGCCGGAGCAACGCGCGGCCCGCGACCTGCTCCGCGCCGCGATGGAGAAGGAGGGGTTCGCCGTCGAGCCCAACGAATGGTGGCACTTCAACTACCGGGACTGGCGGGAGTACCCGATCCTGGACGTCCCCTTCAGCGCCATCAGCCCGCGCTGAACGGCAGCGCAATCACAAGAGACGCAGAGGCACGAGAGAGCAACGTGGTCGCGGTCGCACGCGTTCCCCTGGGTCGGCGGTTGCTTCTGGCGTCAGCCGGGTGTCAGCTGATGCGCTTGACACCGGGCAACAGGTCGAAGCCGATGTCGAAGGTGAGAATGGTCGAGATGCCGCGCCGCTCCATCACGGCAGCGTGGATCGCGTCTCGAGCCGAGAGCTGTGGCGCGGCAAGGAGGATGCCGCGGGCCCGCTCGACATCCACCAGCTCGATTGGGAACACCTCGTCGACGACGGAGAGCAGCGCTTCGAAGGCTGGGGCGATGGCGTCCCGGCAGCCGATCGCCGCGTACCGGTGCAGGACCTCCTGTAGCACCTCGACGTCCGTCAGCAGCCGCTCCTGCTCCGCCAGGCAGCGCTCCAGAAGCCGCTGCGAGTCGACTTTGTGGGGATGCGGCGCCCCGACGAGATACATCGGGACGTTGGAGTCGACGAAGATCACGAAGCCGGGCCCAGGTAGCCGCTCTCGATCTCGGCCAGCATCCGCTCGACATCGGCCGTCGGATAGGCGTGCCGCACCGCCGCTCGGATGGCCTGCAGTTTGCGGTCGGCGTCGCGCGCCGGCTGGCGCCGGCGTGCCTCGCGCAGGCAACGGCGAACCCATTCCGAAACGGTGAGCCGGTCCCGGCGCGCCGCCCGCTGGATCTCACGGAGCTCTGCCTGATCCAGCACGACTTGGAGCCGCGTACTCATGCGATGAGCATGATCGCGGTATGCCATGCTGTCAAGGCACGCAACCCGGGACTTGCTCTCGGTGCCTGCGTGGTTGCTGCAGGCGATCCGGGCTCAGTCCCCCAGGCAGATCCCCAGCTCGCGGGCGGTCAGGACGGTGTCGGCGTCGAGGGGCACCGTCTTCATGCGGTGGGTGGCCTTCTCCAGCGGCACATAACGCACCGTGGGCGGATCCAGGGCCACCATCACCCCGGAGCGGCCCTCGGCCAGGGCCCGGACCGCGGCCGAACCGAAGCGGAGCGCCAGCAGGCGATCGAAGGTGGTGGGGCTGCCACCGCGGAGCAGGTGGCCCAGCACCACGTGGCGGGTCTCCTTGCCGGTGAGCGGCTCCAGGCCCTTCGCCACCTTCTCGCCCACGCCCCCCAGCCGTTCGGCGGCTCCGATCCGCTTCTCCACCACCGAAAGCTCGCCGCCCTTGGGGTGCGCGCCCTCGGCCACCACCACGATCGAGAAGTGGCGGCCCCGGCGCTCGCGGTCGCGGATGGCCGCCGCCACCTTCCCCAGATCGTAGGCGATCTCCGGGATCAGGATGGCGTCGGCGGCGCCGGAGACCCCGGTGTTGAGGGCGATCCAGCCCGCATAACGCCCCATCACCTCGACCACCATGACCCGCCGGTGGGCTTCCGCGGTCGAGCGCAGGCGATCCAGGCACTCGGTGGCGAAGGAGACGGCGGTGTCGAAGCCGAAGGTGATCACCGTCTCGTCCAGGTCGTTGTCGATGGTCTTGGGAACCCCCACCACCTTGAGGCCTTGCTGGGCGAGCACGCCGGCGATGGAGAGCGAGCCGTCGCCACCAATGGCGATCAGGGCGTCGATGCGGTGCTTCTTGAAGGCGGCGACGATCTCGCCGGAACGATCCCGCTCGACGATCCGCCCGTCCTTCATCACCGTCGGGTACTTGAGCGGGTTGCCGCGGTTGGTGGTACCCAGCATGGTGCCGCCCAGGTGGGTGATGCCCCGGACCCGGTCCCGGGTCAGGCGGATGAGGCCCCCGTCACGGTACTGCTTGGGCATGAGCAGGCCGTTGTAACCCTCGCGGATGCCGAGGCACTCCCAACCGCGGTTGATGGCCGAGACCACGGCGGCCCGGATCACGGCGTTCAGACCTGGGGCGTCGCCGCCCCCGGTGTTGAGGGCGATTCGTTTGATGGCGGTAGGTGCGGGGAGCTTTTCGGCGGTTCGGCGAGCGGCGGGTCGGGGCATGGCGTCTCCTCAGGAGGACCAGGGCGATTCTACGCCGGAAGGGCCGCGCTTTCGGCTATCATCGAGGGGATCGGGTACAGGAGGAAGGTCGATGGGCAAGTGGATCGGACTCGGCTGTCTGGGAATCCTGGTGGTGGTACTTCTGGTCGGCGGCTTGGTGGCCCTGGGAAGCTACAACAGCCTGGTGGGCCTGGATCAAGGCGTGAACGCCCAGTGGGCGCAGGTCGAGAACGTCTACCAGCGCCGTGCCGACCTCATCCCCAACTTGGTGGCCACGGTGCAGGGCGCCGCCAACTTCGAGAAGTCGACGCTGGAGGCGGTGACCGAAGCACGGGCCAGCGTGGGCCGCATGCAGGTGAATCTCGGTAACCTGCCCAACGATCCTTCAGCGTTCGCCAAGTTCGACCAGGCCCACGCCGGCCTGTCCAGCGCGCTCTCCCGCCTGATGGTGGTGGTGGAGCGCTATCCGGAGCTCAAGGCCAACCAGAACTTCCGCGACCTGCAAGTTCAGCTCGAGGGCACGGAGAACCGGATCACCGTCGAGCGCATGCGCTACAACGAGGCGGCTCAAGCCTACAACACCAAACGGCTTCGGCTCCCCGCGCGCATCTTCGCTTCGATGATGGGCTTCGGGGAGAAGGCCTACTTCAAGGCTCAGGCGGGGGCCGAGCAGGCGCCCAAGGTGCAGTTCGAGTTCGGCAAGCCCGCACCCTCGCCCGCGCGCTGAGGTGAACCTCAAGCTGGGCCTTCGTCGAGGCTGGCGCGGAGGGTTGGCCCTCCGCGG
>DATECU010000186.1:0-15366 GCA_035286745.1 Vicinamibacteria bacterium | reverse complement strand
GAAAAATTCCCCACTGCTGCCTCCCGTAGGAGTCTGGGCCGTGTCTCAGTCCCAGTGTGGCCGTCCGCCCTCTCAGGCCGGCTACCGATCGTCGCCTTGGTGGGCCGTTACCCCGCCAACTAGCTAATCGGACGCGGGCTCCTCCTTTAGCGCTAGGCCTTTCGGTCCCCAGCTTTGATCTCCAGACCCGAAGGCCCAGGGATGTCATGCGGTATTAGCACCAGTTTCCCGGTGTTATTCCCCACTCAAGGGTAGATTACCCACGCGTTACTCACCCGTTCGCCGCTCTACTTGGGGGTTGCCCCCCTTTCGCGCTCGACTTGCATGTGTTAGGCACGCCGCCAGCGTTGATTCTGAGCCAGGATCAAACTCTCCAGTTAAAATCTGAGCCACCGGGGAAGGGTGTTGCCACCCGTCGGCGGGGCCCGTGAACCGAAGATACGATTGGTCCTTGAGCTGAACCTCGCTTCAAGAAACGTCTTGCACTACCTAGTTTTCAAAGAGCCACCCCTCTTCAGGGGACTCGACCAGAATACCGAAGCCGGCCGGGCTTGTCAAGGCCCTCTCTGGTCTTTGTTTCGGGAGGTGCGACTGGGTGGAACGACCGCTGCTCCGTGCCCCTGCTGAACGCCCCCGGCAGAAGAGAAATGTACTTCGGCGCCGGCGGCTTGTCAAGCCCGGGTAGGGTCGCCAGGGTCTCCCGGAACCAGGAAGCGCAAGAAGCGGGTGGGGCCCACCGAGAGCACGAAGCTGCCCGCCTCGGCGACGATGTCGGCCCCCGCCTCCAGCACGGCGCCGTCCCGCTTGACCGCACGCTGGCGGAGCAGGCGTTCGGCGTCGCTCTTCGACCGAGCCAGGCCGTGGGCGGCCAACAGGTCCCGGGGCTTGTAGCGGCCGGGCGGGAGCGGCACCTCCGGAATCCCGGTAGGCGTTTGGTGCTGCTGGTGAACCCGTCTCCATTCGGCCTCGGCAGCCTGGCCGGCCGCCGCGCCGTGGAAATCGGCCACGATGCTGCGCGCCAGGGCCAGCTTGGAGGCCATGGGCCGGCCGATGGCCTGCTCGGCCTCGATCTCCGCCGGGGTCAGGTCGGTCAGCAGGGTGTAGTAGCGCCACATCAGGGTGTCGGAGATGGAAAGAAGCTTGGCGTACATCTCAGCGGGGGCTTCGGTGACGCCCACGTAGTTGCCGAGGCTCTTGGACATCTTCTCGACCCCGTCCAAACCCTCGAGCAGGGGCGTGGTCATGACGACCTGCGGCTCAAGACCGTAGCTCGGCATGATGTCGCGCCCGACGTTCAGGTTGAAGAGTTGGTCGGTGCCGCCGAGCTCGACGTCGGCTTTGAGCGCGACCGAGTCGTAGGCCTGCGCCAACGGGTACAGGAACTCGTGGACCGATATCGACTGCCCGGCCTCGTAGCGCTGGCGGAAATCACGGCGCTCCAGCATGCGGGCGACGTTGTAGGTGGCGGCGAGCCGGACCAAGCCGTCGGAGCCGAGGGCGCCCAGCCATTCTCGGTTGAAGCGCACGTCTGTCTTCGCCGGGTCGAGGATCTTGAAGACCTGCGTCTTGTAGGTCTCGGCGTTCTGCTCGATGTCCTGGCGGGACAGCGGGGGGCGCGTCTTCGACTTGCCGCTGGGGTCGCCGATCATGCCGGTGAAGTCCCCGATCACGAAGATCACCCGGTGGCCCAAGTCCTGGAAGTGCTTCATCTTGCGAATCAGGACCGTATGGCCAAGATGGATGTCGGGGGCGGTGGGATCGAAGCCGACCTTGACGGTGAGCGGGCGGCCGGCCCCGAGCTTGGCGCGCAGAGCCTCCACCGTGACCACGTCGACGCAACCCTTGGTGAGGTAGACGAGAGCTTGGTCTGGCGTCACCGGGAGGCCTCCGCCGCCAGGACCCGCCGGCCCTCGAATCGAAGCTGGCCCTCGAGCAGCAGTCGCACCGCCTGGGGGTAGAGGCGGTGCTCGACGGTCAGGATCCTGCGGGCCAGAGTCTCGGGCGTGTCGGCATCGAGCACCGGCACCACCTCCTGCAACACAATGGGCCCCGAGTCCAGGTCCTCGTCGACCAGGTGGACGGTGGCCCCGCTCACCTTGGCTCCGTGCTCCCAGGCTTGGCGCGGGGCCTCCAGGCCGGGAAAGGCGGGCAGGAGCGACGGGTGGACGTTCAAGATCCGGCCAGGGAAGGCGCGGATGAAGACCGGAGAGAGGATCCGCAGGTAGCCCGCCAAGCAGACCAGCTCCACCTGGTGGTGCTGGAGAACCCCCACCAGTTCCTGGTCGAAGTCCTCCCGCCGCCGGCCCCGATGATCTCGGAACACGGCGGGTATGCCGGCCCGGCGGGCGCGGTCCAGGGCCGGTGCGCTCTCCAGGTTGCTCAACACCACGGCGATCCGACCACCTAACGCCCCTGCGGCGGCGGCCTCGATCAACGCCTGAAGGTTGGAGCCGCGGCCGCTGGCCAGGACCCCGATCGCCGTCACTCGAAGATCACGCCCGAGCCCGGCACCAGCGAGCCCAGGAGAAAAGAGCTTTCTCCCCGACGCTCCAGGGAGTGCTCGACGTCGTGAAGGTCCTGGGGGCTCACCACCAGCACCATGCCGATTCCCATGTTGAAGGTGCGGAACATCTCCTCATCGCTGACCGAACCCGCCTCTTGGATCAGGGTGAAGAGCGGCGGGACCGGCCAGGCGTCGGCTCGGATGCGGGCGGCCAGGCCAACGGGCAGGACCCGGGGGATGTTGCCGGGAAAGCCTCCCCCGGTAATGTGGGCCAGGGCCCGGATCTTCCCCCTGGCCAGCAAGGGGTCGAGCGCGGCTAGGTAGCTCCGGTGGGGTGCCAGCAGGGCGTCACCGACCGTGCACCCCAGAGTATCGAGAGAGGTGTCGATCCGAAAGCCCTGGACCTCGAAGAGAACTCGGCGCGCCAGGCTGTAGCCGTTGGTGTGGAGCCCGGCCGAGGGCAGGCCCAAGAGTAGGTCCCCCTCCCGCACTCCCTGGGGGAGGGCCTTCTTCTTGTCGACCACACCCACGATGAAGCCCGCCAGATCGTAGTCGTGGGCGGCATAGGTCCCGGGCATCTCCGCGGTCTCGCCGCCGATGAGCGGACACCCGAACTCGGAGCAGGCCCGCGCGAAGCCGCGGACGATGGCTTCGATGCGGTCGGGGTCCATCTTGCCCACCGCGATGTAGTCCATGAAGAAGAGAGGCTGCGCGCCCTGCACCAGGATGTCGTCTACGCAGTGGGCCACCAGATCGTAGCCCACCGTGTCGTGAACGCCGGCGGCGATGGCGACCTGGATCTTGGTGCCCACGCCGTCGGTGGAGGCGACCAGCACCGGCTCTTGGTAGCTCGCGAAGTCGGCCCGGAACATCCCGCCGAAAGCGCCAATCTCGGTCAGCACCGATGGGCTGAAGGTCGCCTGGGCGAGGGCCTTGATCCGGGTCTTGGCGGCTTCGGCTGCGGGGATGTCGACCCCCGCGTCTTTATAGTCCATTTCGCGGCGGATTCTATCATCGCGGTGAGAGCCGCCGCGCGAGCCGCTTCGGTTTAAGATGGCGGCCGGAGCCGCTGCCTTGACCCCCGCCACCGAGCCCGCGCCCGACTTTGTCGCCCTCGAGGCCACCTTGGAGGAGAAGCGTCTCCTGGTGGAGGAGGCGCTGCGCCGCCTGGTCGCCCCCGGTGAAGCCCCGGCGGTGGACCGGGCTATCGAGGACAGCCTTTTCGCACCCGCCAAACGACTGCGACCGATCCTCTCGCTGCTGGTGGCGGAGATCCTGCACGGCGACCCTGGCGCCGTGCTCCCGGCCGCCTGCGCGGTGGAGATGGTGCATACCGCGAGCCTGATCCTCGACGACCTGCCCTCCATGGACGACGCCAAGACCCGGAGGGGCCGTCCGGCTTGCCACGTCCGCCACGGAGAAGCCACGGCCATCCTGGCCGCCTTCGCGCTGCTCAGCGACGCCTACGAGATTCTGGCCGGGGGCTGGGCTGGGGCACCCGAGGCAGCGGCTCGCTCCGCGATCGCCAAGGACTTGGCCCGGGCGGTGGGCCGCGGCGGGATGATCGCCGGGCAGGCCATGGACTTGGCGATGACCGACCGGCCTATCGATTTCCCCACTCTCGAGTTCATTCACAGCCGCAAGACCGGCGTCCTCTTCATGACCGCCGCCGCGGTGGGGGCGGCCGCCGCCAGGGCCGGCGCCTGGGAGACCCAGGCCGTCAAGGCCTACGCGAAGAACCTGGGCCTGGCCTTCCAGATCGTCGACGACTTGATCGACGTCGAGGGCGGTGTCGATGTCGGCAAGGACCTGGGTCAGGACGCCAAGAAGACCACCTTCGTGTCCTTCTCGGGGACGGAAGGCGCCCGCCAGTTGGCTCGGGAGCTGGTGGTGGTGAGCCAGCAAGCGCTGACCGGCTTCGGGGCTCGAGCCGCTCCGCTGAGGGACTTGGCAGGGTACGTGGTGGCACGCAGGAGGTGAGGCATGACCCGTTGTCCGGAATGCGAGTCGGACCTGGAACTCGACGGCTACGACGTGGATGTGGGCGAGACCATGAACTGCCCGGAGTGTTCGGTGGAGCTCAAGGTGGTCTCCAACGACCCGGTGAACGTGGCGCTGGCCGGCGAGGAGGAGTGAGGCGACGTCAGACGAAGGTGGCGAGCGCCTCGTCCTGGCTGCGAAACACCTCGAAGATCGGGAGCAGTCGGGCGATGTAGAGGGTGGAGTGGATCCGTTCGTTGGTGTTGAGCAGCTTCAAGCTCGCCCCCAAGTTCCTGGCTGTGCGCAGCCCCGCCACCAGCTCGCCAACGCCTGCGCTGTCCATGAAGCTCACCTCGGACAGGTTGAGCAGGATCTTCTTCCAGTCCTCGCCTAACAGTTCATCGAGGGTTTCGCGCAGGATCTGATCGCCCAGTCCTGCGGTCAGCTTGCCCTTGAGGTCGACCACGACCACGTCACCGGCCTTTCGGATCTCGACGTGCATGGCTCAGGCCACCGGTCGGGAGAGGGGTGCTCGCCGCTCGACCGGATAGCGGGCGCGCACCTGGTTCATGTAGGCACGGAAGAACTGCTCGCGCCGCTGCTCGCGCAGCGAGGCCAGCAGGCTGTCTTTTTCCTTGGCGAAAGCTGCGGCATCGAACGGCTTGCGCTCCAGCACCCTGAGGATCGCGTAGCCTCCGCCGACCGGCACCGGCGCCGACAGGGTCTTCTCCGGGAGTGCAAAGGCCGCTTCATCGAGGGCCAGGCTCGAGCCCAGGTCGCCCAGCGGACTCCCACGACCCAGAAGGCTCGGGGTCTCCTTGCGCACCAGGCCCGCCGCGGCCGAGGCCTTTTCCAGGCCGTCCTTCTCCGCCTTGGCCCTGATCTCGGCCGCGGTGGCGGCGGCCTTCTTCATCGCCTTCTCCTCGATCAGCTCGGCCTTGACCTGGTCTTGGGCCTCGGCAAGCGCGGGCAACCGGGTCTCCTGAATCTCGGCCACCGCGATGAAGACGTAGCCGCGGGGGGTGGAGAACGCCTCCTTGACGACCTCCCCCTTCTTGATCTCGAAGGCCCGGCTCACCAGTTGCGGAGAGTCCAGAGGCGGCACCCGCTCGCTCCTGGAGAAGGCCTGACTCTTCTGGGCCGTGAGTCCCTGCTCCTGAGCCACCTCTTCGATCCCGCGTCCCCGCCGCAGGGCGGTGGCCACCGCCTGCATCTTCTCTTGGGCCAGGGCCCTGGCTCGGCGAGCCAGCACCAGCTGCCGAATCCGCTCCTTGAGCTCGTTCAGGGCGGGGATCCGCTCCTCTCGGCGCGCGCTGACCCGTATCAGGTGGTATCCGTAGGCGGTCTTGACCGGGCCTGCGATCGCTCCCGGCTTCAGGTCGAAGGCCGCGTTCTCGAACTCGGGCAGCATGCGACCGCGGCCGAAGCAGCTGAGATCACCGCCGTTGGGTGCAGAGCCCTGATCCTCGGAGATCTTCTTGGCCAGGCTCGCGAAGTCGGCGCCGGCGGTGAGCTGATCTAGCGCCCCTTGCGCCAGCTTGCGAGCCTCATCCTCGGAGTGGCCCTCCTTGGCCTCCGGGGTCGCCTTGACCTTGATCAGAATGTGGCTGGCGCAGACCTGCTCCTCCTCCTTGTACTCCTCGCTGTGCTCCTGGTAGTAGGTCGAGAGCTCCGGCTCGGTCACCGCCACCCGCGACTCCAGGCTGGCGGGATCCAGGAGCAGGTAGGACACCACCCGCTTCTCCGGCAGCCGATAGGCTTCCTTCTTGGCTTCGAAGCGGGCGCGAACCTCATCCTCGGTGGCCTGCTCCTGGCCCTTGAAGCGCTCAGCCGGCACCAGGACGTATTCGGCCTTCACCTGCTCGTTTCGGCGCCGGAACTCGGTCTCGGCCTCGGCCGTGGTGGCGTTCAGGCCATCGGTCACCAGGGCCTGGAGGCGCTCGGCCCGAAGCCTAGAGCGGAAGCTCTCTTCGAACTCCTGTTGGCTCAACCCCGAAAGCTCCAGTCGGCGCTTGATCTCGGCGGCGCCCACGAATCGACCGTCGCGCTGCAGCTCGGGCGCGCGCGCGATGTGGCTCGCCAGGGTCTCGTCGTCGACCTGGATCCCGAGGCGCTCGGCCTCCAGGCTGAGCAACCTCTCCTCCACCAAGGAGGAGAGCGTCTGCTCTTCGAGGCCCAGTTGCTCCAGGGTGGCGGCGTCGAGACGCCCCGGGTAGAGCTGCTCCAGCCGGCGGCGCTGGGCGTCCAAGGTCTTCTGGAACTCGCCCACCGTGATCGTCTGACCTCCTACCTCGGCGTAGACGTCACCGGGGCTGCCGGCGTCGGGGCCCTGGAAGGCAGGGATGTAGAGGATGATGAAGGCCGCAATCACGACCCAGAGGAAAACGTACAGCCAGCGGCGGTGGCGCCGCATGAAGCCCAAAGCCATGGGGACTCTCCGGTCGAGCCCCGTCGCAAGGGCTCGCGAAACGGGCGATTCTAGCTAGAGCCGGCCCGCCTGGCAAGGGTAAGGCGCTCCCCTGTGCTTCCGGTTTGCGACTCAAGCCCCCATCGTCTATAATTCGCGGTCAGCTAAGTCGCTTGGACTAAAGGGATTCGGAGGAACGGAGCGGATTCTCAAGGCCGGCGTAGAGGCGAGCATGGCACGAGACAACAAGCCACCCCGAAGCGACGACGACCTGATCGACTGGTTCACCATTTCCTATCGAACCCTCTACGCGGCCGCGGGGCTGGTGGTGGTGCTGGCCGCCTTCGGTTTTTACTACTACACCCACCGCGTAGTGGCTCCGAAGCCGGTGGTGACCGACGCCCCGCCCCCCACCACCACCGCCCGCTTCAAGAGCCTGGAGGGTGCGGTCAAGGTGAAAGCGGTAGGCACTTTCGAGTGGGTGAGCGCCGACGCCAACATGGTGCTGCGCAAGAGCGATCTGGTGCGCACCGGGAACGGTTCCACCGCCGAGATCGCCTTCTTCGACGGCACCGTGGTGCATGTGCGGCCCGACAGCTTGATCACCATCGAGGAGACCACGGAAGACCCCTCCACCAAGCGGCGGCGGGTGGCGTGGCACATCTCCTCCGGAGAGGTGAACTTCCAGACCGTCAAGAAGAACGTGCCCGGCAGCGCCACCGAGATCTCGACGCCTACCGTACGCGCCACCGCCGGGGAGATGACGGGTGGCGGAGTGCGGGTCGCCCAGTCGGGCGACAGCGAGATGCGGGTGTGGCAAGGTTCCTCGCGGGTGGAGACCAAGGCCGGCGACAAGTTCGATCTGGGTGCCAACGAGGCGGTCAAGGTGGACCAGGCCGGCAAGGCCACCGCCAAGATCACGCTGCCCACGGTGCCGGTGTTGCTGTCGCCACCCCACCAAACCGAGATCACCTACGTCGATCCCGCCCGCTCCACCACCCTGCTCATCTGGAAGCCGGTGCCGGGGGCGACCCAGTACCACGTGATGCTCGACTACAGCGCTTACTTCAATCGACCCCAGGTCGATTCTGTGCTCAAGGAAACCTCGGTGGAGGTTCAGGGCCTGGACGCCGGCAAGTACTTCTGGCGGGTGGCGGCCGTTGACAAGGAAGGAGCCGAGGGGGCCTACTCCGAGTCCTGGCGCTTCGCGGTCAACCGCCCGCCGGGCGGCGCCGCCGCCTCCAGGCAGCCCCCCTTGGTCATCGATGCTTTCGACGTCAGGGCCAACATCCTCCAGGTCAAGGGCCGCACCGAGTCCGGGGCCACCATCACCATCAACGGACAGCGCGCCGACGTGCAAGCCGACGGTTCCTTCAACGAGTTCGTGACCCTCGAGATCAAGCCGGGGACCCAGACGGTGGTGCTCAGAGCCACCGGCTTGAACGGCGGAATCAACGAGGTCAGGCGCTCGGTCGTGCTTGGCTTCTAGCGGAACCATGATGCGGGTGGCGGTCTTCTGCGGAGCGGCCCTCCGGCGCAATCTTCGGAGGGCCGGCCGGCCGGTGGCTCTCGAGTTCCTGCCCCCGCTCGCTTCCGGCAAGCGGAGTGCCCCGGATCTCAGCGGCGTCGAGGGGGCGCTCTTGGAGATCTCCAGAAGCGGCAAGGCCGCGGGCCTGGCGGGGCTGCGAGAGGCCTTCCCCGGACTGCCGGTGGGCAGCCTCTCCCTGCGCTCGAGTGCCGAGATGGTGAAGCGATCTGCCCGTCTCGGTTTCGATTTCCACCTGACCTCCTGGCGCGAGGGCGAGCCGGCGGCCGGAGAGATCGTGGCTCGTCTCGAGGCGGCGCGGGGCGCCGTCAAGCCCAACCCCAGGGTCATGGGCGACCAGCTGCGCAAGACCACCGAACGCCTGGCCATCCTGACCGACATCGTGAAGACCGCCAACTCCATCCTGGAGCCGCGCAAGGTCATCGACGCCATCATGGCCAAGATCCAGCAGCTCATCCCCTCGGAGGCCTGGTCCATGCTGATGGTGGACGAGGAGCGCAAGGAGTTGAGCTTCGAGCTGGCGTTAGGTGAGAAGGGCAAGGACGTGGCCACCTTCCGGGTCAAGATCGGCGAAGGGATCGCCGGCTGGGTGGCCCAGACCGGCAAGCCCACCATCGTCAACGACACCTCCAAGGACCCGCGCTTTGCCTCCCGCTTCGACTCCGAGACCCACTTCAAGACCCGCTCCATCCTGTGCGCTCCCCTGATCTCCCGGGGCCGCACCATCGGCGTGGTTCAGGTCATCAACCGCCTGGGGGGCAAGTTCAGCAAGACCGACCTCGACCTGCTGCTGACCCTGGTGGAGCCTTGCGCCATCGCCATCGAGAACGCCATCCTGTTTCAGCGCACCGAACAGCTCACCATCACCGACGACCTCACCAAGCTGTTCAACTCCCGCTACCTGAACCTGTACCTGTCGCGCGAGATCAAGCGCTGCAAGCGCCACGGTATCCCGCTCTCCGTGATCTTCCTGGACTTGGACGGGTTCAAGGGCGTCAACGACCAGTACGGCCATCTGGCGGGCTCGCGGACGCTGACCGAGGTGGGCGCCATCCTGGGGGAGGCGGTGCGAGAATCCGACATCCTGGCCCGCTACGGCGGTGACGAGTTCGTCACCGTGCTTCCGGAGACCCCGGCCTCCGGCGCCCTGGTCATCGCCGAGCGCATCCGCAAGTCGATCGAAGGCCATGCCTTCCTCAAAGACCAGGGGCTGGAGGCCCGGATCTCGGCGTCTTTCGGGATCGCCTCCTACCCCGACCACGCCTTGACCCCGGAGGGCCTGATTCAGAAGGCGGACCAGGCCATGTACCGGGTCAAGGAGCGCGATAAGAACGGCATCGAGGTGGCGGTCTAGGAAACTCGCGAAGGGCTAGCTGGCGCAAGGTCCTGGCGCTGCACTCGCCTCCAACCCGAAGAGAAACGGACGAGAGAACGACATGAAACCCCAACCTGTCGCACCGCAGAGCGGCGCTTTTGGATTTCGCGGAGCGAAATCCTCATGAACCTGCGCTCGATTGCCAACCTGAGCTTCCTTTCCTCGGACCTCGCCATCGACCTGGGTACCGCCAACACCCTGGTCTACGCCAAGAACAAGGGCATCGTGGTCTCTGAACCGTCGATCGTTGCCGTCAACCGGGTCACCGGGAAGGTCGAGGCGGTGGGCAAGGACGCCAAGGAGATGCTGGGGCGCACGCCCGGCAACATCGTCGCCATCCGGCCCATGAAGGACGGGGTGATCGCCGACTTCGAGATCACCGAGAAGATGCTGTCTCACTTCATTCGCAAGGCGCACAACCGCAACACCATGGTGCGGCCCCGAATCGTGATCGGCATCCCCTCGGAGGTGACCCAGGTCGAGAAGCGCGCGGTCAAGGACTCGGCGCTCAAAGCCAAGGCGTCCGAGGTGTACCTGGTGGACCAGGCCATGGCGGCCGCCATCGGCGCCGGGCTGCCCATCACCGAGCCCTCCGGGAACATGGTGGTGGACATCGGGGGCGGCACCACCGACATCGCGGTCATCTCGCTGGCGGGCATCGTCTACAGCAAGTCGGTGCGGGTGGCCGGCAACGAGATGGACGAAGCGGTGATCCAGTACATCAAGAAGAAGTACAACCTGCTGATCGGGGAGCGCACTTCGGAACAGATCAAGCTGGAGATCGGCAGCGCCTTCCCGCTGGACGAGCCGATGACCATGGAGATCAAGGGTCGCGATCTGATCGAGGGCATCCCCAAGACCCTCACCATCACCGACGCCGAGATCCGGGAGGCCCTGGCCGAGCCCATCAGCGTCATCGTGAACGCGGTACGAGTCGCCCTCGAGCGCACCCCACCCGAGCTGTCGGCGGACATCGTGGACCGGGGCATCGTGCTCACCGGCGGGGGCAGCCTGCTCAAGAACCTGGACAAGCTGCTGCGTGAGGAGACCGGCCTACCAGTATCGGTGGCCGAGGATCCCCTGTCCTCGGTGGTGCTGGGAACCGGGAAGATGCTTTCCGACTTCGATCTGCTTCGGAAGATCTGCTTGGACTAGGGACCAGGGGCCGACCAGGTGCCATGATCGCCAGGGCCGTCGAGACGCGCCGGAGCCGCTTGCTCCTGGGTTTCCTTCTGCTCCTGCATCTGGTGATCATCAGCCGCCAGGTGGACGGTGGCGGCGGCGGCTCGCTGCTGGAGCGGGTGGTCTTCGCGGCGCTCTCGCCGCTGCAGACCGCGGTCGCCTGGAGCGGGCGGACCGTGCGCGACAGCTGGAATCGTTATGTTAACCTGCGGCGCGTGCAGCAGGAGAACCAGATCCTCACGGCTCGGCTGCGGGAAAGCCAGCTGTTGCTGCAAGAGCGGTCGGAGCGCGCCGGGGAGGCCGAGCGGCTGCGGGACCTGCTGGAACTGAGGCAAGGACTGCCGCTTGAGACCCTGGTGGCCGAGGTGGTGGCCAGAGACGGGGTTCCTTTCTACCGGACCCTCTCCATCAACAAGGGCAAGCGCGACGGGGTGGCCTTGAACGCCCCGGTGTTGAGTGCGACCGGGGTAGTGGGCCGGGTGATCCGCCTGGGCCCCCAGGTGGCCCAGGTCCAGCTGCTGCTGGATCGCGAGAGCGGCTTGGGGGTCCGCATCGAGAGGAGCCGGGTGGCCGGGGTCGTGCTGGGTCAGGTGGGCTTCGCCGACGCCTCGGCCGACAGTCCGGACCGGGACGCCAGCGGCGATTTGATCATGAAGTACGTGCCGGCCCTGGCCGATGTGGTCCCGGAGGACGTGGTCGTCACCTCCGGCCTGGACCGCATCTACCCCAAGGGCCTGATGGTGGGACGGGTGCGTTCGGTAAGCCGTGGCGCCGGTCTGTTCAAGGAGATCCTGGTCACGCCCTCAGCCGGCTTTGACCGACTGGAGGTGGTGATGGTGGTGCGCCAGACGCCGGAGCCCGAGATCTTCGAGGAGGCCGTGCGGTGAGGGCGCTCTCAACCGGCGTCGCCATCCTCGGCGCCTTCCTGCTCCAATCCGCTCTGGGCTGGTTGCTCCCGGCCTACGCTCGATTCCTCGACCCCTTCCTGGTGGTTGTCGTGTCCTGCGCTCTCGCCGGGGGGGAAAGCCACGGCATGTTGGCGGCCGCGGCGGCCGGGTGGGTACAGGACGCGCACTTCGGAGGTCGAGTCATCGGCCTGGCTGGGCTCAGCAAGTTGCTGATCGCGTACGGGGTGGGGTGGGCGGGCGCTCGCTTTCAGTTGAGCGAGGCCGGGCCCCGGTCCCTGGTGCTGGCCGGGTCAACGCTTCTCGACGCGCTGGTCCTGGGTGCTTTCGCCTCCGTCTTCGATGTGACCTTGAGTCCCTTGCCCTTCTGGGGCCACTTGCTCCGGGCCCTCGCCAACGCCGCCCTTGGCGTCGCCGTCTATCGACTGATCGAGAGCCGCCGGAGACCCCGGTGAGGCTCTACGAGGACCTGCGCGGGGTCCAGCAACGGGTGAGCGTCCTGCAATCGGGGACGGCCGGTCTCTTGGGGCTGTTGCTGGCCGCCTTCTGGTATCTGCAGGTGGTCAGGGTCGGCTACTACCGGATGCTGGCCGAGAACAACCACAAGCGGGAGGTCCGGATCCCGGCATCCCGGGGCCCCATCTTCGACCGCAACGGCCGCATCCTGGTGGAAAACCGCTCCTCGTTCAACATCGTGCTCTCGACCGAGCACGCCAAGGACCTCGATCACTCCGCCTTTCAGGTGGCTTCCTTGCTGGGCCTGGGCCGGGAGCTTTCGAGACAACGGCTGACCGGGCCACGCTTCCGCTCGGTGGTGGTGAAGGCCGACGCCAGCGAGGCCGATGTGGCGGTGATCGAGGCCAGGCGGCTGGAACTGCCGGAGGCCAGTGTGGACGTGGTGCCTCTGCGGTCCTATCCGCTGGGCGCGGCGGCGGCGCACGTGCTGGGGCGGGTGGGAGAAGCCACGGAGAAGCAGCTCGAGTCGAAGGCCTTCGAAGGCGTGGACCCGGGCAGCATCGTCGGTCAGGCAGGCATCGAGGCTCACTACAACCGGTTGCTGATGGGCCGCGACGGCTATCGGCGGGCGATCGTGAACAGCCGGGGAGTGGAGGTGCGGGAAGACAGCCGCCAGCTGCCGACCGATGGGCCCGCCGCCACCCTCACCCTGGACGGGAGGCTGCAGGCCGCCATGGAAGAGGCGATGGCTGGGCTGGCGGGCAGTGCGGTGGCTCTGGATCCCCAGACCGGGGAGGTCTTGGGCATGGTCTCAAGCCCAGCCTACGACCCCAACCTGTTCTCGGCCGGGATCGATCTCGGCACCTGGTCCAGCCTGGTGCGGGACCCCAAGACGCCGCTCATCAACCGGGTCATCCAGGGCCAGTACCCGGCCGGGAGCACCTTCAAAGTGGTGACCGCGCTGGCGGCGCTGCAGGAGGGTGTGATTGGCGCCTCCACCAGCTTCCACTGCCCCGGCTACTTGAACGTCTACGGCACCCTGCGCCGCTGCCACAAGGCGGACGGTCACGGGACCCTGGACTTGGCCCGCGCCATCGCCCTCTCCTGTAACGTGTACTTCTACCAGGTGGGGGTTCGCCTGGAGATCGAGCGCATCTCTCGTTATGCTAAGCTGCTGGGCCTGGGGGGCGCCACCGGCATCGACCTGCCTGGCGAGGTCTCCGGGCTCATCCCCAGCCCGGAGTGGAAGCTCCGGGTCCTGAAGACGCCCTGGTTTCCGGGAGAGACGGTCTCGGTGGCCATCGGGCAGGGTCAGGTCCTGGTGACCCCCATGCAGATGGCCCGGCTCGCCGCCGTGGTGGCTAACGGGGGCTACCTGGTGCGGCCCCATCTGCTGAGGGGGGAACCCACGGGCGAGGACCGACAAGGCCTCGATCTCAAGCCGGCAACCCTGGAAACCGTGCGGGCTGCCATGCTGGCGGTGGTTCGGGAGGGCACCGGCCGCAGGGCTCAACTGCCTGGTTTCGAGGTGGCCGGCAAGACCGGCTCCTCCCAGGTGGTGGCCCATGAGCGACTGGAGCGCGACAAGACCGCCCCCGAGCTGCAACCTCACGGCTGGTTTCTCTGCTTTGCACCGGCCGACCGGCCGCGGATCGCCATGGCCGTGCTGGTGGAGCACGGGCGGAGCGGGAGCGAGTCGGCGGCCCCGGTGGCGGGTCGCATCCTGGCTCGCTACTTTGGATTGGCCAATCCGTCCCCTCCGGCCGCGGCCCCCGCGATCCCACCTGACGGGGAGTAGCCATGGCCATCGACCGCCGGCTGCTCTTGAACGTCGACTGGGGCCTGCTCCTGGCCGCGCTCTTGCTCTCCGGCATTGGTGTGCTGACCATCTTGAGCGCCACCCACGGCGGTCGTTTTGCGGGGATCCACAACCGGCAGCTCTACGCGCTGGGGCTGGGCCTCCTGGGGCTCCTCATCACGCTGACCCTGGACTACCGGCGGCTGGCCGATCGCTCGCCGCTGCTCTATGTCGGGATCGTGGCCGCCCTTCTCGGCGTGTTGCTCTTTGGGCCGCGCATCGCCGGCACTCGCCGCTGGTTCCTGATGGGTCCACTGGGCCAAGTCCAGCCCTCCGAGTTTGCCAAGCTGGTGGTGGCGCTGCTCCTGGCCAAGGTGTTCTCGGAGTACCGGCGCGAGACGTTGGGGCTCAGGGACGTGGTTGCCCCCGGCGCTGCGGTGGGGCTGGTGATCCTGCTGATTGCCGCCGAACCCGATCTCGGCACCGCGGCGTGCCTGGTGCCCATGTTCCTGGCGGTGGCCTTCCTGGCCGGACTGCGCATGCGGGCCGTGTTGGCCCTCCTCACCGTGATGGTGGTGACCGGGGGCATCTGGTGGCAGTTCGCCGCCATGCCCTACCAAAAACAGCGGGTCTACAACTTCCTGGAGCCGGGGCGAGACCCGCAGGGTGCCGGCTGGCAGAAGAACCAGTCTCAGATCGCGGTGGGTTCGGGTGGTTTTCTGGGCAAGGGCTACCGGCAAGGAAGCCAGAGCCAGCTCGGCTACCTGCCCGCGCGCCAAACGGACTTCATCTTCTCCGTGTTGGCGGAAGAGACGGGCTTCCTGGGGGTGGCGGTGGTGCTGGGGCTCTATCTCTTCGTGCTCTGGCGCTCGTTCGAGACCGCCCTGCTGGCCCGGGATCGGGTGGGGGCGTTCGTGGTGGCCGGCCTCACGGCGACCCTGGCCTTCCAGGTCGTGTACAATGTGGCCATGGTGGCCGGCCTGGTTCCCGTCAAGGGTCTGCCGCTGCCCCTCATGAGCTATGGCGGGTCCTCGGTCTTGTCCTCGCTTCTGTCCCTGGGCCTCATCCTCAACGTTCGGATGCGTCGCTTCGCCAACTAGTATATCGTTTCGGTGATAGGTCTACAGTCATTCGGCGGCTTCCAGGGCGGTGAAGTTGCGCCAGCGGTGAACCACCGGGGCTTGGTTGATCTCCGCGATTCCCTGAAGGATGCG